>CAYTLI010000007.1:31511-33954 GCA_964438455.1 uncultured Pseudohongiella sp.
ATGCGTAATCCGGAGATCCGCGAGGACTTGCTGAAGCAACTTACACTCAACGATATCGAACATTGGATTAATGGCGACAACTCGATTGGTTTTTATGTGAAAGACACAGAGGAAGTGGATCGTCTGGCCAACGAGGCTATCGGAGTCTATATCTCTTTACAGTGAGAAGTTATGCAAGCAGAAAAATTTTGGGATAACAACGCGGAGAAGTATGCAGCATCTGCAGTGCGGGATGAGGCTGTTTACCAGGAGAAACTCAGGCTCACGCAACAATACCTGCAGCCTGAACACAAGGTGATCGAGTTTGGTTGCGGAACTGGCACCACTGCTCTGCATCATGCCAGCTTTGTGCATCACATTCTCGGTACCGACATCTCGTCCAAAATGGTCGATATTGCCAGGCAGAAAGCCAGGGATGCCAATGTCACCAACGTTGAGTTCGCCCAGGCCACTGTCGAATCATTTGAGGCGGACCCCGAATCCTTCGATGCCGTGTTGGCGTTGAACCTTTTGCATCTACTACCAGACCCGCAAGGCGCAGTAGCAAAGATGTATACGCTGCTAAAGCCGGGTGGGGTGTTTGTTAGTGGAACCGCCTGTCTTGGTGACGTGATAATATCCCCTTACCGTGTGCTGATTCCCGTGATGAGACTATTTGGACGCATACCGCCGGTGCAGTACCTCAAGCGCAAAGATCTGCTGGAGTCTTTCGAGCAGGCCGGTTTTGAGGTTGTATACCAAATGCCTCAGCGCAAAGGCCAGGCAGCCTTCATCATCTGTCGCAAGCCCGGTTAGTCTAATTTCTACAACAAGTGTAAGCTCTGATTTCCGGTCACTGCCCCTTCCAGAGGAGCGTTCATCATGAACCTGTACCGACTGTTCTTTCTTTTATTGCCCCTGTCACTGCTTGCCTGCCAGCCGCCCGCATCTGAGGCTCCGGAAAGCCCCGCCGTCACAGAAACAGAGTCTGACGACGACAGTCAGGTCGTTATCGGAACTATCGACACCATTGATTCTGACATCCTGGGAGAAGAGCGCGATCTATGGGTCTACCTGCCGCGTAGCGCGCAGGATGAAAACAATACGCAGATCTATCCGGTTGTATACCTGCTGGATGGCAACGGCCACTTCAGGTCGGTTACCGGCATGATTTATCAGCTCAGTACTGTAAACGGAAACCGGATCGTGCCGGAGATGATTGTCGTTGGTATTCCCAATACCGACCGCATGCGCGACCTGACACCGACTCACACAGAGGGCACAACCGGTGGTGGCACTGCCTTCCTGGATTTCGTAGAGAATGAAGTCATTCCCCATGTGGAAGTGAACTATCCAGCCAGCCAGTATCGCACGTTCATCGGACACTCCCTCGGTGGGCTGATGGCAATCGAGGCGCTCATTACCAGGCCAGAAGTTTTCGAAAACTATATCGCAATCGATCCCAGTTTATGGTGGGACGAGCAATCGGTTTTGCATCGCGCGGAAGCAGCATTGTCCGAGCGTGACTTTAGAGGCAAATCACTCTTTGTCAGCGTGGCAAATACTATGCCAGCAGGTATGGGTGTAACTGAAGTCGTAGCAGATACCCAGGACAGGACAACACACATTCGATCCATATTGCAGTTCTCGCGCAGTGCCGAAGCCGACATGCAAAGCGGGTTGAATTTTGATTGGGCTTATTACGATGACGATACCCATGGTAGCGTGCCATTGATTTCAGAATACGATGGTTTTCGTTTCCTGTTTCCCTGGTACAGCCACAGCATGGAATTTCGTCGCTTTACCGATCCGGAATGGGAGGACAATCCGGACGAAATCATCTCGTTCATCAATGGACACTTTGTAAATATCTCTGATCACTTCGGTTATACACAATTACCGCCCCTGAGATGGATGAATGCAAACGCCAATGGTTTGCGCTCTAATGAAAAGCCGGCATCAGCCCTGGCAGTTGCACAACTCAACCTGGCCAACTATCCGGAAAGCTCGCTAACCCATGAAACTCTCGGTGACTATTTTGTCTGGCAGGAAGATCTGGAATCGGCGCGAGTACATTTTCAGCACGCACTGGATCGCGGTGCCGAATTTGATCTGGAAGAAAAATTGAACCCTCCCGAAGAAGAACCAGAAGAAGAACAATAAAAAGAACAATAAAAAGAACAATAAAAAAGCAGTCAATAACAACTTATAAAAAATACAAAGAGAACTACCATGCGCAAAACAGCAACCTTATTGATCGGCCTGTTGGCATTCAACCTTTCATTTATCGTACACGCACAAGAACGCGGCCCCATGGAAACCAACGCAGATTTCCAGCGAGCCATGGAAGAATTATCAAACTGGGGCAGGTGGGGTGATGACGATGAGCTCGGGCAAGCCAATTTCATCACTACCGAGAAGGTGCTGCAGGCAACCGCATTGGTGAGTGAAGGAATTACCGTTT
>CAYTLI010000008.1:0-31908 GCA_964438455.1 uncultured Pseudohongiella sp.
TTATCGATCATGGCGATGACCGTGGTGTCGAACGCATGGCCGTGGCACGTTACGCCGTGGGTGACGTATTTCCGGGAGTCTGGGATCCCGAGGAACAGCCTGATCAATGGCAACGCATCGCCGGCATTCTCAATGAGGCCGATCCTCAGCGCATCGCACTCAACTATTCTGATCACTATGCCCTGGCTGATGGGCTGACCTTTACTGAACAACAGGCATTGAACGCAGCCTTACCGCAGCGACTGCGCGAACGCATTGAATCAGCCGAAGCTTTGGCGGTGGGTTGGCTGGAGACACGGATCGATTCAGAGATGGAGATCTATAGAGATGTGGTCGCTGTTGCCCATGACATTATCCGCGAAGGCTTTTCGGCAGAGGTTATTGAGCCGGGCATTACCACCACTGATGACCTGTCCTGGTGGTTTCGACAAAGGGTAAACGACCTGGGCCTGGATACCTGGTTTCATACCAGTATCGAAACCGAACGCTCGGCAAGATCACTGGCCGAGATCGAAGAGAACGAGCTTGATCCCGAAGTACTCTACAAAGGCGATCACATCCATATCGACTTCGGTATCAGCTACCTGAACCTGCAAACCGATACCCAACAGAATGCCTACATTCTCAGAGACGACGAAGCGGATGTGCCCGACTACATGAAGGCTGCGCTGGCTGAAGGCAATCGCCTGCAGGACATACTCACCAGTAATTTCCTGGTGGGCCGCAGCGGCAACGAGATTCTGAGACGCAGCCTGCAACAGGCGCGGGACGAAGGTCTGGACCCCATTATCTACACTCACCCCATAGGCCTTCACGGGCACGCTGCCGGCACCACGATCGGCATGTGGGACCAGCAAGATGGTGTACCCGGCACCGGCGATTACCTGATGCAGCCCAACACCGCCTATTCCATCGAGCTTAATGCCCAGGTGCATGTGCCAGAATGGGGAGAGGATCCACTGCCAATGAAACTGGAGGAGGATGGCTTCTATGATGGCCAGCGCTTCTACTACATCCAGCCGCGCCAGACCCAATATCATGTGATAGACCCGACCCCTTGACCGATCAAGTCCTGATACTACTGGCCCACCAAATTAGCTATACTGCCGGCAGCTGACCGCAAATAAGACAAAGAATGAAATCAGCGGAGCACCCCAGACATGGACCAGGTTAGACCTTCGATGGAAGCGGAGCTCCGTGCTCTCGCCGACCGCGTCCAGATTCAGCAAATGACGCTAGTCAGTGGCGGCATGCTTGCCCTGCTCTTCATCTTCTTCGCCCGCAACGTCATTCGGTTCGGCACCGACATACCTGCATGGACTTATGGGTGGGGAGCGCTTCTGCTTTCGGTCAATGTGGTTATCCTGATCCTCAGCAGCCTGAACAGAATTCCTGAGCGGCATGCGCAACTAACCGGCGTTGCACTGCTGCTTCTGCACGGCTTCGCCACCTATACCAATCTCATCGTTGACGCTGGCGCAGGCATCTATTCCGTAGCCTTTACGGTGCTGGCCTTGTCCATGTGCGTACTCTCGATGACATACTTTCAGGCGACATTGGCTATCTACCTGGCGGGCTGGTTGATCGCTGTCAATTTTGCGCTGGAGCCCAGTCAATGGATACCAACGCTGCTGTTGCTGGTCGTTGTTTCCGCCCTCAGCTATTTCACCCTGCGTTATCGACTGCGCGCACTGAAGCGTCATCTGATCCTGGAGAGTCGGGTGCTGGAACTGGAATCCTATCTACCGTTATGCGCCAACTGCAGCAGTGTGCGGGAAAAGTCCGGCGAATGGTTAAGTTTGGAAGACTATATGGAATCGAATCAGGGCAAGAAGGTCACCCACGGTGTCTGCCCTTCCTGCAAGGAGGAACTCTACGGGGACTACCTGGCAAACCGAAACAAGAATTCACCAACTACATCAGCAACTACAGAAGCCGAGTAGTTTTCCTTCAATTCCTATTCAGAAAATTCCCAGTCTGAGAGACGTTCGCGGTCAGTGACAGGCATGTCGCCAAAGATAGCGTCTCGATAAGACTCGTCGCCATCCATAAATAGCTTCAGCCACGCCACCGCCATGCTGCCGACCAGGTCGTGTACATCGATGTTGGGATTCAGGCCTTCATTCTCGGTCATACTGTTGGCAATAAAATGATTACCTCCCTTTATCTCCATGTACATGCGCGGCGATGCAGCAGTGAGAGTCTCATAGTGCGGCCGTGCGTGATCGGCAACGGAAGCAATACGATCGATCTCACCGGCAATAAGCAATGTCGGCACAGTGACCGAACTGAAATCCGCATCTGGCAGCCAGGGCGTGAAAGGTATGGCCGCCTTGAGTTCGGCGCTATGCTCATTGGCTGCCAACAGGGTGCCGCCTCCGCCCATGGAGTGACCCATGATCGCCATGCGGTCTTCAATTATCTTGCCGCGCAGGCTGCTGCCCATGCGCGTGTTCTCAGTACGTAGCAGATTCACGCCGGCCATCAAGGCTTCAGCACGTATGGCGGGATTGTCGCGGGGCTCATTGGTATCGATCACCAGCACCGCGTAACCGTGGGAGGCGAGATGATCACCCCACCATTGAATGTTTTCCTGGCGCTCGATAAACCCGGGCGCGACCACAACTCCGCCGAAATCATCACCCTTGTTTGCCGGAAAGTAGAGAGTTGCAGCACTGAATTCCGCTACCGGTGGTAGCTGGGAATAGTAGGCCACCTGGTAAGGCCCGCGACGACCCAGCGCCTCCCGGTCCTGCTCCTGCGCCGCCAGCTGTCCTGAACTGAACAGAACTATGACCAGCAGTGAAGTTAGCAGCGAAGAGAGACTCTTGCCTGGATTGATTGATCGCCTGGTTTCCATGGGAGCCCGTCCTGTTTACTTATTATTGGATGACTGCAAGCACCCACAATAAACGGGCCCGGTGGCAAAATACAGTGCTAAATCGCTACCCGATCCCGTTTGCAGGCCAATTGACGGTAAACTGTCGTCACCGCCAGGATAAATACCGCTCTATCTTCAACGGCAATCGAGAGGTTTATATGTCTATCAGATCACTAAGACAAAAGAAGAATCTTTCCCAGGAGCAGTTGGCAGAGACCACCGGCCTGAGCCTGCGCACGATTCAGCGAGTGGAAAGCGGTCATCCGGTAAGCAACGCATCCTGGAAGACACTGTCTGAGTATTTTGCCCTCAGCACGGAATCACTAAAGGAACAGGCTCGACTTTCCGCGCCCCAATCGGAGCTGGAGTCTGATCTCGGTCGCCATCGTGCCCTGCAGCTGATTATTTTCGTGGTGACATTCTTCGTCTGCATTTCCCAGTGGCTCGCCTACTATGCATGGCTCAATCCCGGGAATGAAAGTGCCAGTCTCGGCAGGATTCTTATGGTGATCTCTGAAATCGCTTTTGCGGCGGCCATCTTTGCCTACCTGTTCAATCGCTCGAGAATTACCTTCGTGTGGAGTTACTATGCAACGGCCGCCGCCTTTTTAATTGTCGCCATCGCCGTGGACTTCTGGTCCGCGCCCTTTGAAGAATCCCCCACGGGTCGTCTGCTCTACCCGGTGTTCTATACCCTCATGCTGATGGCCCTGCTGGTTTTCCATGTCCTGCAGATGGCCATGTCCCTGAAAGGTGAGACTGTCGTCATTGCCCAACGGTAGCTATCGGTAGTGCAGCACGCATTCAATTTATCCTGACTTATTTGTTATGCTCGACAACATACGAGTCAGGATACGTCATGGCATTCTTCGCGAAGAAACAACCCCCCAATACAAGGGCAACATTGCTTGCACTCTTATGTTGCATCTTGCTTGCCTGCGCCGAACCACCCCGCAGCATCCCTCTGGTTGAGACGACCATTGCGGAGATTCAGGATGCGATACTTGCCGGCGATGTCACCTGCCGTGAGGTGGTGCATGGCTATATTCAGCGTATCGAGCGCTATGATCAGAGTACAGGCCTAAATGCCATCACAGAGATTAATCCCAGCGCACTGCTCTATGCTGCCGAGATAGACGCTGCGGTGGAAACCGGGGAGGAGCTGCCCGAACTGTTCTGCGCACCAATTCTGGTCAAGGATAATTTCGATACCTTCGACATGGTGACTACCGGTGGCTCGCTGGCACTGAAGAACAACATCCCTGCCGACGATGCCTTCATGATTCGTCGTTTGCGCGAAGCCGGTGCGATCATAATGGCCAAGACCAATATGGCCGAGTGGGCATTCAGCCCGCGGGAGACGATCTCATCATCCTATGGTCGAACAGCCAATGCCTATGACCTGAACCATGTGCCGGCTGGTTCCTCCGGCGGCACTGCGTCTGGTGTCGCTGCAAGCTTTGGCGTTGCCGGTATGGGCAGCGACACGGGAAATTCAATCCGTGGCCCTTCATCCCACCTTTCCCTGTTTGGCATTCGTTCAACCCTGGGGCTGACCAGCCGGGATGGAGTGATTCCCCTGTCTTTCGATCGCGACATTGCAGGCCCAATGGCGCGCACGGTAGCAGACGCCGTGCGCCTGTTTAATGTAGTTGCTGACTACGATCCCGCCGATCCTCTCGCCCAGCCCAATCGACGTGAATCCGATTATCGAGAGTTCCTTAATGGGGATGGTCTGGCGGGTAAACGCATCGGTGTTTTCCGCTCGCTGGTTGATCATGAAGATGCCGATCCCGAAATCAAGGAATTGTTCTTCGCCGCGCTGGAAGACTTACGCAGCGGCGGTGCCGAGATCATCGATCCTTTCGTGATCCCTGACTTCGAACAACTCAGTGATGCAATCCCGTTTTGCGGACGCTTCCGTTACGACGTCGGACAGTACTTTAGCGCGCTGGAGAATCCGCCCCTGCTGGACGTGAATGATGTCCTGGTCACTGGCGAGATCGCCGATGCTACACGTTCGTCATTCAATTTCTACGCCCAGTTTCCGCTCGATGTCGCGCCCGATAACTGGGACGAGCCCTGCCCCACCTGGCCAAACCATCCCGAACGCAACCAGTTACTGGCCAACGCCATTAGCGCGATGGACGCAGCCAACGTGGATGCGATCGTATTTCCAACCTGGTCCAACCCACCAGCACACATCGATCGCGGCGCGGAGGAATACAAAGGCGACAATAACCAGCAACTCGCTCCCGACGCAGGTTTGCCAGCCGTCACCGTTCCCATGGGATTCTGGCAGGATCGCCTGCCCAGTGGGCTGCAATTCGTCGGCCGACCCTATGCCGAGGGCACGCTGATCGAACTGGCCTATGCCTATGAACAACGCACTCAGCATCGCCGCAGCCCGACTGGCTATCCTGAGCTATAGGTCCACACAATTGAGAGAAAACTGCAGCCTGTTGTAAGCTTGTCAGCGGATATACACGCTACCGGATGCTTTGGCCGTTAATGACCATGACGAAATCTACCAATAAAATTGCTCTTCTCTTCACAGCCTGCCTGAGCCTGTTTAGCTCCGCGACTCTTGCCCAGGGCCTGGAAAATACTTCCTGGCAACTGGTCACCATTCATGGTTTCAATGACACTGTTTTCACGCCATCTAATCCCGAGAGTTATCTGCTGCGTTTTCGAATGGAGAACCGCCTGCAGATTGAGGCCGACTGCAACCAGGCCGGGGCTACTTACGATCATCAGGAAGAATCACTGAGCATTACCGAGCTGGTTACTACCCGCAAACTCTGCATTGCGCCCTCACTGTTCAATCGCTATATCATGAACCTGGAAAGAGCGGTCTCCTTTACCCAGTCTGGAGACACACTCATCGTGCGCACCAGCTCAGACTCAGACTGGATGGAATTTGAACCTTATGTATTCGTGCCGAATATTCCAGGTCGAAACTAGCGTGCAGTTTCATCAGCGCACCGGGTATTAAACTTTACGGTTTAAAACCAATCTGTTTAAGGTAATAGAATCTGTAAGATAGTTCTTACAAAGCTGCGGACTTGTCTTACAAACCTTAACGTTCCTGTTTGATCTGTAACCTGACAGCTTTCTCTACACTCGCACATTTCCTACATTTCAAATCTGCAATCCACTGCAATTTTGAAGATATCAATTAGGGATTTGCTTCAAAAAAGCACTACTGAATTTTATTTCGATAAAAAATTGACGCCCCGAAAATCCCTGCGCAGACTCTGGCGCAGGTTGCTGACATCACTGACTGCCAGCAGCGACAGGACCGAACAATAAACTAACAAGCAAAGGTTTCTTACACCGGAAATTGCCATGAGCAATGTGATTCAACTGAGCGATTATCGCCGCAGCAACGACTACGAAAACCAATTCAGGAGTGAAAGCGGGAAAGAAGCGACCGCTCTGCAGCGAGGGAGAACCCTTCGTCACAGCCTGGTTCCCCTGGAATTCGGTCTTGCCGAACCAAATCGTGAGAAGTGTCTTGAACTGGTAAACCAGTTCCAACTCGCTTCCGCTTGTGCGCACGCCGAAAGCGGTTGTGTTGATGAACCAAATCATTTCATCAGCATTGAAGAAGCGATCTGGTTTAATCGACAGATATTAAGCGTGGACACATTGAGTGAAGGGGAAGCGACAGCCAGGATGGATCTAATTCAAAGCCTGGAAAACCTGTGTTTCACACCGCTGGACGATGCCTGGCAATTGAGCCGGCAGGCGTAGCCTCGATAAGCTGAAGCCGTTCTACTCGAGAACGAAGTAGTGCAGCATCATACCGGCCAGCATTGAGCCGACAAACAAGAGCACCAGGGGATTCAGGGAAACCAGTGCCACAACCGCAGGACCGGGACAGAATCCGGCGAGCCCCCAGCCCATTCCGAATAATACCGCTCCCCCAACCAGCTTGTGATCAATCGCGGTGGCTGTTGGCAGGAAAAACTTCTCTTCAAATAGCGGTCGCGGATTCTTCAACACCAGGTGGAATGCCGGCACAGTTACCAGCAGGCCTCCACCCATCACCAGGATCAGGCTCGGATCCCAGTTACCAGCAAGATCGAGAAAGCCAATTACCTTGGCAGGATTCGACATGCCTGAAACAACCAGCCCAAGACCGAAAAATAATCCGGCGAGGAACATTGCAGCCTGCCCTTTGCGAATTTCCATCTAGGCCACTCCTCCCAGCAGGTGCCGGGTGAGATACACGGTGATCATGGCTGTGACCATGAATACGAGAGTGGCAGTAAAAGATCGACGGGAAAATCGCGCCAAGCCACAGATGCCATGACCCGAGGTACAGCCGCTGCCCAGGCGCGTACCGAATCCAACCAGCAAACCCGCCGCGACGGTCAGTATCGGACCGACCTGCAGATCCAGTTCTGCAGCCTCACCGCGCACCAGGGCAAACACCAGCGCACCACAAAGCATGCCCAGCAGAAACAGTACCCGCCAGGCCCTGTCTCCCTGATCAGTGGTGATGGCTGCAGAAACTATGCCGCTGATACCCGCGATGCGGCCATTGGCCCACAAGGACAGGGTGGCTGCAACGCCTATTAACAAGCCACCGAGCAGTGCGGTGACCGGAGTGAAATTTTCCAAAACCAAACTCTCTGCAATGAAAATCTGTCAGAACACGAACCCGCGTCCGCAACTTCTCGTCACGGGCGCAGGCTCATCGTTACAGTCTAGTTTAACTTGCCCTATTGATTGGCGCGATGGCAATTCACGCAGGCACCGGAAACGCGCCCTGCCATGTAGAAACGGCCAGGGTTAGCCTCCGCATTCATCCGTGCCCGAGAGACTGCAGTCAGGAAACTGCTCATGTCATCACGAAGGAAGGTGTGTCGGGAACTCATATCACCCTCGCGTATCGTCCCCGCGATGCGCTCGATATTGCGCAGGGACTGAATGACTTCCTGCTGGGAATAAGAGTCTTCAATTTCCTGAGCCATCAGGGCGGCATCGAGTCTCTGTAATTCGAATGCCAGCTGATGCATACCGGACCGCAACTCCTCTCCATCGGCATAGTCGAATGGTGGTGGATTTGCAATCTGGGGAAACGCACCATTGCCAGAACTACAGGCTGTAATCCCAAGCGCAATGGCCAGTACAACAACATTTCTCAAAGCAAACTTCATAGGGCTTTCCTTAGTTCAGTTAATCAACTTTCTTCATCTGTTCGCCACAACAGATTTCCGAGTGTCGCATCTGGTCACCACAGGGGCAAGGCTTCTCATAAACCAGCACACAACCGCATTTTTCACACTTGTACTTCTCACCAACTTCTCTGGACATATCATACTCCTCCGCGTCCAATTATCATCCGTTTACAGACTATCAGGAGTGATAAGTAGTCGCTTGATTCAAGTCAACGGGATACCCTTTCAGTCCCCTGAAAAGCCCTTTAAAGCTGCGATTCAGCACCATTCGGCCCCGGCAGGCCAGGCTCTGGGCATAGCAAATTCCCTTCGAATCTAATTGACCTCCAGCTAGCAACCCTATAAGCTGCACCCAGCTTGAAACTAAGCACTTCTTCAATCTCCCTGTTCGATGTTCCTTCTGAAGTACCTCGACCTATAGTTTGTTAAAAAGTACGGCCTATTTTCACGCGCAAGAACTGCCGCTTGCATCGTTCCGGCGTGCAGTAAATTTATCTATATTCGAGGTGACACATGTCAGAAAGAATTTCAGGAACCGTTAAGTGGTTCAACGAAGACAAAGGTTTTGGTTTTATTCAACGTGAAGGCGGCCCGGACGTATTTGCCCATTACAGCGCAATACAAGCCGATGGCTACAAGTCTCTGGCCGAAGGCCAGCGAGTTGAATTTACCGTGGTAAGTGGTCAGAAAGGCCCACAGGCTGAAAACATTACCCCTGCGTAAATCCTTTAAAGCTAGTCAGGGGCCGGGCAGGAAATCCTGTCCGGCCTTTTTTGTGCCTGTGGTTTTACGTCTGAAGTTGCTACTCGCGAGCGCCGATGGCCTGCAGGAAGGCGACCACCGAGTCATAGCGCCTGGCTTTGGCAAAAGCTAGCGCAGTCTGTCCTTCCGCATCAGCGAGATTGGGGTCGACGCCCGCCTGGGCAGCTACAGTTACAGCGTCGAGAATAAATTCCTCCCGGCTGCGGTCGAGCTGACCGGCGCGACGTTCCGGCGTCCACCAACTAATCCGTAGTCGCCGATGGCCCATACCCGCCGCCGCCATCAACAGGGAAATCTCCCCTTCATCGACAGTAAAATTCTCGCCCATGCGCTGGGCAGGATAGACCATGTGATTTGTTGTTCCTGTGTCGGCACCGGCGTCGATTAACGCCTGCATGATTTCCGGCTCGGCAAATCTTGCAGCCAACCACAGAGGCGTGGAGCCAATCAACGCGTCATGAAAATTGTAATCGGTGCTCTGGCGGCGTACCGGTGTCCGTCTCTGCACTAATGCCTCAAGATCGGCACCAGCATCCAGCAACACATTCACAGCAGCAAGATCACCGCGCAATACCGCCGCGTGTAAAGCCGTGTGTCCGCTACTGTCAGCGTTCACATCGGCACCGCTTTCGATGAGCAAACGAACCAGCTCCGAATTGCCGCCATGTGCTGCCAGAATCAGCACACCGGTACCAAATGCATTAACTGCATTCACATCAGCCCCGGCATTGATGAGATGCCTGGCGGATACCAGATTACCTGCGCGGGCGGCGAACATCAGCGGCGTGTTACCACCCAGTTGCACCCAGTGCTTATAGTCGTCGTTGCTGTCCTGCTCTTTTTCTGATTTCACATAGTGGTCGCGGATCAGGGAACGGGCCTCGATGTCGGCACCATGTTCGATCAAAGCTGCTACCGCCTCCGCATGACCTCGGTTAGCCGCCCACATCAGGGCGGTCTGCTCACGCGTCACCGCCGCATTGGGGTCGGCGCCTGCACTCAATAGTGCGCGCACTACTGCCCCGTTGCCACTCTGCGCAGCAGTCATGACAATGGTCTCACCCGAAAGCAGGGCTATGCCCGGATCGGCGCCAGCATCCAGTAGCAACTCTGTCATCTCCAGACTGCCATTCTCTGCGGCGAGCCATAGAGGTGTAACGCCGAGATCGGTGGTGGCATTAGCATTGGCATCGACACGCAGCAGGTCAGCCGCCGCAGCTACATTGTCGTGGTAGCTGGCCCAGTGCAGTGCTGCCGTTCCGTCGCCATAAACCGGATTGGGATCGATACCGTCTGCCAGCAGGTTTGACAGTTGTTCCCAGCGCGACTCCTTGGCCAGCTCAACAACCAGCGGCATGTTTTGTCCCTGGACTGTTGTTGCCCAGAAGAAAACAAAAAATAAAAGCGGTCGCAAAAGTTTCACACTAATTCCTTGCGCTAGATTGGCAGCGGTCCGGTGCTGCCACCGAGCTGGTCGCGATAAACACCGAACTTATCCAGCAGGCTCAGGTGCAGATCAGCCATGGTTGGCTCATTGTCATAGTGCAGATGCCTGCCACCCTGCAGCCATCCGGCACCACCACCAAGCAGTAACACGGGCAGGTTGTTGCCCGCATGTATGGTGCTATTGGATATGCCGCCGCCGTAGAGAATGGTCATGTGATCCAGCAAGGAGCCGTCACCATCTGGAATGGCCGCCAGCTTGTCCAGGTAATTGGAGAACAGGCTGGTGTGGTGAATATTGATGAGCGACATGCGCTCGATCAGTTCCGGCGCATTGTTGTGATGTGACAAGGGATGATGTGCATCCGGCACTCCGATCTGCGGATAGGGCCGTGCGCTCTGCTCCTTGCTCATCATGAAGGTAATGACCCGGGTGAGATCAGTCTGCAGGGCCAACACCTGCAGATCCTGCATTAACTCCATGTGTTCTTCGAACACAATAGGAACACCTGCAGGTTGCTCCATCGCCGGCAATTCCATATCGATTTGCTCTTCGGCTTTCTGAATGCGGCGCTCGATGTCCCGCACCGAATCGGTATAGCTTGCAACCAGATGCCGATCACTGGCGCCCAGTTTATTTTCCAGGCCGTGCAGCTTGTCCAGCACCGCATCGAGAATACTGGATTGCTGACTCAATCGCGTGGCGCGCGCTTCCTGGGCGGTGCTACCGCTGTCACCAAAAAGTCTCTCAAACACCGCGCGAGGATTGTGCTCCGTCGGCAGTGGTTCCGTCTTGCCACGCCAGGACAGGGTATGGGTATAGACACAGCTCAGATTTACCGTACAGGCGCCTGCCAGAGCCGGTGCATCCATGGACAATTCGAGTGATGAAAGTTGTGTTTCTTCACCCAGCTTGTTGGCTAACAGTTGATCCATGGAAATATCTGCCAGTATCTCTGTCTCATTGCGACCACCGCGAGTTACGCCAGTCAGAAAAGAACCGCCAGCTCCAGCGTGAGCGACATTCCAGTTAGCCTTCAGTCCTGACAGAAACAACATGCGATCCTGGTAGCGACGCAAGGGCTCCAGCACCGGAGTGATTTCCAGCTCAGGGCCATTGGTCGAAGGTGACCAGTACTCCATCGCCATACCGTTGGGAATGTAGACAGTCTGGAAGCGATGGACTGGTTTACTGCCCTGGGCGAACGCAGGCGTCATGGCATCCAGCATTGGCAAAGCCAGTGCAGCGCCAGCACCCTTCAGCAAGGTGCGGCGGGACATGGATTTCCTGGTCACAAAGGGAGCAGCTGATTGTTTAATTTTCATTGTGAGCAATCCTGTTCATTGACTCGCGTTCGCCAGGCTCAATTCAGCGGCAGCATGGCTCATGGTAAATGGAGGGCTGTTGGCTATGCCTAGCACGATAGCCGACCAACGGTAATCCTGTTCTGCGGCATCACGTACGATCTGCCGAATGACCGGCTGATCATAGTAGTCCACTCGCCGACCCAGCGCATAAGTCATCAACTTCTCGGTCAGGGTGTGAGCGAATCTTTCCGGCCGCTCCAGCATCCAGTCCCGAAGGTCAGCAAAACCATTAAACTCGACACCGCCCGGATAATTACCATTGGGATCCACCGGGTTGCCGGCCTCATCGAACTCGCGCCAGGCACCAATCACATCGAAGTTCTCCAGCGCAAAACCTATCGGGTCGATTACCGTATGGCAGGAAGAACAGACCGGATCGGCACGATGTTGAGCCAGTCGTTCACGAATGGAAGAAGGTGCGCTGCCGGAGCTTGCTTCTGCGAGGATCGGCACATTGGGCGGAGGCGGTGGTGGCGGAGTGCCAAGCATGTTGTCCAGTAGCCACTTGCCTCGCAGTACGGGAGAAGTCCGACCCGGATAGGAGGTGACTGTGAGTAGCGCTCCCTGCGCCAATAACCCACCACGCTGATCAGTGTCAGGAATCGCTGCCCGTCGGAAACGACTGCCATAGATGTCGTCGATGCCGTAGTGTTGTGCAAGTCTCTCATTGACGAATGTGTAGTCGGCCTTGATAAGTTCCATGATGCTGCTATCCGCCCTCAGGGTCTCAGCAACAAAGAGCTCGGATTCGCGAGCAAAGGCCTCGATCAGGCTCACGTCGTAGTCAGGAAACAGCACCGTGTTGATGTTCACTTCCTCCAGTCGTCGCAGGTTTAACCACTGGGCGGCGAAATCTTCAACCAGGGTGTCGATACCCCGTTGATCATTGAGCAGGCGAAGTACCTGCTGCTCATAGATGCCGGCGTCGGTTAGTTGCCCCTGCTCAGCCAGCAGTAACAGCTCTTCATCAGGAGCGCTGCTCCATAAGAAGAAGGCGAGGCGGGAAGCTATTTCCGAATCACTGAGGAGATAGTTTTCTCCAGGCTGGGTTCCCTCGGCTTGTTGGTAACTGCGAATCAGGAATTCCGGATCAGATAGCAGGTATTCGAGCGCGAACTGAATGCCGTTATCGAAGCTGCCGCCCTGCTCCCTACCCTCGTTGAAAAACCCGGTCAGCAGTTCGACGTCTTCATCGCTCACAGCTCTCCTGTAGGCTTTGCGTGCCATTCGGCTGAGAATTTCTGCCGCACACTCCTGTTCCTCAGAGACCTGAGAGGGATAGCAGGAAAAGATCGCGCGCCTGCTCGGCGACTGATTGCTGTTGCCGGAGACGAGATACGGGCCACCGATCTCAACCGCATGCACTTTCTGATAGGCCAGATACGCCTCATCATTCGCAGGCAGGCGCCCACCCTGGCGAGGCTGCGGGATACCCTCTTCTTCCACTTGCTGGCGTACATAGGATGCAGTGATGGTGTGTGGCCCGGCGCTGACCGGCACTTCTACCTGCAGCCCGGCGCCAGCCTCCTGCAGCATGTAGAGTTCCCAGTCTGTCGTGCCTGGCTCACCGGTGCCACTGAAGCTTAAGGGAGCAGGTGTCCCAGGCGCCTCTCCACCGATAGTGAATCTTTCCAGCAAGCGTCCATCGAGTCGAATCTCAAGGAGCTGGGCCCAGCCCAATCCCTTGATGTAGTCCTGGTAGTTGGTTTCCAGTGCCACTCTGATCCGGTACTCGCCATCGACGGGAAAGTAGTGATCCACCGAGATACCGCCACGGGAACCGAAAGGCATGTCTTCGGTCTGTCGCCAGTCCTGACTCATGTACAGGGGAATATCGTAAGTCGTAACCGTCGCTCCCAGAGGAGGCAAGCCAGTCGCCATACGTGTGACCTCACGCGCAACAGACATGTAGCGTTCCATGTGTGCAGTGGTGAATGGCAGCGATGCAGCGATATTGTCAAAACTGCCGTCTGCAGTTGGATCTCCTGGCAACAGATCCATCACATCGACATCAATTCCCAGCAAATCATTCACTGTATTGTTGTATTCAAAGCGATTCATCCGATGCAGTGGCGTCACACGGCCAGGATTGGGATTAGCAGCCCAGGCAGCATCCAGTTCCGACTCCAGCCATCGGGTCATGGTCTCGTAAGTTTCAAACGCCGGTCTTGGCATACCCGCAGGCGGCATCATGTGGGCACGCAACTTTTTGACAACTGCTTCGAGAGCCTGGGCATGTTCACCCGGGCGAGCGAAATCGATTTGCTGCAGGGAGAGATCAGCGGTAGCGAGGGTATCGTTGTGGCAGGCGAGACAGTATTGATTCACAAGCTGCTGCATCTGAGTAGCGGAGAAATCTGCATCGGCAGCAAATACAGGCAATACCTGGCTTAAACAACCCAGCATTAACAGGGATCTGAGTTTGCTGGAGACTGGCTTGATAAAATTGGGCACGGCGCTCTCTATGCAGGGCTATGCTGTTCTGCCAGCAGAAGGTCCACTGGCTGCGGCTCTCGGGCCGCTTTCAGCCTTGTTCTTTTTACTTATTTATTACCTGGCTAAAAAGCCGGAAATAGACCAGAAAAGACAGTACCGCAGGCGCTATTCGACTGCAATACACACCTGCCAATCCCGCTTCCAAAGGAGCTGAGAAGAAACATTTAGCTTTCTGGACAAAATGCTTGCATATGTTAATTTTTTAACATATGTTAATTTCTTAACACATATTCGCGAGGCAAATTCATGGTTAAGGCCAGCAAATTGAGTCGGCGAGAGCGCCAGATAATGGACATTCTCTATCGCCTAGAAGAAGCAAGTGCGAAAGATGTCATGGAAAACCTCGAAGATGACCTTAATTATTCGTCGGTCAGGACCTTCTTGCGCAAAATGGAAGAGAAAGGGCATATCAAACACAGAGAGAGCGGCAAAAAATATCTCTATTCGCCACTAGTCGATCGTGAAAAAGCCTCGTTAACCGCGCTTTCAAATCTGGTGAAAACCTTTTTTTCAGGCTCATCAGTGATGGCAGTGAATTCATTGCTTGATCTTAATCCCGAAGATATTTCTCAGGAAGAGATTCAGCAATTGGAAAAACTGATTGAGAAAAAGAAGAAATCCTTGCAAGAGAAATAGGAGCTAACAGATGAATTACCTGATTGATTCACTGGTCCTTCACAACCCCACTATCCAGTTGATTCTGGATAGCCTGTTCAAGTCAACAATCATTCTTGCTATTGCGATGGTGGTTGTCAGCGCCCTGCGAGGTAAGTTAACGCACAAAACAACTCACCTGATCTGGCTGAGTAGCGTAGGTTGTATTGCATTGCTCCCGTTGGTGCATGTGTTAACTCGAAGCGGTACAGATCTATTTCCATCCATACAACCAATTCATGTAATCGGGGTGTCGATGTGGAATATCGATGTGGTATCGCAAAGAGAATTGCTCCCCACAAAGTTTTTGCTGGCAATCTACTGGTCTGTAGTTGGCGTCCTCGCAGCTCGCTTGCTTCTATCAGCCTACGGCCTGCTGCAGCTACATCGTCATTGTTCTGTTGTTACCAATAATGAGATCACCAGTAAGTTTCTCAGAGTAAAACAGAACCTTGGCATCAAACGCGAAGTGAGCCTGATGGCAGGCGATGCTGTGGCATCACCTATCTCCTATGGCCTCATTAAACCAGTTGTTCTGGTGCCTGGTGAAATAGTCGATTGGGAAGAATCGATAGTCCTCGAAGTATTTCAGCATGAGTTAAGTCATATCAATCGCTTCGACTGGTTAAGCCTGATGATCACCCACCTGGTATGCGCTTTTCTGTGGATGAATCCTCTGCTGTGGTTTGCTGCCAGAAAGCTAAATGAAGAAGCGGAGTTGATTTGTGATTCAGCCATCATCGAAACAGAAGAAGACCGAGTACGTTATGCGGCAAACCTGCTAAGACTAGCCAAGCAACGACAAGCCAATCCGCAATACTCCCTGCTGACCCAACCCATGTACGATGGAGGAGAACTTACTATGAGAATAAAGAATATTTTGGAAGGGAGAATTCCTCGCAATTTATCCCGCACGACAGTGGCTATGTTCGCAGCAGCACTGATTACGCTGTCTCTGGCTACAAGCAGTATAACTCTCGTCGCCGCCGACTCCATTACCGATGCAGACTACCTTCCATTGAGAGCTGTTGCCCCACTCTACCCTACTCGCGCGGCAGAAGAGGAAGTGGAAGGTTGGGCGCTAGTCAGTTTCACAGTGAGGGCCGATGGGCTCGTGGATCCCAGCTCGATTCAAGTCGTGGATGCCGAACCGCCCGGTTACTTCGAGAATAATTCCAGGCGGGCAGCCGAGCGGTTTGAGTTCCAGTCCCGCATAGTTGACGGGCTAGCAGTCGATGTTCCTGGCGTTCAATATCTTTTCCGGTATGAACTAGACTTAAACCCAGCGGATTTTAGCCGACCCCCGCCGGAAGCCAATGCACGCTAAGCTTTATATGGGAACACAAACTATAAAAAGGGAGCATCATTGCTCCCTTTTCTTTGCGGGGATGACTATTACTTGAATGGAAATCCGGCAGTTGCGGCGATTGCTTGCAATCGTTCGCTGCCTGACATTCTCCTACCAAGTTCCTCCATAAGTCTCGCGAGTTGACTGCGCAGCCCTTCGTTCACGAGTTTTCCCGACTCCTGGTCAAAGTTTGCATGAAACTTTGGAATCGACATATGCCCAACCAGATCAGCACCGAAAAAATGGGCAGACTCTACCGCGGATTCGAGCACACTCTTTGCGCCACCTGCGCCGGGTGACGTCGCCAGGTAGACACCTGGTTTGTCCTGGAAAACCCTGCCGTCGATACGCGAAACCCAATCGAACAGGTTCTTGTAAGCAGCCGTGTAGGAGCCATTGTGTTCCGCGAAGGAAATGACCAGTCCATCAGCCTCGCTGATCTTGCGAAACAGTTTGCGCGCCTGTAAAGGCTGCCCGAATCTTTCCTCACGCTCGTCGCTAAAGATCGGCATCTCGTAGTCATGAATATCTATCACTTCAACTTCGGCACCGGCGACAAGTTCTGCGGCATAGTGCGCCAGCGTGCGATTTATCGAGTGCCGATTGTTGCTTGTCCCAATCGCCAGTATTTTCATTGTCGGACTCCTTGTTCACTGGAAAGATTGCGCTGCTCAGGCAGGTCACTCAGATACTCTACGAACTCCACCTCAAAGCCTTCTGGATCGATGAAATAGACGTTCTTGCGGAAAGGCTCATCCGCACCAGGTTTGGCGATAGGAAATCCAGCCGCCGTCAAACGCTTGCTTACCGCGTCGATGTTGTCGGTCACAAAGGCAAAGTGGGCAAGACCGACCTGGTGACCGGTGAGATCCCTGTTCTCCCCTTCCCCGTTGTCGCTTAGCGCTAAATATTGATAGTCATCGCCGAAATGGAGCCAGTGACGCGGTTTGCCATACCAGTCACCATCTCCGGAAGTGCGAACCTTCCAGTGGGGAAAGGCAGCCTGGTAGAACTTCAGCATTGCAGGAATGTCACTAACCGTCAGATTGATGTGTTCGAGATGCAACATGGTTTGCCTCCTTCAAATATCAGAATGCGGCCATGTTAATACCTCAAGTTTACTTGAGGTAAAGCACTATTTGCGCTAATTTGTCCTGACCCCATGGAGGCTGTCATGAGCGAAGCAAACTGGACCGTAGGCAAGGTAGCGAAACGCTGCGGAATTCGCGTCAGTACCTTGCACTTCTACGAAGAAAAAGGGCTGATCAAGAGCTCGCGCAATGCGGGCAATCAACGACGTTATCGATCCGATGTAATCAGGCGCGTTTCTGTAATCAAGGCTGCTCAGAAGATGGGCATCAGCCTGGCGGCCATCAAGGCAGCATTCGCATCGCTGCCCGATGAAAGAACGCCCACGCAGAGGGACTGGCAGAAACTGTCCCGCGCCTGGAAAGATGAATTAAACAATCGCATCGCCTACCTGGAGCGCTTGCGGGATTCCCTCACCGGCTGCATAGGCTGTGGATGCCTGTCGATGAAGAACTGCCCTATCTACAACGCCGAAGACAGACTGGGAAAGAACGCCAGCGGGCCAGTCATTCTGGATCGGGGCAAGGCCTAGCCACGAGTCTCGCTTCCCAGTACACAGCCACACCGCTATCAATTTGCAGACCTGCGCAAACCGGTTTCCGTCGGCCGGTGCTTGCGGTAGCATCATTCAGGCTCTGCAAATTTAAACCGCTACTGCGGTTTCCTGCTCAAGGGCCCTGCCCGCCATCTCAAGGAGCACACGCAATGGCTAATGTCAGAATCCTGGTCGGTACGCGCAAAGGCGCATTTATTCTCAGTTCAGATGAAGCGCGAAAGAACTGGCAGGTGGATGGGCCGCATTTTCCCGGCTGGGAAATCTACCACATGAAGGGTTCGCCAGCAGATCCGGACCGCATCTACGCTTCCCAGACCTCTGACTGGTTTGGACAGATCATTCAACGTTCATCTGACGGTGGCAAAACCTGGATCACTCCAGGCACTCCGGAAGGCGATGAACTCACCGACGAACAAGGGATGCCTACCGGCGAGAGTAACAAGTTCGTCTACGACACTTCTGAAGAAACCGGTAAACCCCTGACCACCCATCAGTGGTATGACGGCACGCCCCACCCGTGGGAATTCAAACGTGTCTGGCACCTGGAGCCGTCGCTGGATGATCCGGATACAGTCTATGCCGGCGTAGAAGACGCCGCCTTGTTCCGCAGCACTGATGCAGCAGCCAGCTGGCAGGAAATGCCAGGGCTGCGAGGCCATGGCAGAGGCGATGAGTGGATGCCAGGCGCTGGCGGCATGTGCCTGCATACTATTGTGCTGGACCCGAGCAACTCACAACGCATGTATGTGGCGATATCAGCCGCTGGCGCATTTCGCAGCGAAGATGGTGGTGACACCTGGCACCCTATCAATAATGGTCTGGTTTCTGACTTCATACCGAATCCGACTGCGGAGATTGGTCATTGCGTACATCGAATAGATATGCACCCAAGCCAGCCCAATGTTCTGTATATGCAAAAACACTGGGATGTGATGCGTAGCGAGGACGGTGGTGATAGCTGGACTGAAGTGAGTGGCAACCTGCCTTCCGACTTTGGCTTTCCCATCGCCGTTCATGCACACGAGCCCGAGACTATTTATGTCATTCCCATACTCAGCGATTCCCTGCACTACCCGCCGGAAGGCAAGCTCAGGGTCTATCGCAGTCGCGGTGGTGGCAATGACTGGGAAGCCCTGACCAATGGCCTGCCCCAGGAACATTGTTATGTGAATATTCTTCGGGATGCCATGGCGGTTGATAAGCTGGATTCCTGTGGCATCTACTTCGGCACCACGGGTGGCCAGGTTTATTGCTCCGCCGATAGCGGTGATAACTGGACTGCCGTAGTGAGAGACTTGCCGCCAGTGTTGTCTGTTGAAGTACAAACCCTGAGCTGAGCCGCGCTTGAGATGGTACGCGTTGTAATTCCTTTTCATTTACAGACTCTCTCGAGCTGCGACAAAGAACAGGAAGTCAGTGTCGAGGGGGCGGTGACAGTGCGCTCGATAATCCACGCGCTGGAACAACGCTTCCCCATGCTCAGTGGTACCATCATCGATCACTACAGTGGAGAACGTCGGCCCAAGGTCAGGCTTTTTGCCTGCGGAGAAGATGTATCCCTGGATTCTCTGGACAAAGAGTTACCCAAACCCATCGCGGCAGGTGAAGAACCATTGCTGGTCGTGGGCGCGATATCAGGAGGATAGATGTCAGCTAAGCGAAACACGACGAGCGCATTGACTCGTCGACAACTACTGGCCGGAGCAGGTGTTACCGTGGGCAGCAGCTTGCTGCCGGGTGCCAGCTTGTTTGCCCAGGACCAGGTCGGCGGCGACACCACAATCTTCAGCCACGCGACACTGGTCACCAATAATGCAGAGCGACAAACCCTGCGCGATACCGCCCTCGCCGTCAGCGGCGATCGGATCGCAGCCATCGGTGATAGCGACACACTGCTTAACCGCTTTCCTGATGCTGAAGTCATCGATTGCTCTCGCAAGGCAATCCTGCCCGGCCTCATCAATTGCCATGCGCACCTGGCTGCGACCATTGCCAAAGGATTCAATGAAGACTTTGGTTTCCCCAACTCACTGGGCCTGCCTCAAAGCCCCGAAAGCCTGTTGTCTGCAGATGAGGCTACGCTGATGTCCGTGCTCGCCGCTGTCGAAGGATTGCGCGCCGGAACAACAACCATGGTACAGAACGTGGGCGGTATCGCCCGCGACGCATCCGCCCTGGTCGAGACCGGGCAGCGTTGGGTATTTGCCGAATCAGTACGTGACATCACCACAGTGGATGGTCCCATGTCTCCACCGCGACTCGCCAACAGCGTGCCCCCGCAATTCTCCGATCAGTTGCGCGAAGATGGCATGCAGCGAATCGCTGACCTGTATGCAGAGTGGCATGGCTATGATGCAGGCAGGGTAAGCGTATTTCCCGCGGCGGCTCTGGCGGAGCTATCGTCACCGCAACTGCTGCGCGAGGTAAGGGAATTTGCCGATGCGAGAGACCTCGGCTACACCATTCACATGACCCAGTCTGTCGCGGAAGTAGAATTCATGTTGCGCTATCACGGTGTGAGACCGGCGATATTCCTCGAACGCAATGGATTCCTCGGCCCAAGACTCTTTGCCGCTCATGCGCGCTACTGCGATGCGACTGAAATTCGTGCGTTGGGTGAAACCCAGACCACGATCACCCACCAGGCAGCGATGGCAGCAAACCGCGGCGTCAGCCCACCGATCACCGCGTTGCGCGAAGCAGGCTGCACCATTGCCTTGGGCACAGATAACAACAACACCGACATGCTCCATGTCATGAAGACAGCCATCTCGCTCGAACGCATTCAGCGCAATGACGAAATACCCGGCACCTTGCCTCAACCGGAAGACATGCTGTCAGATGCATGCAACGGCGGTGCAAAGGCAGTCAACCAGGTAAATGATATCGGCTCACTGGAAGTGGGCAAGAAAGCTGACCTGCTGGTACTGGATATGATGAAACCGCACCTGGTACCTTCCGGCCGCATCCTGTCGGCCTGGATTCACAATGGCCAGCCTTCCGATATTGAATCGGTGATGGTGGACGGTCGATTCGTGATCAGGAATAACGAATTACTCACCCTCAATGAAGCGGACCTGCTGGAAGAAGCCTATCGGATCGGCGAACGTGTCTGGGGAAGGATTCTGGAAAACGGGGAACTACCACTTCCTGGCTTGTAGCGATCCGCATACTAATCCAGCAACATGGACGTCGGACTGCGTCGGTGCTAAGTTTCGGGAGCTTCTATGAATAAAAATAATGAGGGGTGCCATTCTATGATTCTGCTAAGACGTGCACTGGCGACTGTCGGCTTAATTGGCCTCGGCCTGGTGAATCCTATCCTGGCTCAATCCCCCTTAAGTGAATTCCGCCCGGTCACCGATCAGATGTTGTCAGATCCGCCAGCTGGAGACTGGCTGATGTGGCGCAATCGATACGACCTGAGTGGACACAGCGCTTTGGACCAGATAAACCGCGACAACGTCGCAGACCTGGAACTGGCGTGGAGCATTCCCCTGTCCCAGGGTGGCAACATGACCACGCCGCTGGTACATGACAATGTTCTGTTTATCGCCGACACCAACAATATTTTGCGCGCGCTTGATGCCCGCACTGGAGAAGAGCTCTGGCAGTATGTGCATGAGTCGGAAAATTTCGATGGTAGGCGCATCGGTATCGCGCTCTACGAAGATCGCCTGATCGTGCCTCACAACGACATGGACATTGTCGCCCTCGATGTCTTTAGCGGAGAAGAGTTGTGGGAGCACACGGTCCAGACACCGGAGAATACTGAAGGCCGCGGCTATCATTCACTGCGGGGGGCGCCCATGGTGGCAAACGGCGTCATCGTACAGGGTGTTGGTGCAACTATCACTCCCCAGGGTGGCTTCATCATTGGTATCGACTTCGAAACCGGAAAAGAGCTGTGGCGTTTTCATACTGTCGCTCGACCCGATGGCCCGGGCGGCAACACCTGGAACAATCTTCCCCTGGAAGGCCGCAGCGGCGGCTCAGTGTGGATACCCGGCAGCTACGACCCTGACCTGGACCTGGTCTACTTTGGTACTGCGCCGACCTACGACACAGCGCCACTATTGGAAGACCTGGGCATCGAGGGGGTGAACAATGATGCCTTGTTCACCAATACCACACTGGCTCTGCGTCCCAGAACGGGCGAACTGGTCTGGTTCTTTCAGCACATAGAGAATGACCAATGGGACCTTGACTGGGTATACGAGCGCCAGCTGGCAGAGGTAAATGTAAACGGTGCACCGCGCAAGGTGGTATTCACTGCCGGCAAGATGGCCCTCTACGATGTCATGGATGCAGCCACCGGGCAGTACCTGGATTCAATAGATGTGGGTTTTCAGAATATGATCACATCTATAAATCCACAAACGGGCCACAAGGCACGTCACCCCAATACCATACCCAATGCAGAACTCAGCGCTGTGTTGTGTCCCAGCTTTCTGGGTGGCCGCAACTGGCAGTCGGCCGCCTACAATGCTGATCGCAAAATGGTCTACCTGCCCCTTTCTGAAATGTGTATGAATTTTGGGCCCATGGGTGAAGGCACCTTGCTGACTACCGGTGTCGAATCCAGCTTCACCCCACGCCCGGATTCCGATGGCAATTTCGGTCGCGTGCAGGCCATCGATATGAACACCATGGAACTGGCATGGTCTTCCCGGTTGCCTACTCCACCTTCTACAGCGGTGCTCTCCACATCAGGTGATGTGCTGTTCGCTGGTTTCCTTGACCAGACATTCAAGGCTTTTGACAGCGCAAGCGGAGAAATTCTTTGGGAAATCGACCTGGAGCACCTACCCTCTTCCTTTCCGATCAGCTTCGCTGTCGACGGCAAGCAATACATCGCCATCGTCCGGGGACAGCCCAGCCGCTGGATAGGAAGTCTGTATGGAACTATTTCCGGATTTCGTGAGAATGAAGGTGGTCTGCCTGTGCCTTCGGCAGACCCGGCACTGATGGTGTTTGCGCTTCCGGATTAGAGAGAGCTGCGGGGCAGGCCTGAGCCTGCCCCCGGCTGAATCAGTGGCCCTGGTCGAACACGATAGTGAATGAAACAGGAACTGCACGAGAGATGCTCGGCAGGCCCGCAACCTCGCGCAGGGCTTCTACCCCACTCTGCAGACCAAATTCCTCTGCAGTCACCACGACGGGCTTCAACGTGCTGGCAACCAGCCCTTCCGCCAGGCGGGTAACCATTACATCGGCGCTATAAGACCGCGAAGTATCATGCATGCTGAGACTGAAGTTGAGTTGCATGGTTTCACTGCTGCCTGCCTCCATGGCTGTCATCGCATCGAGATCGATTTGTGCAGTAATGTTGCCTTCCGGGAACAGGTTAGTCTCAAACAACATGGCCTGCATGCGTTCATTGCGAATTGGTATCAGTGTGTTGACGCTGGCCAGCTCAATGGTGATAGCCACATTGCCATCGTCATCGATTTCTCCGGAGAGCATATCGAAGGTGTGCACTTCGGCCACATGCTCTGCCTTCACGGTCACGAAACTTAATGTGGAGGCATCATTGTTCAGCGACCAGTGGGCATTCGCCACAGCAGGTATAGCCAGGACAAGCAGGAGTGCACAGACACGGTTTAACAATCGGGAAATAGTCATCGGGGTTCTCCGCAGCAGGGTTTGGTATTTTCCGAGCCGCTAAAAATACCCCATTGGGCTTGCGCTGTCATGACAAACCGCTTGCCGGTCAAATCTCCCGGCCGGGAAGGCAGAAGTTCGTGCGAGGCAGATCAGAACTTGTATTTCATCAACGCCCTTACGGCGCGGGAGTTGGTGGGATGGAAGTGAATGTCCTCGACTCCTGTCGCTTCTCCTGGCAGGCGGGACTCAAAAAAGTAGGCGATATCATCGTCATCGCGATCGAACAGGTTCAGTATATCGACGCCGAATTCCCAACTGGGTCGCGCATAGGAAACGCCCAGATTCACCAGAGTGGATGCACGCTTGTGCACGGAATCGTCTTCGGCCAGCGCAGCATCGCCGAAATGCCTAACCCGCAGGCTTGCCGTCCAGCCATTACTGAGCCCGACATAGGTAAGCCCGGCACCGAGCACTTCTTCGTGAGCATCGGGAATGCTGTTCTGGCCATCGGGCAAACCACGGAAGTGACCGCTGGTCTTGGCGGCAGAAATGTCCAGGACCAATCGCTCTGAGAGCTCCCAGAATGAGTTGATCTCCACACCACGCCGACGGGTAGGGTCACTGGGCTCTGTAGTGCCTGCGTCGCCGACGAAGACCAGTTCGGAATCAGTGGCCAACTCGAAATAGGCGATGGCGATATTAAATCCACGCAAGTTGTCGTATCGAAATCCGAGTTCACCTCCCTCCCCTTGCGCCAGGATAGGCTGCCGTTCGGTGGGATCGCCCGTGATTGGGTCAACACGATTTACCGCCGCTCGCGCGTCATTGGAATGAAATCCCTTGCCATAGTTTGCATACAGCTCGACATTTTCATTGAGCAGGTACGCAAGGCCAAACTTGGGTTGCCAGAGAGTATCGCTGTCACTGCCTGAGTTTTGCGGTCGCAGGGCCGAGATATCGAAGTCATAGTAGTCAGCACGCAGACCCAGGGTTGCACGCAACTGATCGGTCACGGCAAATTCCAGTTCACCGAACGTCGCTACACTGAGCTCTTCGGCTTCATCTTCACGAATACTACTCACCCTACGCCGACTGATGGTGTTAAACAGATTCAGCTCACCAACGTCATCAAAGCGAATGTCAGCCCCCAGGCGCGCGGTCACCGGCAATCCAAGCAGCTCACCCTCATGCTCATTGCGCAGGCTAGCACCCAGCAAAGTACGCTCATCCTCCTGCTCAAATTCATCTCCGTCTACCGGATTGTTCAGCACGTAGGTCGGGTTGTTGATCAGGCTCATGTAATAGGAGCTCGCATAGAGCCCCAGCTCCCAACCATTGAAGTCAAAGTTTCCGGTGAGCGAGTAGCGATGAGAATTTCCTCCCAGATCCGGGTCGATGAAACCGAATCGGTCGATCAAACCGCTGTCTACAGCGCGCTGGGGAACCTGGTTGGTAGACACCCAGACAGAATCATAGGCACTGAAGGTGATGCGACTCGGTACTCCAGCAATTTCTCCGCTGTACTTGAGCAAGCCGTTGTATTTGCGAACGTCCTGGTCAAGATCGAAGAAGCCGTTAGTCTGCTGGTGTTCGAGTGCATAGAGCACGGTGCCATCACCAAGCTCGAAGTCTCCTGCAGTAAGCAGTCGAATCTCGTCTCTCGAGCCCAGGGTGAGTTCGGTGAAGTTCGCTTCCAGCTGGTCATAGGTCTTCATGGAATTGGAGCCAGCCAGGGAGAAATCTCCGGTGTCGGCAAAATAAGGGCCCTTCTGAAAATCCACTCGCTCGATGATCTCGGGAATGATGAAGTTCAGGTC
This sequence comes from uncultured Pseudohongiella sp., assembly GCA_964438455.1. GTDB lineage: Bacteria > Pseudomonadota > Gammaproteobacteria > Pseudomonadales > Pseudohongiellaceae > UBA9145. The sequence continues at coordinate 25,211 of CAYTLI010000008.1, forward strand.
CATGTATCCCTGGGCATGAGCATGCGTTCGCCAGTTAACCGGCATGCCGTCGAAGAAGGTAGAGAAATCAGAGCCGTGATCCAGGTTGAAGCCGCGCAGGAAGTACTGATTGGCTTTGCCCGGCCCGCTGTGCTGCGTGGCGATCATCCCGGGTACCACTTCTACCAGTTCACCTACCCTGGCAAAGGGTCGGGTGGAGAAATCATCATATCCGACCACACCCTGGGAGGCGGCGGACGCGGAGCCCAGTTGCTGCAGGGAGCGCCCCCAGATCAATACCTCTTCTATGCGCTCGGCAGGCTGCGCAACAGCCACGGAAGTCACAACCAATAATAGCGAGGCAGCAAGCGGACGTAGTTCAGGCAGGGGATACTTCATAATTCCTCGGTTGCAGGGCGCACGGAGCGTCTAAGACTGCTGCAAGATACAGAATTCCGGGCTCCGGGTAGTACTCTGAGAGGGTTAAGAAACGGTTAAAAGCCAGCAATTGACCGCTCCCCGGAAACCCTTTAGATTGGGCGCACCTGCAGCAGGTGCCTGTTCCTGGATAGATGTGAGGTGACAGGTTAAACGGGAAGTCCGGTGGGTCAGTTGTTTGCATGCTGACGAATCCGGCGCTGCCCCCGCAACGGTGACAATTAATGGGGTCGGAGAGATTATTTCTTGATCGGTAAACAATACTGATTAAAAAATAATCTCTCCGACCCCATTAAATGGAGCCCGATACCGGCCTGAAGCAGATCTATAGACCAGCTATCTAGCGGTGCTGGTCGAGCACGATGAAGCGGAGGGCTCATCGGTAGTTGATATCCCTGCTTCCTGCATTGATTCACTACTTCTTGTCTCTCCCTCATTGAAATTTTATTCATTGAGGATCTCATTCATGTCAAATAAGTACCTGTGGCACGGACCCTATCCGGGACCAGTCAGTTCTTTATCTTCCTTATTTTCTTCATCCGCGAAGACTCTTTACACGGTGGTCTGCACTGCCGCCCTGATAACATCACCGCAACTCGATGCCCAGACTGATGGCACTGCAATCGAAGAGGTCATTGTCACCTCGAGTCGCGTCCCCATTCCGTTAAGACAGATTGGCACCTCAGTCTCGGTAATGGATGAGCTGGAGATCGAAGCCCGCGGCAATCAGTCACTCACCGACTTGCTGCGCCAGATGCCGTCGGTGAGTAGCAACAGCAACGGCGGGATCGGAAAAACTACCACGGTGCGAATTCGCGGTGAGGAAGGCTTTCGAACCCTGACTTACCTGGACGGCATGCGCCTGCAGGACCCCAGTGCTCCGCAAATCACCACTGATTTTTCCCAGTTGTTGTCCAGTGGCATCAGCCGGATTGAAATTCTGCGCGGCCCCCAGGGACTGGCCTACGGAGCTGACGCGGGCGGCGTCATTAATATCAGCACGGCCCAGGCTGAAGAAGGATTTTCACTAAGCATTGATGGGCAATCTGGCGAGTTTGGCTCCAGTCAGTTGTCGGGGGATGTGTCAGGCAGTAGTGGCAGCTTCGACTATTTTCTGTCCTTCACCGATTTCGAAACTGATGGCTTCAATACCCGTAATGCCGACGTCGTGTTGATGGATGATGATGGCTACGAAAATACCAGTTTCCACGGCAGACTCGGGGCAGCGCTTACAGATGAATTGCGCATCGATGTGGTACACCGGGATATTGAGGGCCTGAATGAATACGATGGCTGTTTTGACCCGGCAAGCTTTGCCCAGGTGCATGCCTGTTCCAACACCTATGATCTGCAAGCGACCCGCATTGGCCTGGACTACGCCAGCGAATCTTTCAGTCATGAACTTTCCTATACCACCACTGAATCAAGGCGACAGGATTATACGGCCGGTCTGCCTACGTTCGGCAACCGCGGTGAGCAGAACAGGATCGAATACGTCGGTTCGGCAACAGCACTACCCGGATTTGACCTGGTGTTTGGCGCCGACCGGCAGGAAGACATCAACAACGACAGGGGCAGGGAAAGGCGTAGAGAGAACAATGGCCTGTTCCTCGAGTACCTGAGCGATTTTTCCGATGCGCTGTTTGTCACAGCGGGCATTCGTCACGATGACAACGATGATTTTGGCAGCAATACCAGCTATCGCCTGAGCGGTGCCTACCTGATGGATCTGGGCAGCGGTACACTGAAGCTCAAATCGGCAATCGGAACCGGATTTCGCGCCCCGAGTCCGTTCGAGGTCGGCTACAACCGCGGCGTCTCGGCGTTCCCACCGGCATCGCTCATCGAACTGATGCAGGAAGAGAGTGAGGGCTGGGAGGCGGGTATGGAATATTTCAACGGGGACCTCCATCTGGAAGCGGTCTATTTCGACCAGGATGTGGAGAATGCAATCTTCTTTGACCTGACAGCATTCAGCGGCTACCTGCAGGACATAGGCAGCAGCAACTCAAAGGGTGTTGAACTGAATGCCGAGATTCCCCTGAATCCGTCCTGGCATTTATTGGCCAATTACACCCACAACGATACCGAACGCCCGGATGGCAGCCAGCGACTGAGACGACCGAGGGATCTGTTCAATACAGGCCTGCGCTATCGCAGCAATGATGATCGATTCAACTTCAATGTTTTCTATCGCTCCCAGGCAAACGCCATCGATACTGGTAATGCCGCACTCGAAGACTTTGGCGTAACGGACATCACCGCTTCCTATCAGATTTCAGGATCTCTGCGAGTCTACGGCCGTATAGAAAATCTGTTCGCCGAGGATTACCAGGAAGTTGTCGATTACAACACCGCGGGCCGGGCTGCCTACTTCGGCATTAACTACAGGCTGAATCGTTAAAGATCGAAGCAGGCACCGGTGATCACACCCGGTGCCTGCCTCGACCTTAAAAGTGGAATTTAATCAGTCGGCTTGATAGCCGAACCCGCGTAACAGCTCGCGCGCATGGGGAGAAACCAGGAACTCCATAAACTGCGAACAGGCGGCACAGTCTGCGGCACGTTGTAGTAAAACCGCATCCTGTCGTATTGGCTCGTGCATCTCCGCTGGTACGCGCCAACCACTGCCACTCTTCAGCTTGCCACCCTCCCCGATAACCTGCGAGAGCGCGACGAATCCCAGGTCAGCATTCCTGGTTTCGACGAACTGGTAAGCCTGGGCGATATTTTCACCCTGTACCCAGCGGGACCTGGTCTGCTCAATCTTGCCAAGTGCTTCGAGTACTTGCGCTGCGGCCTGGCCATAGGGAGCGAGCTCCGGATTAGCCAGCGACAATAATCGAAAGTCTGAGTCCAGCGCTTCAGACCCTGTGATCAACGGGCCTCCTGTGGCCGACCAGAGTACGAGGGCGCCCGTTGCATAAGTAATCCTGGAGCCTGTAAGTGTGAGACCCGACGCTTCTAGTTGATCAGGTTTTTCCTGGTCCGCCGAAAGGAACACCTGATAGGGAGCGCCATTGATGATCTGCGCATAGAAGCGGCCGGAAGAGCCAAAGGCAACCTGCACTTCGTGGCCAGTCTGTGCCTCAAATTCTTCGACCAGCGCATTCATCGGTACAGTGAAGTTGGACGCAACGGCCACAAGTATCTCTTCGGCCAGCAGTTTGCCAGGAACAAGCAGGGAGACAACAAGTGTGAGCGAGCAGTAGCGCATTTTTGGTGACTTTGAGACGTCGATTTGGCTAGATTACCACCAATATCGCAGCATAGAGCTTGCACTCAATGCGCAAGCCTAACTATTATGAATTCAATCGAATTAGCCTCTTCGCCAGGCTAGTCAACTAAAAGGACTGGAGAGATACCGTTGCGAAAATCCTCAGTTTCTGCAGTAGTCACCGCGATCAGTGTTCTGGGCCTGTCAGCCTGTTCTTCACTCAATCCGAGCACTCCGGCAATCGACCCGGCTCCCCTGCTCCAGGACCACTATTTTCCTGCCGCCAACTTCGAACTGGAGTCGCCAGAAACACTGTTTGAGCTGCCTGATGCCATGAAACGCCAGCTTGAATTGCAGGTGCTGCCAGAAGAGGCTGAGTATGCACGGTACGCAGCGCTGAGGGAGTGGGCGCTACGCCATTTCGAAGAATATGAATACACATCACTCGAGACAGTTTCTCTGTCACAGCTGAATAATACCCGCAAAATCAATTGCCTGAGCTTTTCAGCCCTGTTTGTAGCAGCTGCTCGCTACGTTGATATACAAGCAGAATATCAACTGGTTTCCGCGCCACCTTATTGGGATAGCAATAATGGCATTTGGATTAATAATCAACACATTAACGTGACCGGTGAGATTCAATTGCCGCCACCGCAATTCAGAGTGGAACATGGATTTGATCTTCAGACTATTCCCCTGCGTTATGCTGGCAGGATTCCTCGCAACCTTTTTCAATACACCGCGGATCTCAATCCTGCGATCGTCAGCATGAGAGTCAAGCACGAGATTGTTTCCGAGCAGGAGGTAACCTCCCTGTTTTACAGCAACAAAGCAATCGAGAGCCTGGTACAAGATAAATTGGGCAATGCCTACGCCTATACGCGTGCAGCATTGATGGCATTTCCCCAATCCGCACTGGCCTGGAACAACCTAGGTGTGCTCTACGGCAGAATTGAACAGGCCGACCTGGCTATTGCCGCCTACGAGACCGCAATAAGCCTGGATGATGACGCGCAATCCGCCAAGAGCAACCTGGCCAGGATGTATCGAAATACCGGTGAAGAAGAACTGGCACTGGCAATGGAGCAGGAAGTTGCCTCTTACCAGGATCGCAATCCTTACTACCATGCTTCGCTGGCAGAACAGGCAATGGCGAGTGGTGATCTCGACCAGGCGCTATCACTATATCAAGAAGCATTAGAGAGAAAACACAACGAGCAACATTTCTATCATCAGCTGGCCATTATCTTCCAGGCACTGGGTGATGATGAAGAAGTGATGGCCAACCTGCGCGAAGCACGTCGCTATGCCCGGGGCGAAGACAGAGCGAGATTTGCTGGCAAGTTGCGTGCGCTGGAGGAATTACTCTAGATCAGTCCGAGTACTGTTCGCTATTTGTAGCCGCGAGCAATTCCAGCGTCAAATCTGCAATCATGCCGCTCTGCTGACGATGGACAAAGTGACTCTGGTCAGGGATACGAACAACCTTGGTATATTCCTGGGGAAGAAAATTTTCCGCGTAATCCAGGTTTTTGGGATCGACCAGCTCGTCCTCCTCCCCCTGCATGTAAATCAGCGGAATGCCCGCCGTGTTCCACCAGGGTTCCAGTTCTGTGAGCGCTTCGTGCACACCCCAGATCTCGATATTGGCCTTCTGCAATCCAGCATCAATCAATCGTGATACTGGCCACACGTTTGCCGCGTAGTTATACCAGCGCGGTTTGCCTAGCTCCGGATCAATCGCGCCAGCGGCCATCAGCACACCATCCACCAGGCCGGGATTGGAGTAGGCGAGATATGGCGCATAGGATGCACCCAGGGAATGGCCAACCAGAATGAGTGGTTTGTTACCCGACTCTTCCTTTAATTTGATGAGCAGAGGTGAAATCAGCTTTGCCTGCTCGGCGAAACTCCCCTGGGCCTCATCATCCAGCAGACCCGAACCGCCCCAGCCAGGGCGATCGATCGCAACCAGCCTGGCCTGGGAGAGTAGATCCTGATGGCCAAGCAGGCGCCCCAGGGCACGCCAGCTACCCGGTGTGCCGTGGATGAAAACTACCGTCGGCTTGCCCTGCTCACCGGCCTCGGCATAGTGCAGATCGAATCCGGCGACAGACATACTCTGCAGCGACGCACCCAGGGTCGCTGCCAGGTCATTACCATAGCGGACCGGCGCGGAGCCCTGCTGTGGCGCGGACGCACAGGCGCCAATCAATAGCACCAGCATGGCCAAAACAGAGAGAAGCAGCTTGTTTTTCATGAGAATTTCTTCCCGGACGCGTAATCTACAGTGTAATCCCTCTTACGCGCAGATCAAGAGGCCAGATCGAGCGATTGTTCAGTGAGTTTACTGATTCGGCTTCTGCACCGAGGCTTCAAAAACGTCGCGGAAAGGAGTAGTTTGTCTCCATCCCAGTAACCTCCATCCCAATGAAAATAAGCAGGAGGCCACAATGCAAATGACTACCAGAGTGCGACTCAGCCTGGGCCTGTTGGGCTTTTGTGTCAGCAGCAGCGCAGTACTGGCGCAGGATGTGCCACGCACCGAACATGGTTTTCCGGATTTACAGGGCACCTATACCTTTCGCACCATCACGCCGCTGCAGAGGCCTCCGGAACTGGCCAGCAAGGCAACTCTGACAGCAGAAGAAGCAGCGGAATGGGAAGCTTACGAGAATCGGCGCCAGAACCGAGACCTGATCATCGACTCAGTCGGTGGCGCCGGCTATCCGCCCGGGGTGATTTCCTATAACGAGTTCTGGTATGAGCGGGGCAATGAAACCGTAGCCGACCGGCGTACTTCCCTGATCTTTGATCCACCCAATGGTCGACTGCCGGCACTGAATGAGAAAGGCCGCGAACGTGCAGCCTACATTTCGCAGGTGCGCAGTGAGAGCGCCGGACCAGAAGCGCGAACACTGAATGACCGGTGCATCGTCAACAACCGCACCGGTCCACCCATGGAACCAGGCTCCTACAACAACAACATGCAGTTGGTGCAAACCGAAGACTACGTGATGATTCTCACCGAGATGGTTCACCATGCGCGTATTATCCCGTTCGC
>CAYTLI010000009.1:0-30373 GCA_964438455.1 uncultured Pseudohongiella sp.
GCCGAGGCACGCATTAGAAACATCGAAGATGTACGAATCGGGACTGACACCTACCGAGTTCGCGACGGCGCATGCGGTGGCGGGTTCGAAGTTCTCGCGACAAACACCGGCGTAGATCAACGCACCAATGTCTTTTGCTTCACCCATTGCGCGAGTATTGAAGTAGGCGTCCACGCCCTGAGGGGTGAATCCGAGTTTTTGAAACTCGAGCACCTGCAATGTGCTGACGATCATGCCTGGCTTGAAACTTTCCAGCATGGTTAGGGGAAGGCCGACGTTGTTGGTGTAGTCTGTCAGTGCCTGGTATGCCTCTTCATTGAGGACGGTGGCCAGAGAACGACCGTCCGTATAAGTGAGCTGTTGCAACATCTGCGCCTGAACACTGAGGTCACTCATGGCAGAAATATCTGTTTCAAACACCAACTCCTCAGAGTCCGAGTACGCCTGCTCGTATTCTTCCGGCAAGGGATAATCAGATGGACGCAGGAGATGAACGGTGCCACCGAGGTAGAGCGTGTTAGCGCCGGCGGTTACTCGCCAGACAGAAGTGTCTGCCATGGCACTATTGTTCAGGGCAACACTGATACACAGAGAAGCCAATACGGGGATCGTACGGTAAACTAATTGTCTGAGTGATCGGTAAGGCATGTTGACCTCATTAGAATCTGTTGCGGATTGTGGATGCGCTGCGACTGTATAGTGCTCAGGCTCGACTTCTTATCATATAGACTATCGAAGAACTAGAGAACCCACAGAACCATGGCGAAACTGTTGTTCAGAATGCGACACGTTCCAGACGATGAGGCTGAAGAAGTACGTGCTCTTTTGGACCAGCACGATATCGACTATTTCGAAACCTTCGCCGGCAACTGGGGGATTTCATTTCCGGCTCTCTGGCTCAAGGACGAATCCCAGTTCAACAAGGCCCGCGACCTCATCGATGAATACCAGGCCCAGCGCAGTACGCGCATGAAAGCTGAATATGAACTGCAGAAGAGCCTTGGCCAGGCGCCTACCATGTGGCAGAGCTTCAATGAGAATCCGTGGCGCTTCGTCGCCTACTTCACCCTGATTGCCGCTGTGCTCTACTTCTCGCTCGGTTACTTCCTGGGCTTTCTCTAATTAATCGCTGCACAACTCAACATCATTCATGTTGGGTTGAAAATCCACCTCAGGTGGTGGTTGCCAGTAGTCATCGCAATGATCAAGAAAGCGCAGGCCGACCTGGCGCTTTTTAACCCGCATAACTTGTACGGGCAAAGCGGGCATGGAGTCATCCCAGCCCTCCCCGTGAATGCGCAGATCAAATTCCATCATCACGAAACAACTAATCTCAGCATCCAGGACCAGGGACAAACCACTCACCGACATATCCAGTACGTCGGCAGTAATTGTCCCCAACAATGGATGGTCGAGACTAGCCCAGAAATCCACTGCAACGCGTCGATGTATTCTTCTGTCTTTCATAATACTTTCCAGCCTGTACTTCTCTGTCTCCTGCACCAGGCAAGGGCAGAACAATTGACCGATTCTGTAAGCATTTATTGCATAGTGAAGGCGGGCCAAACTGTGCCGGAGAGCACAGTTCCATCACGAGCCAGGTTCGTTCAGCGAAAAGTATTTTCCACGTCACAGTTCTTTATTCGCCATTAAAGTTTTTCGCGATATCTACGCTTTACTCTATGTGTCTACTGTTATATAAAAAACTCAGGACATGGTTAGCGGTTTCAACAGGGGGGACTTGCTAACAAAAATCTTACCCTGAGATTAAAAGGAGGTGATCCCATCAATAGTCAGTCTATTAAGGGAGCCTCCGGTTATTGCAAGTAAGCCACTGGCTAACGGCATAACTGGAGTGGAATGATCATAGATCTTCCTTCCCATACGTAGAAGGTCCCGCTGTCGCTTGTCGGCAGCGGGATTTTTCATTTCTGAGGTTTGGAAATCTGATGTTCCCTAACGATTACCCAGGTAGGATTTAAGGCGGGCCGGAAATATTTTCCTGCTTAACATCTGTTGCTGTTGCCATTGCTGTTCGGCATCGACTTCTTTCAGGTAGTGCACCTCGCCGCTGTCCAACATGGCAATCGGCACACCACCACGATACAAAACACGATTACGACTCACCCGTGCCAGCTTCTTGCCAGGCAGGATCAGGTTAACCAGGTTCAAGGGATCGGTCGCAGCCAACGAGTAGTAGTGCGCCGTGGTTTTGTTTTCACTGCTGCGCTTGAATTTGCGAATAGCATCTACTGTTTCGGGAAAGGCAAACTGCTCACCACCGACGCCACTGATAAAACGACCACCGCGCAGGGTTCCACGCAGTTCCAACCTGCGCAGTGCAGAGAGCATGATGCGCCAGGGTGGTGCCAGTGGTTCCTTCTCGAGAATACCTCGAAACAGTACACCCCAGCGTTGCAGATAGATGCTGATCAGGCGTTCAAGCTGTTCCTCGTTCAGCACATCCCATTGCCGCGAAGGCTTGTCAGCTTCAGGAGACTTCTGGAAAGTATCCAAAAGACTCCAGCGCCCGGCATCTTCCACACCAAACAGGGCTTTTCTGTTGCGTCGTCGATGGGGATTTGGTTTGTTCTTGTTGGGTGTGAGCAAGGCTCGCAGGCCGGTAAAGCTGTCAGCAGTCACCCTGCCCAGACCCACCAGCTCGGCCAGACCCTCTTCCAGTTGAGTCTTCAACAGTCCCGTGCGTTGCTGCATCTGATCGAAGAAGCTGGCACCGTGCTCCTGCAGATCGGTTTCGATGCGCTGGGCGACACCGCTGCTCTGGGCTGGCTCGGGGCTCTCTGTTGCAGCGGATCGATCAGATTGTGCGGTAGCCAGTGCCTTCCAGATATCCAGGCTGCTGCGCCGCATCAAGGAGATGGGCGTGCTCTTGACCGGGCCTGTGTTGCGCTTTCCACCCCGCATGCGACTCTGGCCCGGGGGTAGTACATATCTTCCCCACAGAGCTCGGCCGCTGACACATAAAATATCGAGCCAGTTGGGATCATAGTTGCTGATGCGGGCAGGATAGATATCAGATTCCCAGCTCACCGCCGGCGCTGAATATCCGTCTAACAGGTTCAGGCAATTCTCCAGCCGGGTCTGCCCGTCCATGGCTGGTTCAGAATTGAATTCGCCTTCCCTGATCGGCACCAGTTGATGTTGCTCGAACAGAAACTCTGTATAGGTTTCCAGGGATACCGGCTTGATCGCCTTGCGATGCAGATCGATGGTGTAGCGATGAATGCGTTGCAGCAGTCTTCGTTCGCACCACTCAACAGGTTTTGTTGTTATCGCAGTATTCAGCATTGGATTGATCGGCGTGAAGCTACCCTGGAATGCAAAGCCTTCCACTTCCAGCGCAATCATTGCCTGGTCGACGAGAGAAACTTCCAGGCCCAGCTCATCGGCGAGTCGCTGGGTGGTTGTCGGTCCGAGACATTCGAGGCGTCCACGTACGATTTCACGCAGGGCGTCTTCCTTCTGCCAGCTTTGCTGTGCCAGAAATTCCGGTAACTGAATATCGTCGATGTCATCGGGAAATAGTGTGCGAAAGCGAGGCAGGTTTTCTGTTGCACACCATAAGACTTTTGATTCCGGCTTTAGTGCGATACACGCAATGCGGCCTGCGGCCAGTAACCTCTCCTTGAGAGGCTCGACATCCTGTGCAGTCATTTCGGCAGCAGTGAAATAGTTTGCCGTTAGCAAGGCATCGTGTAGTTCTTCATCGTTGCTGGTGAAAGGCCAGGCCTCTTCACGCACTCGCTTGATCGCATCGGCGTCCAGTTGGCTGAAGTCTTTTGCCTCTGCCGGATCTGCCCAGCTCCTGTTGCGAATTGCATTGGTGCGACGCTCCTCGAAAGGCGCATCATCGAGAAAGGCATAGGGACGGGCGTTGATAATTTCCTGGGCAAAGGGCGAGGGTTCGCGCAGGTCCTTGGCAATCAGGGTGAGTCGTTCGTTTTCAATCTCATCGATCAGTGATTCCAGCTCGTCGATGTCCATGGCTTCGGTCAGGCAATCATGAACTGTTTGATTTACCAGGGGGTGGTCGGGAACGTCGCGCTTGCCGGTAATATTTTCCTGGCAGGCGATCTGGTCCGGGAACACATGGGCAACCAGGTCTTCCGCATCCATGCGTTGAAACTGTGGTGGTACACGCTTGCCATTGCGATTGCGCTGAATGGCCAGTGAGCGTGTCGCATTCCAGCGCCAGCGCACTTCAAACATGGGCGCATCCAGCATGGCCTGAATCAGGGTCTCCCGCACGGTTGTAGTCTTCAGGTAACGAAACACATCATCCAGGGGAAAGCTGTGTACGGAGCCGAGGGAGATTACGATGCTGTCCTCATTGGCCGCAGCCTGGAGTTCGAAGTTGAACGACTTGCAGAAGCGCTTGCGCAGCGCCAGGCCCCAGCCCCGGTTCAGGCGGCTGCCATAGGGAGAGTGGATGACCACATGCATGTCGCCCACTTCATCGAAGAAGCGCTCCATCACGATGGTGGAACGAGTGGGCATGACACCGAGTGCGCTCATACCGGCCTGCAGGTATTCCACGGCCTGCAGGGCGGCGCTGGCGGGCAGGCCAATCTCATCAATCAGCCATTGTTGTGCCGCCTCGCTGGATTCATTGATCAACAGATCAGCAATGCTTTGCTTCAGCTCAGATACAGAACTTGAGAGTTCCTGGGTACGACCCGGTCCTTCGCCAAACCAGAAGGGAATGGTCGGCTGCATGCCTTCACCGTCTCTCACCCTTACCTTGAGACCATCGATCCGCAACATCTGCCAGGCATGGGTGCCCAGCGTAAACACATCACCGGGCAGTGCCTCGAGTGCGAAATCCTCGTTCAGTGTTCCGACTACTACATCATCAGGGTCGAGAACCACCTGATAGTCAAACATGTCTGGAATGGCACCGCCGTTGGTGAGCGAGATCAGGTTGGCACCGCGACGCGCCCTGACACGATTATTGATTTCATCCAGGTGCAAATGGGCGCCACGTCTCCCTCTTCGGGTCGAGTAACCTTCAGACAACATGCGCACGATTTCATTGAACTCTTCGCGACCGAGATCGCGATAGGGATAGGCATTGGTGATCAGGGCATAGAGTTTGTCCAGATTCCAGCCATCAATTCCTTCATCATCGGCACCAACATAGTGAGGAGAAGAAACCTCGGCAACGATTTGCTGAGCCAGGATGTCTGCCGGTTTCTCCGGCATCACGATTCGATCCAGCTCACCCTGGTGAATGCTGTGCAACAATGCTGTTGCTTCAACCAGATCATCGCGAGTCAACGGAAACAGGATGCCTTTTGGCGTGCCGGTTACAGAGTGGCCGCTGCGACCCACTCGCTGCAGAAATGTTGCAATGCTCTTGGGTGAAGAGAACTGCACAACCAGATCGACTGAACCCACATCGATGCCCAGCTCCATCGACGCAGTTGCTACCAGGACTTTCAGATCTCCTGACTTGAGTCTCTGTTCTGCGTTGTGGCGATGGTCCTTGCTCATGCTGCCGTGGTGAGAACAGACTGCGCCCTCCCCCAGTCGATTCGACAAGGCCAGTGCCAGCCGTTCTGACAGGCGACGGGTGTTAACAAAGATGAGTGTGGTTTCGTGTGACTGAATCAGAGTCACCAGGCGTTCATAGAGTTCTTCCCAAACCTCGTTGCTCATCAAAGCAGTAAGCGGCGATTTGGGAACTTCCAGATGCAACTCCAGCTTCCTGCGGAAACCGGAGTCGACGATCTCGCAATCAATCTTGTCATCGCTGCAATGACTGTTGCCGACCAGGTAGCGGGCCACCATCTCGATCGGTTTCTGCGTTGCCGACAGGCCTATGCGTTGCACGTACTGACCTGCACTGCTTCGACATAGCTGCTGCAGGCGTTCTATAGAGAGCGCCAGGTGCGAGCCACGCTTGTCACCCAGCATGGCATGAATCTCGTCCACGATCAGCGTCGATACCGTGGCCAGCATGTTGCGACCGCTGGCGCTGGTAAGTAGCAGGTACAGGGATTCAGGAGTAGTAACCAGGATATGCGGTGGGTTCTTCGCCATCTTCTGGCGTTCGTTGGCCGGCGTGTCCCCGGTTCGTACCGCCATGCGAATGTCCACGGGTGCCTGGCCCAGAAGGTGCAGCTGCTCGGCGATGCCGTCCAGTGGTGCTTCCAGGTTGCGATGAATATCGTTGCTGAGGGCCTTGAGGGGAGACACATAGAGGATGTGCACCCCGTCATCGAGGCGGTTTTCCACGCCCTTCTGGATCAATTCATTGATTGCGGCATAGAAGGCAGCCAGGGTCTTGCCGCTGCCCGTGGGGGCGGAAATCAGGGTATGGCGTCCAGCCTGGATGGCAGGCCAGGCCTGGGCCTGGGCAGCAGTAGGCGCGCCAAACTGGGTCTGGAACCAGTTCCGGCAGGCGGGATGAAACTGCTGCAGCGACTCCGATGTCATTTGGCGCTATCCGGGGTTTTACTGTACAAAAATACAGGTTAAGAGAGGGCCCTCGCAATTGCAAGCACGGCGCGAAGAATGCTGTGACCCGCCTCAAACCCAGTATTCCTGCGGATTGACAAGCACGGACTTGCTGGCTAACTTCTAGGCAATGGATTTAAACCATCACAATTTACGCGCTCGATTGCGAGCCCATATGCAAGCATTCTGGAAGGAGAATCGCCAGTTTTTCCTGCTCTTGTTTTGCATCGTCTTCTTCAAGAGCGCCATTGCCGACCTTAGCTCAATCTCTGGAGCTTCCATGCAGCCAACGCTGCTGGACGGGGACAAGGTCTGGGTCAACAAACTGGCCTATGACGTGAAGATTCCCTTCACCGAGATATCCCTTGCGGAACTGGGCGATCCCGAGCGTGGCGACGTGGTGATCATCGATTCCAAGCGTGCCAGCAAGAGACTGGTGAAGCGCGTCGTCGGACTGCCCGGCGATACTATCTATATCCAGAACAACTCGCTGGTGGTTAACGGTGAGCCTGCCAACTACGAGGTGGTATCCCGTGATTCCACTTCGGTCATTATCCAGGAAGAGCTGGAAGACATGGTGCACCAGGCCAGGCTTTCCAGTCGTTACATGAATCGATCGACACGCAGCTACGGCCCGACAGTCGTCCCGGAAGATCAGTATTTCGTGCTTGGTGACAATCGCGACAACAGCGCCGACAGTCGCGTCTATAGTTTTATTCCCCGCAGCGAATTAATCGGCCGCTCCAGCTCGGTGGTGTTCTCCCTGGATAGCCACAACAACTACCTGCCACGAGGCGAACGCTTCCTCGAGGGCATCGAGTAGTTTCAATCAACTACTCACAGCTTCTACTCAACTGAAATCCTCTTCTATTTGCTGTTCTGCGGAAGAAAACCATTGGTTTTCCGGTATTATGTAGAGCGCAACACTTCTATCATTTGCCCGGGCATTGCCCGCAAAGGATTTTTCATGAAACAACACTTTTCCGGCCGCGTGGAATTGCTCTGCAAGTCATTGCTTGCACTGTTCCTGTTTGCTGCGGTTCAGGTTTCACAGGCACAAGAGGAATTCGTCTGGGCTCCAGACTTTCCGGTTGGTGCTGCGCTGCCTGAACTATCTGCACAGGACCAGAATGGCAACCTGCGCGACTTTGATGATTTGGTAGGTGAGAACGGCATGCTGTTTATGCTCAGCCGTTCCTTCGACTGGTGACCCTACTGTAAAGCTCAGCTCGTGCAGCTGATAGAAATCGCAGACCAGTTTGAAGACATGGGGCTATCTGTAGTCGCCATGACTTACGATTCCGTAGAAATGCTCAAGTCGGTTGAAGAAGATGAAGGCATTGAGTTCACCCTGCTTCATGATGAGGGCATCACTCACGTGAACCGCATCGGCATACTTAATACCGATTACGAACCAGGATCGAGAGCATACGGAGTCCCTTATCCGGGAATCTTTTTGCTGGATCCCGATGGCGTAATCCAGTTCAAATTCGCTGAAGAAAGGTACCAGGACCGTCCTGACTTCGGCTATGTGCTGGAAGCCGCGGCGACCATGGACGACTAACAGTTCAATAACGGTAAAGAACAGAAGAAACAGGAAGCCATCGCGCTTCCTGTTTTTTTATTTACGCTCGGCACTAACATGCTGTCACTGTCACCATTTGACACCAAATGCAGTTTTTATCGTCTGCCAATGTCAGTACACTCCCCCAAACCAATAAGAATTCAAAAAGTGTAGAGTTGTTGTTTTTCCCCCTGCCCAGATTCCACCCATCATCGGGATTGGCTGAGTCACTGCGAGCCGTTGGGCTGGCGGTGTCGCTCCTGTATTCCGCGCTCGCATCGGCACAATCCAATTTCGACATTCCCAGGGTTACCACCGCGCCCGCTATTGACGGCGAACTGCAAAGTGGCGAGTGGCAACAGGCATTCAGGGTCACTATCGATGTAGAGACAGAGCCCGGCGAGAACATTCCTGCGCCCGTGGAAACCGAAGCGCTGTTAATGGAAGACGGTGAGACGCTCTATGTAGCCTTCATTGCCCAGGATCCGGACCCGGAACAGATTCGTGCTTTTTATCGTGACCGGGATCGCCTGTGGGACGACGATTTTGTCGCCGTGGTGCTCGATACTTTCAACGATGAACGACGTGCCTATGAATTCTATGTGAACCCATTCGGCGTTCAGGCTGACGACATCTGGGACGACCTGAACTCTCGCAGAGACGACGCCTGGGACGCGATCTGGGACAGCGCGGGCCAGATCACCGACTTCGGATATGTCGTAGAGATGGCAATTCCGCTCAAGCAGTTACGCTTCTCTCCTGCCGATGGAATACAGACCTGGGGTATCGATCTCACGCGTCAGTATCCACGGGACCGGGATTACCGCTTGTCGAATGTGCCCCGGGATCGCAATGTGTCCTGCACCCTTTGCCAGGTCGCCAAGGCCGATGGTTTTGCCGATCTTGAACCGAGCGTTAACCTGGTTGTCATTCCCACAGTCACCACCATCGCCAGTGAAACACGCGACCCTGCAAATGGTGAGTGGACCGGCGGCGATCCGGAACCGGAGGGCAGCCTGGATGTGCGTTGGGGTATTACTCAAGACACCTATTTAAATGCGACGATCAACCCTGACTTCTCCCAGGTAGAAGCAGATCGTATTCAGCTCGACATCAACCAGACATTCAGTTTGTTCTTTCCCGAGCGACGTACCTTCTTTCTCGATGGCGCCGATTACTTTGATACTTTTCAGAACCTGGTCTACACCCGCAATATCGCGCAACCGGAAATCGGTGCCAAGTTAACCGGCAAGACTGGTCCGCATACTTACGGACTATTGGCCGCGAATGATGAGTTCACCAGCTTCATTATTCCCCAGAGCCTCAGCTCTCGCGTTGCTACTCTCGGTGAAGTGAAGAGTGAAGCGGCAATCGGCCGGTATCGATACGACATCTTCAACAACTCCACAATCGGTGGACTGGTGACACACCGCCAGGGTGATGGCTACAGCAACAGTGTAGTTAGTCTTGACTCGACATTACGCCCAACCAACCAAGACACTATTTATCTACAGCATATGTATTCCGATTCGGAGTATCCGTTGCAGATTCAAAACCAGCATAACCAGGCGGCAGACCTGAGTGATTCCAGCACCGTGATCGAATACCAGCACAACGAACGCAACTGGGACTGGCGCGTCGGTCACTATGACTGGGGCAAGGATTTTCGCGCCGACCTTGGATTTATCAATCGTGTCGATTACATCTACCAGGTTGTCACCGTGGGGCGCACCTGGTGGGGCGAAGGCGAAGACTTCTTCAATCGTGTGCGGGTAGCACTGGACTACGACCGAACCGAAGATCAATCAGGTCTGTTATTGGAAGAAGAGTTTGAAGTGTTCCTCAACATGAACGGCCCGTTGCAATCTACCGTGTTCGGTTTGTTCGGTGGCTCCAGGACCTACTGGAATGGTCAATATTTCGATGAGCAGTTCAACACACTCAACATCAGTTTCGTGCCAACACAAAATCTTGAGTTGGGCCTGAACATGCGTTTCGAAGATGTTGTTGATTTCGCCAACACCCGCCTGGGCAGTTCCAGTCGATTGGGGCCGAGTATCCGTTACCAGTTTGGCAGCCACCTGCAACTGGACCTGGATCATACCTGGCAGGAGTTCGATGTGGATGGGGGCGAGCTGTTTACCGCAAACCTTACCAGCCTGCGCACCACCTACCAGTTCAACAACAACAGCTTCCTGCGGGTGATCGTGCAGCACGATGATCGGGAGAGAAACCAGGACCTTTACAATTTTCCTGTGCAGAGCAAATCCCGGGAGCTGACCACCCAGCTGCTGTACAGCTACCGGGTCAACGCGGCGACCCGTTTCTTTATTGGTTATTCCGATGCGGGCTTCCAGGATGACAACCAGGATGCCTACTACAAGACGAGCCGCACCTTCTTCGCCAAGTTCAGCTACGCCTGGCAACCCTAGTCGCCAGGCCCTATCCTCTCCTTCTCTATACTTGCGTTTGCAAACCTTTTCTCCGTTGGCTCGTCCAATGACTATAGGCCTGGGCAAGGAAGTTCCTTGCTGGGCGAATAAAACAATATATTTCAGTAACTTAGAACAAGCTTCCCATGGGCAAAGCGGCCATTCATCCCATTAACGGCGAGGAAAGAACCAGCCAGTTGGCGCTCAAGGCCGACCAGGCCCTGGTAGCGCTGGCCGCGGCCGGCGACCGGGAGGCTTTCCGCAACATCGTGGACAGCAACAAGCAGCGCATGTTCACCGTGGCTCGCAGTGTGCTAAAGGATGCCGCGCTGGCAGAAGACGCGGTGCAGGAGTCCTTCATCAAGGCTTACCGCGCGCTCAATGACTTCAAAGGCAAGTCGCGCCTCTCTACCTGGCTGCACCGGATTACTTACCTGACTGCAATCGACCTGCAAAGACAAAAGCAACGACACCTGCGCCTGGCAGACACCAGTTACGATGAAGATCTGGGCGCGGATACAAACACACTTGCCCGCAGCGAGTCCAGCGCAGAACGACAGCGTTTGCAGAACCACATCGACAACGCGCTGGAGTGCCTGAGCAGTTTTGAATTAACAGTTTTTACCCTGCGTCATATGAAGAACTTCAAGTTGCAGGAGATTGCCGAAGTAGTTGATCGCTCGGAAGGTACGGTGAAGAACATCCTGTTTCGCGCGATTCGCAAACTCAGGGACCAACTCGGTACCGAACACCTCAGATTACAGGAGTTTGAGCAATGCTAGATTGTGAAACTTCCCAAAGCCTCATGGCAGACGCACTCTATCTCGACGATCCCGATTCAATGCCAAAGGCATTGAGTGAACATCTCGATGGGTGTGAAAGCTGCCGCAATGAATTTATACAGTTGCAGGAAGCCTGCGCTCATCTCGATGCATCCGGTTTCAGTCGTGATGGCTATCAGGATATTCCCGAGCGAGCCTCACTGGACGACATGTTCGATCGGCTATCGCCCGAGCTGGACAGGATCGACGCAGAACGTTTTCACCAGATTCGCGGCAGGCATTTCTCACCCTGGAGCATGGCCTTTGGTGCAATTGCTGCGTCTTTCGTTATTTTCGTGACGGGTTTCGTCTTCCTGTCGTCTAACTTTTCATCCAGCCCCGTACAACCTGTGAACAATGTTGTTAGTACAGACACCAGCACGGAGCTGATGAATTATCTCGACAGGGCACAGGTTATGTTGATGCAGGTAGCGAACACCGAACAACAGGCGCCAGTTCTCCCAATTCAAAGAACTGCGGCGCGTGACCTGGCATCGGAAGCCAGCCTGCTCACGGCGATGGACAATAGTCCTTTTGCATCAGGCGAGAGAAAGTTACTACGAGACATTGAGTTTATGTTGCGGCAAGTGGCCAACCTGGATGAATCCAACATGGAAGAAGGGGTTGCATTACTGCAAAGATTTCTCGAAGAGAACGGCATCTTGTTTCGAATTCGATTACTGGAGATGAGACAGCAGGATCTAGTGATATAGGAATCCTACAGGCTCATCAGGAGACAGAACCATGAACAGAAAAATTTTCTACAGCCTCTCCCTGGGCAGTGCCCTGCTGCTAAGCGCGCAGGTGTTCTCCCAGGAACAGGATACCCTGGACTACAGGGCAGGCTATGACCTGGTGCTCAAGCAGCAGTGGGCCGATGCGCAGGAACTGTTTAACGAGTTTCGTTCCAACTGGCCAGAGAGTGGCTGGCTGGACGATGCCTCGTTCTGGAACTGCTATGCCGCCGAGCAGCAGCAATCGGAACAGGAAAACAATTTCTCCTGCTACCAGGATTTCATT
Source organism: uncultured Pseudohongiella sp. (assembly GCA_964438455.1). Classification (GTDB taxonomy): domain Bacteria; phylum Pseudomonadota; class Gammaproteobacteria; order Pseudomonadales; family Pseudohongiellaceae; genus UBA9145. The sequence continues at coordinate 12,318 of CAYTLI010000009.1, forward strand.
GCCGAGTTTCCCGACAGCAGCTGGGTAGCCGATGCACGCAGCAAGATGGCGGTGCTGGGTTCTGAACTGGCCGCGCTCGGCGACCCCACTTTCTTCTCCCTGATCACTGATGGATGGGACGTGGAATTTGATTTTAATGGTGGAGACATCGACGAAGAAGAGATTGCGCGGACAGTAGAGCGGGCGATGGCCGAGGCAGAGAGGGAAATGGAACGGGTTAGAATCCAGATCAACAACCTCGACCTGCCGGATATTCCAGACTTTCCTGATTTTCCGGACTTCCCGAACATGCCTAACTTCTCACCTGAAGCATTGGAAGAGATGCGCGCCAGGGTGGCGGAAGCACAGGAGAGAGCCCGGGAATTTTCGCGACGACGTCGCAGTTCAGCCGATGACGAGTTGTTGACAATCATCGGTGCCCTGCGAGAAGACGAACGTGCTTCTGAACTATTGATGCGCCGACTGGAAAGCAGTGACAACCCGAACATGCGTTCGCGCCTTGTCTTCCTGCTGCAAGACCTGCCGGGCGAAGGTATTACCTCGACACTGTTGGACGTTGTCGATAATGATGAATCGGAAGACGTTCGCACCAGTGCCATTCTGGTATTACTGGATCGGGACGATGAAGCCTCACGCGATCGCCTGTTGGCTATCGCCAACGATGCCAGCTATCCCACATCGGTACGTGCAGAAATCATCGGTGAGCTGGATAACTGGGAAAGCACCGAGGCGCTCGACCTGCTTGCCAGGATTGTAGAGAACGAATCCGATCCGGTTCTGGTTCGCGAAGCTGCCGATGCGCTGTCTGACTCTGGCACCGAGGATGCGATGGTTGTTTTGTTCGGTGCGTACGAAACAGTGGAACCTGCAGAGCTGAAACGGGTTGTGCTGCGCGAGATCGCCGACATGGATCTGCCCGAGGTATTTAACTTCCTCACCGAAGTAGCACTCTCCGATGCAGACGATGAGATCGCCGCGACTGCCATCAATGGCATCGCCGATCGCGAAGACAATTTCGCTGTCGCTGCCCTGGAAAACATCTATGCCAACACTACCAACCTGCAACGCAAGTTCGCCGCACTGGAAGGCATCGGTGATTCAGAAACCGACCAGGCCGTTGAAGTGCTCGCCAGTGTCACGGCCCAGGAACAGGACCCACAACTTCTTGCTGCCGCGCTGCGCGCACTCGGTGATACGGACCAGGAAAGTGCTATCGCGCCGATCATGGAAGTCTATCGCAATCATGCCGACGCGAATGTTCGCAATAGCGCAGCAAGAGCACTACGCAGACTGCAACGACATCCCGCTGCTCTCGACGCAATGCTGGAAATCCTCGAGGACCAGCTCAATGAAGACAGCGGAGGCAACGCCTGATGGCCCCTGCATGCTAAGACTGTTATTGCCGAAAGTGGGCGGGTAGAATGCCCGTTCCCTCTAATCGACAGTAAGTAGTAGCGCTTGGGCCAGAAGACCCCCCTCTATCAAAAACACCTGGATGCCGGCGGCAAGATGGTAGATTTTGCCGGCTGGGACATGCCCATCCATTACGGATCGCAACTGGAAGAACACAACCAGGTGCGCACGGCAGCCGGGGTGTTCGATGTGTCCCACATGACCATCACCGATGTTGATGGCCCCGGCGCCAATGCCTTCCTGCGGCGCCTGCTCGCCAACGACGTGGACCGGCTGGATGAAGTCGGGCGCGCCCTCTATAGCGCCATGTTGCGGCCCGACGGCGGCGTAATCGATGATCTGATCGTCTACCGCATGGAATGGGGTTACCGGGTCGTCAGCAATTGTGCCACTCGAGAGAAGGTGCTGGACTGGATGAAGCAGCAGACCGAGGGTTTCGGCCTGCAGCTGAAAGAGCGTCCGGACCTGGCCATCCTGGCCGTGCACGGGCCCGAGGCGATCGACAAGGTCTGTGCCCTGTTGCCGGCAGACGATGCCAGCGCGGTACAGGCTCTGGGCAATTTCCGCGGCATTCAACTACCGAGCTGGTTCGTTGCCCGCACCGGCTACACCGGCGAGAAAGGCCTGGAACTGATCATGCCCAACGAAGATGCCCCAGCCTTCTGGGATCAACTCATGGGTGCCGGCGTCAAACCCATCGGACTCGGTGCCAGAGACACACTGCGGCTGGAAGCCGGGATGAACCTCTACGGGCACGATATGGATGAGTCCATTTCGCCCATCGCCGCCAACATGGCATCCACCATTGCCTGGGAACCGGAAGAGCGGGATTTTATCGGTCGCGACGCGGTCAGCATGCAGCGAGAATCCCAGGCCAATGGACGCCTGCCCGAGCTCGTCGGCCTGGTGCTGGAACAGCGCGGCGTGCTGCGCGAAGGGCAGAAAGTGGTGACCGAAAACGGCGAAGGCGTCATCACCAGCGGCAGCTTTTCGCCTACATTGAAGCATTCAATCGCATTAGCTAGAATCCCGGTGAATAGCGATTCCTGCCAGGTTGAGATGCGTGGCAAGCTGGTCCCCGTCAGAAAGGTGCGACCTAATTTCGTACGCTTCGGCAAGAAAGTTTTTGAGTAATCCAGACCCCGTAAGAGAGGCACCGATTGAGCAATTTCCCTGATGATCTTAAATATGCCGCGTCCCACGAGTGGGTGCGAGTCGATGACAATGGCGTTGCGACCGTCGGCATCAGTGATCATGCCCAGGATGCACTCGGTGATATCGTGTTTGTCGAATTGCCGGAACCAGGTTCAACCGTCAACGCCAAGGACGAGGTGGCAGTGGTGGAATCGGTGAAGGCAGCCTCTGATGTTTACAGCCCGGTGTCTGGCGAAGTAACTGCAGTCAATGAAGAGTTGCTGGATGCGCCCGAAACCGTCAACAGCAGCCCCTATGAAAACGGCTGGTTTTACAAGGTAAAGCTTAGTGATGAATCGGGACTGGAAGAGCTTATGGACGCCGAAGCCTATTCCGATCATTGCGAAAACGAATAGTTAATCCCATTCTCATGCTGTACTGAGGAAGTCGAAGCTACCTCAGGATAACTCTTTTTTGATGTGTAGCCTTTGATGCAAACTGACAAGCATTCCTCTTCCACTGATAACCGATCAACTGAAAGTCTCCAGTCACTCAACTACAGCGACGAATTTCTCGCCCGCCACATCGGGCCCGACGCAGAACAGATTGCACAGATGCTTGAGGTGCTGGGTCTCGAATCTCTCGAGCGTCTGGTAGAAAAGACTGTTCCCGCTTCCATCGCCGTTAAGCAGGCGCTGGGTTTACCCGAGCCCATGAACGAGAGCGCAGCGCTGGCGCGGCTGAAATCAATCGCCGCCCAGAACAAGCCCACGCGCTCCTATATTGGACTCGGTTACTACGACACCCACACACCCAATGTCATCCTGCGCAATGTGCTGGAGAATCCCGGCTGGTACACCGCTTACACGCCCTATCAGCCAGAGATCTCCCAGGGGCGATTGGAGTGCCTGCTGAATTTCCAGCAGATGGTGCTCGATCTCACTGCCATGGAACTGGCCAATGCATCACTGCTCGATGAAGCCACCGCAGCCGCCGAGGCCATGGCGCTGGCCAAGCGAGTGAGCAAGAACCGCTCTGCCAACAAGTTCTATGTTGACCCTAACTGTTTCCCGCAGACCATCGACGTGATCAAGACCCGCGCCGAGTGTTTCGGTTTTGAACTGGTGATCGGTGATTTCGACCAGGTGGACAAGAGCGAGCTGTTCGGCGCCATCTTCCAGTACCCTTCCATGCTGGGCGATGCCTCTGATCTTTCCCAGGCCTGTGATCAGTTGCACAGCCACAATGCCATCGCCGTTGTCGCGGCAGACCTGATGAGCCTGGCCCTGCTCAAGCCGCCCGGTGAGATGGGTGCCGACGTGGTGCTGGGTTCTACCCAGCGTTTTGGCGTACCCATGGGTTATGGCGGACCTCATGCTGCCTACCTGGCAACAAGAGATGAATACAAGCGGGCCGTGCCCGGTCGCATCATCGGCGTTTCGGTCGATGCACGCGGCAAGCAGGCCTATCGCATGGCGCTGCAAACAAGGGAACAACACATCCGCAGGGAGAAAGCGAACAGCAACATCTGCACCGCGCAGGTGCTGCTGGCAAATATCTCCGCACTTTATGCCATGTACCATGGCCCGGAAGGCATTCGCCGTATCGCCAATCGTATCCACCGCCTGACCCAGTTGCTCGCCACTGGCCTGCAACGTCAGGGCGTCAATGTGGTCAACGACAATTACTTCGACACAATTACTGTCAGTGTTTCAGAAGACGAAGCCATGGCAATTGCGCAACGTGCCGGCGCGGCTGGCATCAACCTGCGCATGGACAGGGTGGTAACCCACCAGACCATCAGCGTCAGCCTGGATGAGTGTACCGACGAACAGCAGGTGCAACTGTTGTGGCAGGTAATCAGCGGAGAAAGCAAGGAAACGCTGGATGTTGAGGCATTGGACCAGGCCCTGTTGTCCGGTGAGATTGCGGCAGCGATTCCGGATTCACTACTGCGCACTTCCGACTATCTCAGCCACCAGATCTTCAATCGCTATCACAGCGAGACGGAGATGATGCGTTACCTCAAGCGCCTCGAGAACAAGGATATTTCCCTGACCCACGCGATGATTCCGCTGGGTTCCTGCACCATGAAGCTCAATGCGGCCGCAGAGATGATCCCGGTGACCTGGCCCGAGTTCGCCAAGCCCCATCCATTTACCCCGCTGGACCAGATGCAGGGTTATCAACAGATGATCTCCGAGCTGGAAGACATGCTGAAGGTGATCCTGGGTTTCGATGCGGTAAGCATGCAGCCCAACTCCGGCGCCCAGGGTGAATACGCGGGCCTGTTGGCAATACGTAAATACCTGGACAGCAAGGGCGAGAGTTTGCGCAACGTCTGTCTGATCCCAACTTCTGCCCATGGCACCAATCCTGCCAGCGCGCAGATGTTAGGCATGAAGGTGGTACTGGTCGCCTGTGATGAAGATGGCAACATCGATATCCAGGACCTGCAGGCGAAGGCGAGCGAGCATAAAGATTCTCTTGCCGCCCTGATGATTACCTACCCTTCCACCCATGGTGTGTTTGAAGAAGGCGTTAAACAGGTTTGCCAGATCATTCATGACAATGGCGGCCAGGTTTACATGGACGGTGCCAACCTCAATGCACAGGTAGGCGTGACCAGTCCGGCAGAGATCGGTGCCGATGTTTCGCACGTGAACCTGCACAAAACATTCTGTATTCCTCACGGTGGTGGCGGGCCCGGCATGGGACCCATCGGTGTAAGAAGTCACCTGGCACCTTTCCTGGCCAATCATGCGGTGGTGGAACTGGATGGACCCAATCCGGGCAATAGCGCCGTATCGGCTGCGCCCTGGGGAAGCTGTGGCATCCTGCCCATCTCATGGATGTATATCGCCATGATGGGTGGCCGTGGACTGTTGAAGGCTACCCAGGTGGCCATGCTCAATGCCAACTACATCGCCGCACGCCTGGCACCTCACTACCCTGTACTGTACACAGGCCGTGCCGGAATGGTGGCCCACGAGTGCATTATCGACATGAGACCATTGAAGCAGGCCAGCGGCATCACCGAAGAAGATGTGGCCAAGCGCCTGATGGATTTCGGTTTCCACGCCCCGACCATGTCATTCCCGGTTGCAGGCACGCTGATGATCGAACCCACCGAGAGTGAATCCAGGTTTGAGCTGGATCGCTTCGTAGATGCCATGATCCAGATTCGCAAGGAGATTGCACAGGTTGAGGCCGGTGAGCTGGATGCGGAGGACAATCCCCTGCGCAACGCACCGCATACCCTGGCCGATGTGCTGGATGCTGACTGGCAGCGCGCATACACCCGCGCTACTGCCGCCTTCCCTCTCGATGACAATCAAGATGCCAAGTACTGGCCGCCGGTCAACCGTATCGACAATGTCTACGGCGACAGGAACCTGTTCTGTTCCTGTCCTGCCATCGAGGTCTACGAGGAGTAAACAAGCCGGGGCGACTAGTGACCCTTGCTGTCGATATGGGAGTTACGCATCTCGCGTAGTTTCTTCATCTGTTTCTCGATGTGATCCATCTTTTCATTGATCTCTTTCTTGCTGGCGATAATCTCATCGTCAGCAGCCACATCGAATTCCTTATAGGATGAAAACAACTTCGTCTGTTCATCCTTCAACTGGCGAGCCCGGTAGGATTTGAACTGACTCACCTGGCGGCGAACAGCGAGACCGGGAATCAACACCACGGAGACCGCAAGCACATAGGGCAAGGCTAACCAGAGCAGGTAGATGACCTGCACATAGCCCTTGTACATGAAACTCCAGTGCACGTTGATCATGAAGATGGAAACGAGAACGCCGACCGTGCCAATTAGCAGCGCAAAGAACCACAGGGAGTCACCAAGGGTGCGAATGCCACCAGAGCCGTCCGGATCTTCAGGGTCGAGCGTGTGCTGAAGATTGGGCGCAAAGCGCAGGTGCAGAATAATCACTGCGGCGATAGAAAGCAGGCCCATGCCCGCGAGAAAGCCGGACACGAAGAAGCCAACATATAACATGCCCAATGCAATTGCTGACTCGTGAATCTCGGCGGGCACACCCATCAGGTGTCCAACCAGGGTGTTCAGGGTGGCGAAGCCGGCACCGGCTAACAGGTACTGGTTATCGCTCAACCAGTTCTGAATGATACTTTCACCCAGCTTGTTCTGGCCTTCGAAACGATCCATGGTAGCCAGGCTCTTGCGGAACGCCATCGTTGCCGCGTACATGGCCATGATGCATGTGGACATGATGGCGCCGAGTACCCACAGGGATTGATCAAAGAGTACGATTTTATCCGGCAGGGTCAGGAACTGAGCCAGCAGGTAGAAGAGTCCCACAGATAGCGAGATGCTCACCTTGGCGACCATGCTGAGCATATTGCCGCCACGGTAAGGATCATAGAAGGGATAGAATTCTGTTTTGCGTCGATCCATGTCTTCTTGCTTGTTGTTGTTCCAGATCTACTAACTACTACCTTCGTGGGTAGTCAGTGGATCTCATTTCCCGGTTTATTGTAGATCCAATACTTACATACCCGGACCCGAAATTGGATGAATATCGTTCCAATATGGGCTGGTTTACTGATTTATCGGACATAGCGCGAATTGTTGAAGCTCAGCGGCGATTGTTGAAGCGCAGCGTCGATGGAGAGAATAGCCCCTGCAGCAAACGTTCCTAACAAATCTCCGCCGGTGTGGCGATGAATTCTCTGTATCTGCCGTAAGAATAGTTACCGGCATGAAGGAACTGCTGATAGTCGCGGTGGGGCGTCAACCAGTGACTGGCATTTCCGAAGCCATTGCTGCTATAGCTAGACCAGGGATGCATCCCCGGATGATCTACGCCTGGTTTCGTCAGCGGAACTCGTTCGATGTACTTTTGTGCCTCCAGTGCGTTTTCGCCAGCACCTATCCATTTAGTTGTATACGCTCCGCCAATGATTCTTCTGGTTCGATCGAAGCGCCCACTGAAGTAACTGTTGTACTGCCCAACGACAGACTTCCATAGATTATGGATACCGCTTGGTGTGCCCGGCGTGACCAGCAGAAAAACCTCGGTCGATGTAAGGCAGTAGGCATGAAGTTCAACGTGGAATTGCTGCAGGCTATTGAACAGCCTGGCCAGGAAGTAGTCATAGCAGGCGTCATCGAAGAAGCACACCATATCTTTGTTGTTATAGTACAGTAAGTAGGTCTTCGAAGGTGTGTGATGGATGGTTCGCACAAGTCTCAAGCTATCAATCAAGATCAAGTATCGAATCGGCCCTGCCCAGCAGTTCAGGGTTATGGGTCACCAGCACCAGTGTTAGCCCCTCGCGCTTGATGTAGTCCAGGATTTTCACGGCCGCTTCAGTGCCCAGGTTGGAAAGGGTTTCATCGAGTAGCAGAATCTTCGGCTGCCGATAGAGAGCCCGGGCAAGCAGGATCCTCTGTACCTGGCCGGCCGAAAGAATGCTGCCCAGCTCCCCAATTTCCGTCGCATAGCCCAGGGGTAGGTTCACGATGAAGTCTTCCAGACCCAGTGCAGCACTGAGCTGATCCATCCGCTCCCAGTCTACGGATTCGGTACCTAGATGAATGTTATAGGCCAGGTCGCCGGACAACAGGCCATCGCCATGCATCACCGCACTCATCATCGAGCGCAGCTCTCTGTGATTGATCTGCTTTATATTCCTGCCGCCAATCTGGACTGAGCCGCTCACTGGTTTCTCCAGACCCAGAATCAGCTTCAGCAGTGTCGACTTACCGCATCCCGAGGGTCCGACCAGAGCCGTAGTCTGGCCCTGGGCAAAGGTGAAGTTGATCTCTGACAGGAGCTGTTGCTCTGAACCATCGTAACTGAATCCGAGATCGCGCAACTGAATGTCACTTTCCCTGGGTGCCGGGAGCAAGCTATTGTCTGAGGCAGTGTCCTCGGATTGTTGTTGCACCACATCGGCGATTCTCTCCAGGTCGAGACTTAACAAACGGATGTCACTGAGTTTGGGAATCATCGCCAACACCGACGAGGTGAAGTGCTGCTTGAGAAAGATGAAACTCATCAGCTGGCCTATGGAAAGATTACCGGCAGTCACTAAAGTGGCTCCCAAATAAATGATGCTGATGTTTTCCAGCCCGAACATCAGTGACTGGATGGAACCGAGAGAAAGCTGAAATCTTTCCAGGCGCATGCTGCTGTTCAACTGCTCCGTGTAGCTGCTTTCCCAGTCATTGTGGCGCATGGGCTCGACGCCATTAATCCTGGCCACCCCGACGCTGCGAATATTCTCCATGAATTTTGTCTGTTGCTTCGCCGCAACTACCAACGCTTCCTGGCGCAGGTCACGTTCCCTGGCAAGTGAAAACGCACGCATCACCGCGAACATAGCTACCGTTATCAGAACGACACTGCCGAGCAAGGGGCTGTAAAGATATAAAAGAAACAGGGTGAGCAAGGAAAACAGACCATCAACCAGTACCGTGATCATCTCCTGTGTAATCAGGCGACGAATGTTTTCCAGCGAGCCAAAGCGGGAGACGATGTCTCCCATCTCCCTGCGTTCAAAATAGTTCAGGGGTAAAGCAGAGAGATGCCGCGCGACCCCGCTAACCAATTGCAGACCCACGTAGTTGCCAAAGTGCATCAGGTGTACACCGCGCAGATGCGCAAGCCCTGTCTTCAGGATCACCAGGCCCACAAAGAGTAGCGCCAGCATGAAGATCAGTTCCGTATCTCCCTTGACCAGCCCCTGGTCGATCACCAGTTGCAGGTACAGGGGATTCAGAATCGCGAGCACCTGCAGCACCAGGGTCATGAAGAACACCAGGCCCATACTAGCGAGGGAGATCTTCACGCTCTCCAGCAGCTCACTCAATTTCAGAGAGGAGACTTCCATTGCTTTCGAGTAGTTTGCTCGGGGCGATAGTTCCAGGGCAACGCCGGTGAAATGATGAGACAGCTCGTCGAATGCATATCTGCGCACACCGACAGCAGGATCGTGAATGTGGGCAGATTTCCGACTGAGCTTCTTAAGCACTACAAAGTGATCAAGATCCCAGTGCAGAATCGCCGGCAGTGAAAGATCAGGGAGATCTTCCAACTCAAGCTTTATCGCCCTGCCGCGAAGGCTGAGTTTCTCCGCTAGTTCCAGCAACTGCCGCGCCGAAGCGCCCAGTGCATTGCTGCCCAGGCGACTGCGTAATCCATTGAGATCAAACTTCTGTCCATAGAAGCCGGAGATCATGGTCAGGCAGGCGAGGCCACACTCGTTGGTCTCGGCCTGGAACACCATGGGCAGGCGCCGCCTTGCCGCGAACAGGCCCATCACGAGAACTTCCCTCGTAGCTCGAACACCGGCTTGAGGATGTACTGGATCATCGACAGTTCATTGACGACGAAGTCTGCTGTCAGCAACAGGCCGGGCTGCAGGGGATAGATATCTTCACCCTCCACATAGTGCTGCTCCGGCAAGACCTGAATCCTGAACAGGGGCTCTGTAGTTTCGACGGCGGGTAACAGATGCTCTCGCTGATCCCAGGGCGTGCGATCAATACCGGTGATGGTTGCCGGATAGCGGCCATAGGAATGCACGTCGAATGGGTCATAGCGCAACATGACTTCCTGACCGGGAGCGAGCTTGCCCATGATGGCAGAAGGTACGAAGACCTCCGCTGTCAGAGGCTTCCCGTCTGCCTGCATATAGACCAGTGCCTGTCCGGCACGGACCGCACTACCGATCTCGACTGGTATAGAAGAAACAACACCAGCACGATTGGCCAGGACAGAAAGATGGGACGCACTGCCTACCCTCTCAAGCTGCAACGCAGTGGCGGTAATTCTCTGATCCATACGCTGCAGAGTTTGTTGTTGCTCCAGCAGCAGAACTTGCAGTGCCGCAGCTAACTCCCTGCTATCTGCTTTCAGAGCCTGCAGCTGACGCTCGGCCTGTTGTCGATCACGCACCTTGTCGAGATGAGCCATGCGCTGGCCTCTGGCTTGTGCTTCCGAGATTGCATGCTTACGCAGTAGCTCAAATGATCCGGCCAGTAGAGATTCGCTGATGGTTTCCTGTTCACGCAGCACAGCCAGTTCTTCTCTGGCGAAACCGATACTCTGCTTACGCTCATCAATCTTGTCCCCGATGTCCCTGATTCTTGCATTGAAGCTTTCCTGCGCCAGTTGTTTCTCCTGCTTGATGGATTTGTATTCAATGGCAAGTATCTGCCTCTCTTGCTCGCTAACTTCCTCCCCATGCTGGTTATAAAGTTGCCGGGAAATCTGCGCGACCACATCGCCCTCGTTCACGGTCTCGCCTGCCGCAACAAGGATGGCTTCTACAACTCCGCTTTGCGGCGCAACAAGTTGCTGCACACCCTCTTCTGCAAGCAAGCGACCACGAGCAGATAACACTTCCTTGTAATTGGTCCTGTTTATGGCAAGCACCAGACCGATAACACAAACACAAAGCAACCACAGGAAAGGCCGCATGTGGGTACTGCGATTTAACAGTACCTGTGATTGATGGCGACTCAACCTGTGCCTGATCGCGTCCTGGCGAAACAGGGATCCCGGATCAATCATGGCTGGGTAAGGCAGTGCGATAAAAGTACTGTGGCAGGTGCGCCAGAAAACGCCATTGCCACGCGTATTGCAGAACAACAACCTCGAGAATGTCCACCAGGCGCTGGGTGATACGGGTGCAGGCCTGATGAATACTCTCGCCGCTTAACCGGTACGGCTCTATGGCGGGAAACAGGATGATCCTGTTAGCCGCGGTTTCCGAATAGTTCAGCACAGGTACTAAAGGCGTGCGCGATGCCAGTGCCAGCACCGCCGGCCCCTTCGGAAACCACGCTCTCCTGCCGAGGAACTGCACTTCGATGCGTTCGCCGAAACCAGCGGGGAGATCGGCGAAGGTTAACAAGGTGCAGCTTTCATTGCGCAGCTTCGCTACCAGCGCTGCGGCAGAGCTCTTATCCGTGAGGATTTGTTCCCGATGCTGAAAATCATCGCCGAAACAGCGGTGCATGTTAGCCAGGAATGCTGGGGAGGAAGGCAGCTGGGTCAGGAAGCACTGTCGTCTGTTCGGCCCTTCACAGGCGGCAAGAACATTATTGCCGTAAACAAAATCACCGAAGTGGTAACTGAGCAGGATGCGAGAGCCCGGGCAGGCCGTCTGCAATTCGTGAAATTCTTCCCGCTGTTTGAACTGAAAACTTTGCAGGTAATGTCGCAGCCGCAGCTTGCTCTGGGCATGGTTACGAAAACTCTCGACGCGATGCAGAAAGCGCTGATTGCGACGTAGCAGAGATTTCAGCCGGGACCGGGGCTCGTGCAGGTATTGAGAGAGCAACGACAAGTGATGTTGCTGTGCCTCGTAATTGGCACGACCACGATCCAGGCGTCGACGAAGCGCCTGGTAACTCACTGCTTGTTATCCTTAACGTGACAGTAATGAAGTCGCCCTGTGATTCAGGGCTGCTTTGAAGTGTAGTAAAGCCTTCCTGGCTTCGCCAATTTATGACGCGGTCTAGACTTTCACTCTCACTGCGGTGCCGCTGACGCTCACCATCATCATCGCGCCTTTCATACCGACAACCTCGTAGTCGATATCGATGCCGATAATTGCATTGGCGCCCATGGCCCGGGCTTCGTCTTCGATTTCCTGAAAGGCGATGTCGCGCGCTCTGCCTAGTTCATTCTCGTAGGCACCCGCGCGGCCACCGACAATGTCACGCACCGCGCCAAAGATATCCTTGAAGATATTGGCGCCGAGAATTGCTTCGCCAACCACAATGCCGAGGTATTCCTCGATCTCTCTGCCCTGCAACGTATTGGTTGTTGCCCGAATCATTGTTCTCTCCTTTTTAAGTGGCTTCGGAAACGATGGCCACCCACATGGCGAGAACGCTAAGGTTGGCTATGCCAAACATGACCAGTCTGTGCATGACATTGTTATAGCCCAGATGGATACAGGTATGGACTACCCTGGCAGTGACAAAGACCCAGGCACAGGTAACCGGAAACTGGCTGGTCATATCCAGCGCCACATAGAGCACACCGGCGCTATAGAACAATACCGGCACCTCAAACAGGTTGCTGAAATGGCGAGAAGTCTTGGTCACGATCTCCGGCACTTCCTGTTCGCGAAACAGTGAGTAATAGCTGAGCTCAACGTCACCTTTGCGTACCGAGGCGATACGCACCCGCAGGGTAAACAGCAGGATCATGAAGGTGAGAATTACCATGATGAACATTGGGTAGAGCATAGTTGGGTCCTCTGGGTGAGAGTCGCCGAAATTCATAGCCGGCGAGCTGTTGGGCTCAGTATAATTCCCGAACAGAGAGAGCGACAGGGCTCTCTCTGTTTTTTCTCAGATGTAGGAATTGCCAGGGAAATCGGGAGCCTAAATTGATCGCAGAGTTGTATTCGGCCCATATCAACGGACTGAACGGCCAATACGCAGAGGCGCTGGAGCAGTCTCGCGTAGAGGCAGACGGTGTATTGCTACACAGCGGCGTCGAGCATCACTATTTTGCCGACGACCGGGGCATCGCCTTCCAGGCCTATGGCCATTTCCTGCACTGGCTGGATGTGAACAGGCCCAACCAGTTTGTCCTGGTCAAGCCAGATCGGAAACCGGTCTACTACCAGGTTATACCTGCCGACTTCTGGTATGAGCAGGAGGTGGAGACCGATCCTTTGTGGCACGACACTTTTGAAGTGGTGCGCCTGGATTCGCTCTCCGCGCTGCAACTAGCCTTGCCAGCGGGAGAGTTTGTCTATTGCGGAGAGTCACCGGGAATTGCCGAACAACTTGGAATCCCCTCACGTCTGCTCAATCCCACCACCCTGCTCCATATCCTGGATTTCAATCGCGCCTACAAGAGCGAGTATGAACTGGTGCAGCTGCGTGATGCCAATCGCCTGGCCTTGATTGGCCATGAGGCGGCGAGAGAATGTTTCCTGGCTGGCGGCAGCGAGTACGACATCCACATGGCTTATCTCAGTGCCTGCAAGCAGCTCGAAGATGAGATGCCTTATACCAACATCGTGGCGCTGGATGAGAAGGCGGCGATTCTTCACTACCAGAACAAGCGGCGCACAATGATCAATGAAAGCCAGGTATTGTTGATCGATGCCGGTTACCGGGTCCGTGGTTATGGTTCAGATATTACCCGCACCACGGCCAGAGATTCGGCGCATCCGGTTTTCCAGTCGCTGCTACAGGGCATGGAAAAGATTGAACAGCAACTGGTAAGTGAAGTTGCGCCGGAAAAATCCTATGTGGACATTCATCTCAGCGCACTGCGCCAGATTGGCGAGCTGCTGGTCGAGCTGGAAATATGCAACGGCGATGCTGAGGAATTGCTTGTCGAGAATGTGCCACATCTGTTCATGCCCCACGGCGTAGGTCACTTGTTAGGAATTAATGTGCATGATGTGGGTGGTCACCAGAAGAATGTGGACGGTGATACCCATGTGCCACCTGAACATTCACCGATGCTGCGTAACACGCGTACTATGGCAGAGAACATGGTGTTTACCATAGAGCCGGGTTGTTACTTCATTCCGCTACTACTTGAACCCGAGCGGGAAAGTGAACGCGGTAAGAACATCAACTGGTCATTGATAGACCAGCTCTATGCCTTCGGAGGAATTCGTATCGAGGACAATGTGCGGGTAACAACCGATGGCGTGGAGAACCTGACCCGATCACCAGCTAGCTGAGCAGCTCTGCCACCATTGCAGTGAGTTGTGGCAAAGCCTGCTGATTGGCAGCAACCAGGTTCTTACCCGCTTCACCCATCTGCTTCCGTTTGTCCTCATCCGCCAGTAGTTGCGAGATCGCCCCGGCGAGCGCATTGCTGTCCGCAACCGTTTGCAGGGCACGCGCCTGTTCCAGTTGTTCACAGATCGCCTGGAAATTGAATTGCGACGGGCCTGTTAACACCGGCACACCCATCGCCGCGGGTTCCAGGACATTCTGGCAACCGGTATCCACCAGGCTGCCACCCACGAAGGCGATGTCTGCCAGGCCATAGTAGGCCAGTAACTCCCCCATGGAATCACCGATGAGGATATCTGTGTCAGCATTCAACTGCTCGGCTTCGCTGCGCCGTTGCACAGACCAACCAGCTTTCCTGCACAGCTCGGCGACTTCACCGAACCGCTCCGGATGGCGTGGCACCAGCAACAAAAGAGGCTTGTCGAAATTGCCGGACAGTTGCCGCCAGGCATCGAGAACCTTTTTCTCCTCTGCCTCTCCTTCCTTTGTACGGGTACTGGCTGCGATTACTACCGGGCGATTGCTGTCAGCTACCGACTGGAAGATGGGTGCTGGCATTGCCTGTTCTGCCGCCGCGTTGATGTGGAACTTCAGGCTGCCTGTTATTCGAGTCTTGTCGAGCTTTGCTCCCAACTCGAGCAAGCGTTGTTGATCAGGCTCTGACTGGGCGGCGATCAGGTCAATGGACTGCAGCATATCTTTGGTCATGCTGCCAAAGCGTTGATAGCCCTTCGCGGATTTCTCCGACATGCGCGCATTGGCGAGCAAGATTTTTACCCCACGCTGATGGCAGTAGTGCACAGTGTTCGGCCACAGCTCGGTTTCCATGATGATGAGCAAACCAGGATCGAACTTGTTGAGGAAGCGGCGGATGACAAAGCCCAGGTCATAGGGCGCATACTGGTGGTGTACGGTGTCACCCAATAAGGCTCTTGCTCTCTCTGCGCCGGTTGGAGTGGTAGTAGTGAACACGACAGCGACATCTTCGTTTTCCTTAATCGCCTTCACCAGCGGCACCGCGGCAACGGTCTCCCCTACCGATACCGCATGAATCCAGATTACCTGATGGGCATTGTTGATAGTGGCCGGGGCTTTACCAGATCCAAAGCGTTCACCGATTCTTTCACGATAGCCTGGTGACGCCATTGATTTCAGATACAGGCGTAAGATGATGAACGGGACTGCCAGGAGCAACAGCAAAGAGTAAAGATAACGGAGCATAGGAAGTTAAGGGTTCCGAAGTGTCGAGAGCGAATTTCCCTGCATGGGAAATCCGGCGCTGGGTCGATATACTTTACAACTCACAAGAGACGACTGTTCTGGTCTCGAAAGGAAGTAATGAAGCTAGTCAGGGTGGAAAGGTAACCAATGCACATGCGCTATTCAACTGACATCGCGATCTTCGGCGGTGGCATAGCCGGTTTGTGGTTACTGAAGAGACTGCGCCTGGAGGGTTACCGGGCCATACTCATCGAGGCCAATGCCCTCGGCTCGGGGCAGACCCTCGCCTCCCAGGGCATCATCCATGGCGGATTAAAATACGCACTCAGCGGCAGCCTCACCGGTGCCGCCAGTGTGATTGCCGAGATGCCCGCGCGATGGCGCCGTTGCCTGCAGGGCGATGACCCGATCGACCTCACCGGCGTCCAGGTGCTCAGTGATCACTATTACATGTGGTCCGAATCCAGCTTCCGCTCCAAACTGAAAACCTTTCTCGGCAGCAAGAGCCTGCGTGGTCGCGTGGATGCTGTCGATAAGAATGATTATCCAGAGGTGTTTGCCAACGCCACCGCGGATGGCAGCCTGTACCAGTTACCCGACTTCGTCATCGATACACCCAGCCTGCTGGATAAACTCATCGCGGACAATCAAGATGCTATTTATACAGTCTCGCCGGAACAGATCGAGATTCAGAAAGACAATGGCCAGGTGGCTGGATTCACCATCAAAGGCAATGACGAAAACATAAGCATCGAAACCCAGCGCATCATCCTCGCTGCCGGTGAAGGCAATGAGGCACTGATCAAACTATGTGAGCTGAACGTCGGTACACAGTTGCGTCCGTTGCACATGGTGTACCTGAAACAGCAGAACATGCCCGCTGCCTATGTACATTGCATAGGCGATGACTTCAGCCTGACGCCACGACTGACGGTGACCTCCCATGTAGATGATGACGGCATACCGGTGTGGTACCTCGGTGGTGAGCTGGCCGAGTCCGGTGTTGGCAAAAGCGAAGCAGAACAAATAGAAGCAGCAAGAGAACATATGTCCAACTACTTCCCCTGGGTGGATGTGAGTGATGCCCAGTGGCATTGCTTTCACATCAATCGAGCCGAGGCCAGTGACAAGGACAAACACCGCCCGGACAATGCCAGCCTGGTCGAACAGGACAATGTTCTGGTCACCTTCCCCACCAAACTTACACTGACTCCCTCCCTGGCCGATAAGCTAGTCGACCATCTCCGCGAGAGTGGTATCAATCCGAGCTCAGAAGACGCGAACCAGGATCTGGGCAAGCACATGGAAAGCGCGACCATCGGTCGTGCACACTGGGAGTAAGAGCATGGCCACATTAGCCAAACGGCCACTGGGCGCGAGCGGCATCGTCGTATCCTGCCTCGGCCTGGGCACCGTCAAGTTCGGCCGCAACCAGGAAGTGAAATACCCGACCAACTTCAGCCTGCCTTCCGACCGGGAAGTGGAAGCACTGTTGCAACAGGCCAAGGACGCCGGCATCAACCTGCTGGACACCGCACCTGCCTATGGCAGCAGTGAACAACGGCTGGGCCGATTACTGAAAGACAGAGACCAGTGGGTACTCTGCACCAAGGTTGGGGAAGAATTTCTGGCCGGCAAGTCTGTTTACAACTTCACCGGCGACTACGTAAAGAAAAGCATCAAGCTCAGTCTCAGAGACCTGAACACCGACTACCTGGACATCGTGCTGATCCATTCCGATGGTAGAGACCTGCACATACTCAACGACACCGATTGCGTGGAGGCACTACAAAAACTCAAGAATGAGGGAATAATTCGAGCTATAGGCATGTCCACCAAGACTATCGAGGGTGGGCTGCAGGCAGTGGAAAACCTGGATGTTGTGATGGTGACTTACAACGAAGGCGCGCAGGAAGATGGAGCAGTGATTGATCGTGCACTTGAACTCAACAAGGGCGTGCTTATCAAGAAGGCTATGAATAGTGGGCATACTGCCACGGCAGAAGGTGGTGCGGAACAGGCGTTAAAGTTTGCGTTGGGAAAGGAAGGGGTTAGTAGTGTGATTATTGGGACGATTAGTCCGGAGCATCTGCAAGCCAATATCAACATTGGAGCAGAACTAGCATCTTGAGTTAGAAACCTAGTTGCCTACTCCCTTCATCTTATCGACAATCTCTGAGGTTGAGCAATTATCCAGAAACTCCAGTGCCTTTACCTCGCCGCCATAGGATTTGACGAACTCGCCACCGACAACCTGGTCGAGAGTATAGTCACCGCCCTTGACTAATATTTCAGGTCGAAGTGCTTCCAGAAGTTTCTCTGGCGTATCTTCGGCAAAGCTCACCACCCAATCCACTGCTTCCAGTCCGGCCAAGACAGCCATGCGTCTTTCAACAGGGTTAATTGGGCGACCCGGCCCCTTTAGGCGAGTGACAGAATCGTCATCGTTGATGGCAACCACGAGCCTGTCGCCGAGCTTCTTCGCTTGCGCCAAGTAACCAACATGGCCTGCATGAATGATGTCGAAGCA
>CAYTLI010000010.1:0-28908 GCA_964438455.1 uncultured Pseudohongiella sp.
CTGCGGAACTCTCTTGATACGCCATGGCGAAATGAGAGAAGTCACGCCGAGGGCAGCGCCGAGCGGGCAAGCATAGCGGCAGTAGAAACGAGGTATAAATAAAGCGCCTATCAATAGAGCTATGGCGATTACCCAGAGCAACACGGAACGGGAAATATAGAACACCGTGCCGAACGGTTCGAAGTACTGGAACAGACTCAGATCCGCGTAAGCGATTGCCATTACCACCAGAAATGCCAGGATGCCATACTTGAGGTAGAGCGCCTTGTCATGAATAGCCTGGGGTACCGTGTACTGCCATTTCTTCGGCACGAAGCGGGTGATGAAATCCTGAAGTGCACCAAACGGACACAGGGACGAGCAAAAGATGCGGCCCCAGAACAGGGTTGTCACCACGGTAAAGACAATGATGATCAATAGTGGCAGATCGTTGAGGAACAAGGAGGGTCCTAGCTTGATGCCGTTGGTGATATGGGAAACCGAAACGAAACCACCATCCATCCAGCCCAGGTAGACGAGGGTGACTGCCAGGGTCGCCCAGCGCACCTTGGCACTCTTGAGCTGAAATGCGGTCATCACCATGGCGCAGATCACCAGGATCATGATTACTTCGTCCAGGGGCGCATCGTAGAGCAGGCTGGAAATGATACTGTCTTCTTCGTAGTAATCCTCTTCCTCTTCAACCGCGGGTAACAGTTCCGGCGGAATCGCTCCGCCTTGAGCGAGCGCCAGTGCCAGCGGAGGTACCTGGTATTCCATCTCATGAATACCACCAAACTCCCCCACCGTTCCTTCAGTGCTGTACAGCACAGAGAATGGCTCGGCAAGATCGATCTCTGGCATCAGCACCATGGCACCGGCGAAACGTACCTTACCCTGAACCTTGCCGAAGTCCGCGCTGCCAGCATAGACAAAGCGACGACGTTCGATGGGATAGACTTCTTCGCCCTGCTTCACAGCCAGGCGCTCCTGCCGGAAAGGTCGTGACGAATTGCCATCGATGCCGACCAGCAACATCCTGCCTTCACGGGAGCGATTGCTGGCATCGCGGTCAGCGCGCGAGTAATCATCTTCGCCAATCAGAATAGCACCGAGACCATCATGCCCCATAAAGGCAAGAGTAAGGTCCAGCTCTGTAGCATCTGGTTGCACAATCGTCCATTGCTTTACCAGGCCACTATCAATCATGTCTTCCCAGCTCTGCTCTTCGAATACACGCAGGGCGATCGCATCGCTACTGGTAGTGGCAACATATTCCGAGTCAGGCAGGTAAACCGAGGCCACACGACGGGCAGCATCACGAACACCACGAGCTACTGCCCAGCTGGTAATGGTGGCGCGAGAAATACCATCGATGTCGCGACCGACGCGAAAATCTTCGATGATGTTTTTGGCTGAAAACTGGTTAGGAAAATATTCCGAGTTGATGAAGTCGCCACGAATGCTCTTGTACGACTCAATGTAATGCAGCACCTCAATGCCGGTTATGGTGCCGTCCATGTCGAGTCCGACCAGCACATCGATAGGTGCACTGTAACCAACTTCCTCTGGTGGATAGTCCGGGGTTTCGAAAATATAACCCAGTAGTTCTGACTCTGAGCTGGCAGGATCCCGCTTGTAGGCACGGTAGACCGGCGGCGTCCCTTCCTTGGCAGAAAAGCTTTCAGCGCTGCGCATCACCGAACGGAGTATGTCTTCATCAACCTCGATGATTTCCTGTGCGCTCGCCATAGTGGCAACGAACAAGAGCGTCGAAGAGACGATTGCCGTGAGCAGGGAAGTCACAGGGATGCCAGCAGAAAAACTGCTAACTGGCTGATTTTTATAGGACATTCTTATTCTTCAGAGTGCCAGCGGTGACCGTATGCTACACAATTTTAGCGGCGACACAAAGCAACAAACTGTGACTAATAAAGGGGTCGGAGAGATTATTTTTTAGTCAATCAGGCTTCAATTGATCAATAAATAATCTCTCCGACCCCTTAATTTAAAACGTGGCGTTAGCGTTAAAGGGGCTCGCAGTTCCGCCCTTGATCGGATTGATCTGGATAGAAGTCATGAATTCCCAGCGTTCCAGCTCGCGGGCAACTTCAGCGACCTCTTTCAGGTAGCCATTATCCACGATTGGTAAACCCAGATTAACTTGCGTGAGCTGGTGAATCGGGCGGTTGATGCCTTCAACGCCGGATGGCTGCACATCATTCACCGCATCGCCAACCAGGATCGCGACATCCCGCTCCCGCAACCAGGGCAATACTGATGCGTGCAAACCGGCGCCACCCTGACCATAACGCCAGGGGCCTTCAGCATCCCGCTTGGCCCAGCGACCGGTACGCACAAACAATGCATCGCCGCTGCCGATGGTTACGCCAGCAAACTCTTCCCAGGCCTCCAGGTCTTCAACGAAGATTGGAGTGCTTGGATCAAGATAATCCACGCCGCGCATCAGCGGAATGTCTACCAGTACACCGCGGGTAATATAGGAAGTTCCCATCTTGTCGATGGCGAGGTCTTCACATCCTGTAGCGGTCAGGTTTTGCGGATAGCCGTTGAAGATCACATAGCGGCCATCGATCTCGGTGCGGTAATGACACAGGGCGTCCAGGTGGGACAGCATGCCGTCGTGCAGCGAGTAGGCTATCTCATCGAGGGCGAACGTGGGCTCCCCGGTAACCGGATCCAGGCGACTCATCGTGTGGGAGTAGTCGCCAAAGGTGTTGGCGTCGATGGTCTTCTCGTCGCTGACGAAGTGTTGCAGGGTAACGGTAATGCCTTCAGTGACCAGTGCGGCGGCCTGCTTCGTTTTTTCCGGTGTAATCAGGTTAAGGGTGCCACGCTGGTCATCTGGCCCCCAGCGACCCCAATTGGAAAGCTCATCTTCCCATTCGCGCAGGGTATCCATAGTCACCCGTACTGCTGGATCCTGAGTTGCCGGATTTACCTGGAAGTCCTGGGCCACGGTGACAGGAAAGTATGACGCCAACAGGGACAGCGCTAATATTTTGTTGAGTGAAGGTGAAAACGCGGGACGGTTCATGATCGGCTACCTCCGAAATTATTGTTATAGATGCAGCAACAAGAAATTCAGCATAGAGCAAAACACCCGCCCTGTAAAAAGCCTGTTAGACTAAGTTTGTATGCGCCGTTGAAGGATTCACTATGTCCGCAATTTCTCACTACTCTAAAACCGCCCTGCTCTTCTGCCTGATACTGACTGCCAGCCTGGCAAGTGCCCAGGAACGACCCCGGGCCCGGGAGGCCGGACTGGTCGTCGGCATATTCGAACCGGGACAGTACAACGCCATCACCGATGTGACTGGCGTACTGGTTGGCCATGAAACAGTGATCCGGGGCGACGATATTCGCACCGGCGTCACGGCTATCGTCCCAGCGCCGGGCAATCTCTACACCAATCCTATTCCCGCCTGGATTCATGTGGGTAACGGCTATGGCAAGCTGATAGGGGAAACCCAGGTGCGGGAATTTGGCGAAATTGAGACGCCGATACTGCTTACTTGCACGCTCTGTGTGTGGAGCGCTGCCAATGCGCTGAAAGAATGGAACTACCTGCAACCCGGCATGGGCGAACACACACTCAATCCGATTGTGGGCGAAACCAATGACGCGCGGGTGAATGATATGTGGGCCGACCCAATCCAGCGGGATGAAGTCTTTGCCGCGCTGGAGAATGCCAGCTCCGGCCCGGTCGCCGAAGGCAGCGTTGGCGCAGGCACCGGCACCCAGGCATTCGGCTGGAAAGGCGGGATCGGCACCAGTTCCAGAGTGCTACCAGAGTCACTCGGTGGCTATACCGTTGGCGTCCTGGTGCAGACCAACTTCGGCGGTCACATGACAATTAATGGCGCGCCAGTCGGCCGCGAATTGGGCTTCTTCCCTTACCGCGACGCAGCACGACCCCAGGGCGATGAAGATAGGGAAGACGGCTCCATCATGCTGGTAGTCGCCACCGATGCACCGCTTACTGCCCGCAACCTGGATCGGCTCGGCGTTCGCGCCATCATGGGTCTGGGCCGCACCGGCTCCTATGCCAGCAATGGATCTGGCGACTATGTCATCGCTTTCTCCACCAACCCGGCGGTGCGCAAGCCGCGCAGTAGTGCAGATCCGGTAGACATTCAGGTACTGGTCAATGAATCCATGTCACCACTGTTTGCAGCGACTGCCGAAGCCACCGAGGAAGCAATCTACAACGCGATTTTCAAGGCCACCACCGTAAGCAGTTCACGGGGCACGCTTGAGGCCGTACCCATGGATCGATTGATGGAGATTCTCGAGAAACATCAGGTACTGAACTGGGATCAGTCAGTGCCAAGGTAAATGCAGTTCCGTACGACGCATCTAGCCGAGGAGAACAACCCATGCAGGAATTCATCAGCTCGCTTCAGGACAGACTGGAAAAGCCCGAGACACTTTTCTTCAAATGGTTAATCCGCTTAACGATCGCGGGCGTGCTCGTTGGCACAGCCTGGATTGATGACGCACCACCTCTTGAGTTGGCGGCGCTGATAATTACACTCTACATCGTATTTCGGGTCGTCATGCAACTCAGCGATTTCTACCAGACTGCGCCATTTGAGAATTCGATCCTTCGCGGATGCTTCGCCATATTCTGCGCCGCCCTTCTCGCCCTGTCCTTTTTAACCGTTGCGATCTTCACGGAATCAGTGGCGATCCACGTTGTTCAGTGACGGTCGTTAGCAAGCCAAAAAACCGCGTGACACGCTGTCGGCAATCTGCATAATTGCCAGACATGCAAAGTCGACTAATAAAGAAACTCGTTCTGGCGGTCGCGCTACTCGGCTCACTGTCCGTGCTTGCCCAGCAGGAAGAGTTCCCCGGTGAACGTATCGTTCACCTGTTCGATGAGCCCCGCCATCGGCCGGTTCGCCAGGAAGGTGATCTGCACTTGTTGGATGTCCGACTGCGTACCGGCGACGAATCCTTTCCCCATACCCATGACCAGGCAATCCTGCT
Source organism: uncultured Pseudohongiella sp. (assembly GCA_964438455.1). Taxonomy (GTDB): domain Bacteria; phylum Pseudomonadota; class Gammaproteobacteria; order Pseudomonadales; family Pseudohongiellaceae; genus UBA9145. Next base: position 4,996 of record CAYTLI010000010.1, read on the forward strand.
GACCTATATCAGCCTTGCCGGCGGCCCCCAGAACGGCCGCGTGGGCGTCAATATCGACTATGCCTCAGAACCCTTTACCCATAAGGTCAGCAACGCCGGCCCCGGCCTGTTCCATATCATCGCCCTGGTCCATGATGGCAGTGGTCAGCTAACCGGCCAGAATGATGCTCCCAGCGGTATGGGCAAGGCGCCGGAAATCGAGAACGACTGGTTCCGTTCCTATCGCTATGAACTTGGGCCCGGTGAGTCGACCGCGCTCCAGTCCCACATCAATCCCACTTTTATTGTTCAGGGCACTGAAGGGCTAGCCCATGTGTCCCGTGCCGATGGAATTACCCGCGAATTAGCCCACCCTGGTGACTGGGCATTTCGTGATGCCGGTTCCAGCTATCGAATTACTAATGTCGGCGACACTCCGGTCGCTATCATTGTCAATGAAGGAAGACAGCAACGTTAGAGTTGCCATTCTCACTGGTCACTTCGACCTGACCCCTTTACAATCGCGCACATTTTTTCGCGGCACTTGTTTAGCAACAGGTTCTGTAGAAATACTACCTTTTTGATCTATTTAATTTTAATGAGCGGAGCCCATGTCATCGCAAGCCCTTCTGCAAGCTGAAGAAATTATTGTGTATCCAGAACTATCCCAATACGGCATCACCGATGTTGTGAAAATTTACTACAACCCTTCATACGATTTTCTGTTTCGTCATGAAATGGATCCCACGCTTGAGGGTTATGAACGTGCCACCCTTACTGAATCCGGCGCGCTGGCAGTCAATACCGGCGAGTTCACCGGCCGCTCACCCAAGGACAAGTACCTGGTGAAGGATGACACCACCCGGGACACCGTCTGGTGGTCCGATCAGGGCACTAATGACAACAAACCCATCGGTGAGCTGGTATGGAATGAGTTAAAGACACTGGTAACAGAACAACTCAGCGGCAAGGAACTCTATGTCATCGATGCCTTCTGTGGCACCAACGAAGATACCCGACTCAGCGTACGCTTCATCACAGAAGTTGCCTGGCAGGCACACTTCGTCAAGAACATGTTCATTCGACCTACGGCAGAGCAGCTGGCCAATTTCAAACCGGATTTCGTGGTGATGAATGGCGCCAAGTGTACGAATCCGAACTGGGAGAAACACGGCCTCAATTCAGAGAACTTCGTTGCCTTCAATCTCACCGAGCGCATGCAGCTCATTGGCGGCACCTGGTATGGCGGCGAAATGAAGAAAGGCATGTTCTCGATGATGAACTACCTGCTGCCACTCAAAGGCATTGCCTCCATGCATTGTTCGGCAAATGTTGGAGCTGACGGTTCCACTGCTATCTTCTTTGGGCTGTCCGGAACCGGCAAAACTACCCTGTCTACCGATCCGGAACGGGCACTCATTGGCGATGATGAACACGGCTGGGATGACAACGGCGTGTTCAATTTCGAAGGTGGCTGTTACGCCAAGACCATCAACCTGGACAAGGAGAGTGAGCCGGAAATCTACAATGCCATCCGTCGGGACGCACTGCTGGAGAATGTCGCAGTCGATGAGTTTGGTGTAATCGACTACACGGACAACTCACGCACCGAAAACACGCGCGTGTCTTATCCGATCTACCATATCGACAATATCGTCAAACCGGATTCCCGTGGCGGGCATGCCAAGCAGGTCATATTCCTCACCGCCGATGCATTCGGCGTGCTACCTCCGGTGGCAAAGCTGAGCCACGACCAGACCCAGTACCATTTCCTGTCCGGCTTCACCGCCAAACTGGCTGGCACAGAACGAGGCGTCACCGAACCGACACCGACTTTCTCTGCCTGCTTTGGTGCTGCCTTTCTTTCCCTGCACCCGAGCCGCTATGCGGAAGTGCTGGTCAAGCGCATGGAAGCCGCTGGTTCCAGCGCCTACCTGGTCAACACTGGCTGGAATGGCACTGGCAAGCGCATCTCTATCAAGGACACCCGGGCCATCATCCACGCCATCCTGAATGGCAGCATCGATGACGCCGAGTGTATTCAGCTGCCCTATTTCAATCTGGCAATACCGACGCAGGTTCCCGGCGTCGATGACAACATCCTCGACCCGCGCAACACGTACGGGGATGCCAGCGAATGGGACGAGAAGGCACAAGAGTTAGCGCGCTTGTTTATCGAGAACTTCGAGAAGTTTACCGATGATCCGGCTGCGGCTCGCCTGGTCAGCGCCGGTCCACAACTTTAGCAAATTACAGAAACAAAAAAGGCGGCCATTGGCCGCCTTTTTTTATCTAAGCAACAAATTAATGTGCTGCGCCACCGGTATCCTGTGCCGCCGGCAATGCCAGCGCGGTCAACTTGGAACCAGTCTGCAACATGATGTACTGGTGCCCATCATGGGTCCAGCTGCTCATGCCGTAGTTGGATCGGGCTGGCGCCTCCATCTCGGCAAGAATCTCGCCGCTATCCTTGTCCAGAGCCCAAAGCATCGGCGTGCCATCGCTTGCTGTATCTGAGTACACCAGCATAGTCGGGGTCACCACCATGGGTACCAGGGCACCAGTGCCGGTATTGCCATAGACGCTTTCCGGCACACCTGCTCTTTCGAAGGCATCTTTATAGCGCTGGGGAGTTTCACCAGTTGGGATGCTGAACTTCTTCTCACCGGTGTCCATGTCATAGCCAACAATCGTGCTATAGGGTGGCTTCCAGATGGGCAGACCACTCGGATGACGAGGCGGACGTGCTGTCGCACCAGGCACACCGTTTGCGTACTGGGCAGTCGTCACACCAGTTGAGTTGGGGAACAACAAATCCGCTTCCTCACCAGGAATCAAACGCAGAGCGAAGCAGGCAGTGTGTTCCGACACATAGAAGGTGTTGGTGGTCGGATCCGCGACAGGGGGTGAAGTGATATTCACACCACCAGCACCACCAGGACAGTTCATCGCAGCATACTTGCCATCAGCATTGTCAGCATGGATCGGCGGATTGAACAGCCCGCCCATGGTGTAATCTTCCATCGCGGCGATGGACTGCGCTTTCAGCTCTGGGGTGAAGTCGAGCATGTCGTCTTCACTGAAGCCTTGCAGCGAATATGCCTCTGGCCAGGTCACGTGAGGTTGCGTGGGAGAAAGCACTTCACCAGGTACGATTGACGGTGGAACCGGGCGCTCTTCGATCGGCCAAACAGGCTCACCGGTCACGCGGTTGAATGTGTACAGCCAGCCCTGCTTGGTAGCCTGCACCACCGCAGGAATATTGCGGCCATCGACAGTCAGATCCATCAGCACCGGCGCAGTTGGCGTATCGAAGTTCCAGATTTCATGATGGACAAACTGAAAATGCCAGGCACGCTCGCCGGTAGACGCATTCAGGGCAATGATAGAAGCGCCATAGAGATTGTCACCAGGACGGAAACCACCGTAGTAATCGATGGTGGCGCTATTGGTCGGAATGTAGACCAGGTCGTTCTCAGGGTCGGCCGACAGAGGCGCCCATGACGAAACGTCTCCTGTCCACTCCCAGGCATCATTTTCCCAGGTCTCATGGCCATATTCACCGGGCTTTGGAATCACATTGAACTTCCACTTGAACTCGCCGGTACGCAGATCGTAGCCAAGAATGTCACCTGGCACGTTTTCAATGCGCGCCTGGTGGTAGCCCTGCTCGGCAGAGTTACCCACAACGATGGTGTCATTAACCACGATGGGTGGAGAAGAAGAGGTGATATAGCCTACTTCGAGAGGAATGCCCTCGTAAGGATCATAGGGATGCCCCAGGTCCTTGAGCATATCTACTACACCGCTCTCAGGAAATCCTTCTACTGGAACCGGAGTGCCCCAGTCTTCCAGTGGCACGCCGGTCTTGGCGTCCAGGGCGGTGAGGAAGAAACCAGGTGAAACGATAATCACCACGCCCCGGCCATCGATGTATCCGAAAGCCACGCCCTTGCCATAGTCAGCGCGCATGGAATATTCAGCGCGAGGAGTCTTGGGCTCACGGTATGACCACACGGTTTCCCCAGTCTTGGGGTCTATTGCGATGACATGACGGTTGTAACCGGCAACGGTGTAGAGCAGCCCGTCAATATAAGAAGGCGTGGAACGACCACTTACAGCGCCGAAGCTGGCTCCATCCCATTCCCAGGCCACTTCCAGATCGCCAAAATTCTCAGGGCTCAATTCATCGGAAGGGGTGAAACGAGTGTGGGCATAGTCATTTCCCAGGGTAAACCACTCTACGCTGTCCTGCGCGGTCACCAGGACCGGGCTGAGAGTGATCAGGAGTGTCAGAATAACTCTCCTAATATCAATAAGTTGCATGGATTTCTCCTTTGGATTTCAAGACCGGAAAGCCTCGCCTGACGGTCTCTTGGGAATGCATCCCTCAAGCAGAAGGGGACTATTCTGAACGCAAATTATCCAGCTTTTAAGCTGGATTCCTAGTGATTCAAGTCGCTGAAAAGTAACAAAGTTTGTCGTTCAAGCGGAAGTTTCTTCACTCGCAATCACGTAGGTTTGCTGAAATTCAGTAGGCATGCGTGTCGGCCGCCCGTTATCCAGGTTGGTGCAAACAAAATCGATGTCTGCGCGAGCAAGTGTTTTGCCATTGCCGGGCTGAATGATCTGGCAATGACGCCCGAGGCGCAGTTTTCCGTCTGATTTGATGATCCAGGTTGCCACCTTGAGCGCATCACCCTCGTAAGCGGAACCGAGGAGATCAAGATCGAGATGCACCGCAGCCATCCCGCGGGATATCTCCCTGCATTTACTTTCGGGCAAACCCAATGCTGTTGAATGAGCAAAGGCACATTCGATCATCCACGCGACATAGTTGTGAGTGGACACATGTCCATAGCCATCTACATGCCCGGCTTGTGCCAGCACGTCAATGACAAATGGATTGGTGCGATCCCAGGACAAGTCCATGTTAGCGAACTCTATGGGCCCCAACTGTCCTCGATGGAAATTGCGCGACCCTTCCAGTCTGAATATCTCTGGCCGCAGTCTGGTGGCCCCAATGTTGCCAGGTAGGCATCCACCGGACCCTTGATGGCAGGTATCGTGTTACGTGCCTCCCACCAGGCACGCCCGGCCGGCATGGAAAAGATGAAACCAAATCGGGAACGAATCAGATTGCCCTGCCAGGCATCAACGGGATAGAGACCATTCTCCAAAAGGCGCATGCGGCTGATAGTTTCCATGGTCTCGTTGAAGACAAAATCGAGGATGATTAAATCTTCGGTTGTTAGCTCCTCAGATGCATCACAGGCCTTGGCCAATACCACCGCAGGATTTTCGCCCGCCTGCATCAGGGTGCTCTGCCTGTTCGCGATCGTACCCTCGCTGAACATTTCCAGCCGGACCAGCTCCCTGTTCTGTTGCAGTTCATAGCTGACAAAACCGACACCAGCCAGCACCGACAGCATGGTGACTATATGAGCAATGGTATTGATCTGGGTGTCATTAAGTTTCACGTCGGCTATTTAGTCCTTGAGCGCGAAGGTAAACAGGCTATTACCCGAAATTATAGAAACATATTGAATGTTATCGACCATATAGGTCACTGGCGCCATAACGATCTGTCCACCCAGGTTCTTGTGGTAGAGCAATTCACCACTTCGCGCATCCAGCACATGGAAGTAGCCTTCCCTGCCTCCGGTGATCAATAAATCGCTTGCGGTAGTCAGCATGCCACTATCGCTGACGTCGAACTGTTCGAACTCCCAGACTTCTTCCGCCGTGTTTGGGTCCATCGCTTTCAGTGAGGCGTGACCCACTTCATCAGTCCAGTTGTTGATGGGATTAGTGCGCCCGATACCGATGGTGGGTGCACCCGGAGAAGGTGCCAGTACGGAAAAGCCGCCACCAAGAAAAGCGCGACCCGGCTGATATTCCTGCTCTTCGGCCCTGTAGATCGTGGCATAGTCTTCCCAGGCACTGAAATAAAACAGCCCGGTCTGCGGACTGAACGACGGTGGATACCAGTTGGTGCCACCCTGATTACCCGGATAGGTAGGCATGCCCTCAGGCTGGGGCGACGGAATTGGTCGACAATTTTCATCCAGACCACTCGACCAGTTAACTCGCACATAAGGTTTGCCAACGAGGCATTCCCCGGTGGTGCGATCGAGGACATAGAAGTAGCCGTTGCGATTGGCCCACATCATGGCCTTCACCGCCTGCCCATTCCAGTTGATGTCAGCAAGTACCGGCACCTGCACCGCATCGTAGTCATAGCCATCATTGGGCGTGAACTGGAAATGCCATTTCAGTTCACCGGTGTCTGCGTCCAGGGCGATCACCGAATCAGAGTACAAGTTGTCTCCGGGGCGCTGCCCCGCATTCCAGTCGGGGCCGGGATTGCCCACGCCCCAGAAAGTCAGGTTTTGCTCCACATCGAATGAGCCGGTGATCCATACCGGGGCACCACCATACATCCAGTCGTCTTCATCCCAGGTATCGTGGCCGGGTTCGCCAGGACCGGGAATGGTATAGGTCTTCCAGACCTGCTCACCGGTGTTGGCATCGAAGGCGGCCACGTAACCGCGAATACCAAATTCACCACCGCCAACTCCAACGATAATCTTGTCCTTTACTGCCAGCGGGGCCATGGTGACTGAATAGGCCAGGCCGACATCACCGACTTCTGCATTCCACAAGAGCTGGCCATTGACTCGATCGAGCGCAACCAGGCGCGCATCCAGCGTACCCATATAGACCTTGTCATCCAGCACAGCTACACCGCGGTTGTTGGCGCCGCAACAGACCCGGCTTCGATCATCGGGTGTGTGTACATATTTCCAGAAAACGCGACCAGTGATGGCATCTACCGCCATGACGCTATTGGGTCGCTCGGTGACATACATGATGCCGTCGACAACTATCGGATTGGATTGCCAGGCGCCGAATACCTGGTTCTGCAGAACCCATTTAAGTTCCAGGTCTCCCACATTGTCGCGATCAATCTGACTCAACAGGCTGAAGCGCTGGCTCATATAGCCGCCGTTATAGGTCAGCCAGTTGTGCGGCTCGTCTGCCGCATTCAATATTCTTTCGTAGGGAACCTGCGCCGAGGCCGTGGTCATCCATAGGGCGAACAGGCAGAAGCAAGCTCTGGAAATAATAGTCATCTGTGAGTTGCGCTCCTTCTTTGCGCTCTTTATTGCACGCTTCATCTCAAACTTCATTGCACACCTCCCCGCCCGTCCAGGGTCAACAGGTAGCCGATCACATCCGCTACCTCATCGGGAGTCAGCGTAGTTGGCTGCTTGCTTGGTTGGTCGCTGATTTCATAGGTCACCAGATCTTCTTTAACCAGCGAGCGCAGGCGCTCATTGGAATCGATCACCTGGACCGTATAAGTATCTTCATTCAGGCGGCGACCGGTGATCACCTCCTCGCTTCGGGTCACGATGCGAACCGGACGATTGATTGGCAGGATGGCAGCAGCAGGATCTATCAGGTTCAACTGCAGGTTCGAAGCAGTGCGCAGCGTGCCGATAGCGCTGAGGTCAGGTGCCGTTCTCGGCCCCACCCCGTTCACCCGGTGGCAATCGCTACATTCACCCTTACCCTCAAACAGCGCTTTGCCGCGAACGGGATCGCCAATCCGGACAGCCACACCATCGGGATCGAAACCGGCACGGATAAATGCGATAACGCCACTTAATTCTTCATCTCTCAAGGCAAATGCAGGCATCTGCCCCTGTGCCCTGCCCTCGCTGATTACCGAGCGCAAATCGTCATCGGAAGATGCTGTTCTGAATACTCCGCGGCGCAGATTGATGCCGCTGACCAGGTCTCCCTGGGGACCATGGCACAGGGCGCACTCGCGATTGTAGATACGCAAACCAGTCTGGATTGCCTCGGATGTGTACTGGTGATCACCCAATTCCTGCGCGATAGCCAGATTGGCGGTCAGCCCCCAGAGCAAAGCGAGGGCAATAACGGCCTGAAATCGCCTGCTCAAGCCTGAAAAAACGGGTACAAATTTCATAATTTTGATTCAACCCTGCCAATGAGAGAGGGGGAGCATATAGCGTCCGGCCCGAGGGACGCAACGATTAGCCCGGAATTGGCTGGATTTGGCCGTGATTCGCTGGGATTGGCTGTGATTGGCTGTGATTGGCTGAAAGCTGCGATATTTCTGCTCTGGAGCCAGATCACTTCAGTTTGCGCCGGTGCCCCACTTTGCTATATTTGAAGCCGGTTTCGCACTATCAACCTATCCCTCCGGCGCTTGGCGCCGGGGTAATAAAATAAGAAAGCCAAAAAATTAGAGGTACATCGAAATGACCTTGTCTAGAGAGAGAGTATTGTGGACTGCCGGCCTGTTGGCGGCACTTGTCATCAGCCTGCTGATGTTTCCTGGCAAAAGCCTTGCCCAGGACAACAGCGAGGGTCGCTACCGTCCCGAAGGTCGCCTGATCGGACTGGATGCGGGTAGGGAGTTCGACGAACGCCTCTATGAAGTGCGTACCTACGACGCCCAGCCAAACAGCGACGCGTTTGCCAGCGCCATGGTGTTCTATCCACTGACGCTGAGCTTCGATCCTCCCAATGGCGCTATTGCCTTCATTCCGGGATACCGCGGCACACCAAATAACTACGAATGGTGGGGACCGGTGCTGGCCTCAGTTGGATACAGCGTATTCATTCTCGAGACTAATACCACCGAGGACAACCTGGCTCAGCGTGCCGATGCCCTGATCGCTGCAGTAGATTTCATCAAATCGGAAAACACCAATAGCGACTCACCGGTAAATAACAAGATCGACCCTGAGAAAATCGCCATCATGGGTCACTCTCTCGGCGGTGGCGCCAGCCTTGCTGCAGCCTCGGCCCTGGGTGACGACATTGCGGCTGTGATTCCTCTCGCACCTTATTGCTGCGAACTGGGCCAGTCTTTCGACGGTGACTACAGCGATATCACGGCACCGACCCTGATCATTGCTACTGCCCAGGATCAAATCGCGCCCGTTGAACAACACGCCAAGCTGCTGTTTGATAGTGTTGGCAGTGAAAAGGTCTACCTGGAAATGAATGAAGGCGATCACATGCTGGTCACCAACAGCGGCAATGACAAGGCAACTTTGGGGCGCTTTGCCATGGCGTTTCTGAAAGTGCATCTTGACGGTCGCGATAATCTTGCCGGGCACATCAGCGATCCTGGCTCGGAACATATGGACAAGTTCGCGCGCTACCTGACCGAGTAAAACTTAAACCTGAAAACATACTCCGAAGGGCCAGTGCAAGATTGTCACGCAGTGAGTGAACGTCTTGCACTGGCCCTTTCTTTATCTGGAATCTGAATAGTGTCGGAAGAAATATTCCAACAATATCTGACCATCCTTGCGCTCTCACTCGTCGGCGTTCTGCTTCTGCGACGCCTGAATATGGCGACCATTGTTGCCTACATGATCGTTGGTGCAGCTATCGGCCCCTCAGGGCTCAGTCTTATTGGCGACCCAACTCAGTTCAGCTTTATTGCTGAATTCGGCGTGGTGTTTCTGCTGTTTGCGCTCGGCCTGGAATTCAGCTTCAAGAAAATGCTCGCCATGCGATTTGCCGTGTTTGGCGTAGGTGGCTTCCAGGTACTGGTGTGCACAGCCATATTCTTTGCAGCAGACTACCTGTGGGGGTCCAGTCTAGCCGCAGCAACCATCGTTGCTGGCAGCCTGGCGCTTTCATCGACAGCAATTGTTACCCGTGAATTGGCAAACAACAGGCAACTGCACAATCTTCACGGCCAGCTCTCCGTGGGCGTACTGCTGTTCCAGGATCTGGTGGCCGTTATCTTCCTGATCCTGGTACCTGTGTTGGCTGCGGGTAATGGTGAAAACCTGGCGCCGGCACTTGCCACAGCCGCCATTAACTCAGTGCTACTGATAGCGGTACTGCTGGCGGCCGGTATCTGGGTGCTGCCTCCCATCTACACGGAGGTGAGCAAGAGTAATTCCCAGGAAATATTTGTGCTCACCACACTCGTTATCGTGTTATTGGCCGCATGGCTGACTCACACTTTCCACCTCTCCATGACTCTGGGCGCTTTCGTTACCGGCATGATGCTTGGCGAAGGTCCCTGCAAATACCAGATCGAGAATGACATTCGACCGTTTCGTGACATCTTGCTGGGACTGTTTTTCGTCACCATTGGCATGAACCTGGATCTAAGCCTGCTCGTTGATTACTGGCCGAGAATTCTACTGTTCACAGCCGGGCTGGTGTTGATCAAGGGACTCGCTGTTGCCGCAGTGGTTCGCCTGCTGGGTTACTCATGGCGGGATTCAACCACGGTAGCGCTGAACCTGGCACAAGCTGGTGAATTTGGACTCGCCTTGATGGCGTTGGCACTGGCCAGCAATGTCATCCCGCCAGACCAGGCCTCGTTCATCATTATCATCGCCATATTCAGCATGATAGTCAGTCCGTTTCTGATCAGGCACTCAGCGAAAATCAGTCGCCGATTGTTTCCCTCGGAAACTGAAAGTGACAAGCACCTGCAGATAAATCTGCACCTGGACAATCATGTCATCATCGGTGGCTACGGTCGCCTGGGTTCGATGCTTGCTGCTGTGCTGGATCAGTTTGGCAACCCCTACATTGCGATCGACAAAGATATAGAGGTGGTAGAGAAGGCCCGGAAGAGAGGAAAAAATGTTGTCTATGGAGATAGCAACAGCGTAGAAATTCTAAACCTTTGCCATCTGGCATCAGCGCGGTTGGTGGTGCTGACCTTCAAATCGATCGAAGAAGGCAAGTCTGCTCTGAGCAGGATCAGGCAGAATAACGAATCTGTGCCGATTATCGTGCGGTGCCAAAGCCATACTCACTATGATGAGCTCATTTCCCTTGGTGCAAACCAGGTTTTTCCGGAATTACTCGAATCAAGCTTGCTGATCTTGCGCCATGTTCTGGAGCTACTGAACATTAGAGAAGAGGAAATAGAAGAACAGGTAGAGCTCTACGTAACTTCGCTGCCGACGAATTTTAAAAAACAACAGCAGTAGCAGGCTTCCCACTATTACTTGCGGGTTCTCCCCTTTCGCAACTCCCACAGCTTGGCGTACTTCATGAACGCATAGAATGCGGCATTCATGCTAGTCAGCAATCCATCCACGCCATCCAGAAAATGACCCTTGAAAAAATAGACCTGGATGAACGTGAGGGGAAAAATAAAGATTAGCGTGAACACGGAAACACCAGATCCTTTCTCAAATTTGTCTTCCGCTCTCGCCTGGCTGTATTTGTTCGCCTTGTCTATTCGCTGGGAGTAGGTCAGGTTCTCGAAGTGGTCGATAGTCGCCTCGGTGCTGGCGATCTCACCCTCTACAGTGATGCTCTCATGCACTCGGCGCGGCAGATACTTGCCTGTACTCTTGCGAAAAAGGCGAACCAAGCGATCCTTGCCGGAAAAATTTCTTGGCTTGCTGCCCCAACGATAAAGTGTGCGATTTGATTCCAGGCCATCAACCTTGTTTTCGCTTACTATCTTTCGCAGCTCTACCAGGTATTCATCAGTAATTATTTCATCGGCGTCGACATTAAGCACCCATTCGTTGGAACACAAATCCAGCGCATGGGCCTTTTGCGCGCTGAACCCAGGCCATTCATTGAACGATGCCTTGACGTTTTCATACTGGGAAGCGATCTCAACGGTGCCATCGGTGCTGCCACTATCAACCAGAATGACTTCATCAAATTCTGCCAGGCGATCCAGGCATGCACCAATGTTTTCCGCCTCGTTCAAGGTGATGATGTAGGCGCTGACCGGAATTTTTTCGAACATGGTGGTTTCTGCTGATTAGTGAAAACTGATATTCAGGCCTGGCTATTAGCGACGGCTATGGCGTCAATGATTGCCGAGGGATGCAGAGACTGCAAGCATCGATAGGCATGATTACAATGGAAGGCATCGCAATCACTGGCGCAGGACTCTGTGCCCCTGACCAGATGGCTGTTCTCCCCGAGAGGAGCCCAGATCGATTCCTTGCTGGGCCCAAATAGCGCGAATACCTGAAGACCGGTAGAAGCCGCAAGATGCATTGGACCGCTATCACTGCCAACGAAGAGCTTGCAGCGCCTGAACAGGGAACAAAGCGCCGGGAATGAGAGTTGATTGCACAGGCTAAGGGTCTGCAGGCTCCCCAGCTGCAGCTGGATATCATCGATGATTTGCTTATCCGACGAGCCTGCGCCAACCCACATCACCCTGTATCCCAGCTCATCCAGTTTCTTAACCAGTTCGACGAAATAGTGTCGTGGCCACAGTTTGTAGGGGACGCTAGCACCTGGGTGAATAGCCACCAGTGGTCGCTCATTCGTGAATGCCCCCATCTTCTCATCCAACTCCCGCTCGATTGCGGAATCTGTTCGATAAGGCATGTGGCTTGCGGGCGCATCCCCTGCAGTGTATCCCTCAACGATCTCGCCAAAGGCATTGAAGCGATGGTTGTGATAATTGAGATCGCGAATATCAGTGTAGAAAGATTCAGCGCGCTTGCCGGCAGGACCAACCCGATGATTACAGCCACTCAACCTGGCCAACACGCCAGTGAACCGCTCCCCTTCCAAATCCAGGACAGTGTCGCAACCGGTACTGCGAAGCGCCCGAATAAATTTCCAGTAGTGCTTCAGCCGGCTAAAAAACTTCTGCCCTTTTGCAATTTGCTTGCGCGGATACAGTAGCAAGCGCACATCCGGACCTAAAACCAGTTGCGCCAGACCCTCAAATTGCGCATCGAGCACCACAACTGCGTCGGGGTGACGCTCGAGCACGGACAACACCCAGGGCAATCCAAGGACAAAGTTGCCGAGATAGTGAGTAGGGAAAAGTAGCAGCGGTGCCTTACGCTCGTTCACCTGGGATCATGTCCTGCTTGAGGCTCTATCAGCACTGTATCGGCCCAATTGCCATGGTCTTGCCACATTTGCGGCCTGATTCACGGATAAAACCCACAAAATGTCACAAAATCCTGAAATATCAGTCGATATAATAATCACTACTATTTCGCCGGCGCTCAATCGCATCAAGCATGGAAAGCTGATCGCCGCGTGTATCTGAAATTCTGAAATATTGAATCATGAACTCTGAGTGCCACGGATCAGTCCGCGATAAGCTGTTTTTTTGCAGTCTTCTGTGTCTGCTGTGCGCGTTTTGCCTGACTATCTCTCCTCGGGCTGCTGCACAACTGACACAGGAAGAAGATCCCACCGACGATTCCACTATTGTTTACCCGGCTTCCTATTTCGCCGAGTACTTCCCTGTCTCTGCCAATGACATGCTCAACCGCATTCCAGGCATCGGCCTGGCCCTGCGTGGCGGCGGTGGCGGCGGAGGACGCGGGCTTGGTTCCGGCGCCGGAGAAGTATTGATCAATGGTCAGCGAATCACCGGCAAGAACAATGAAGGCCGCAGCCAGTTGCAACGCATCTCGGCTGATCAGGTCGAATATATCGAGATTATTCGCGGCACCTCTGATGAGCTTGATGTGCGAGGTGGCGGACAGGTCGTCAACGTGGTGCTGCTTGATATGCCGTCCAGTTCAAGCACCACGGTGGAAATACGCACCGATCGACTCCAGGACGGCACTCTCGATCCCGGCGGCAACCTGGCCTACAGCGGGCAATCCGGCGACTTTAATTACCTGCTCTCAATCGAAGCTGATCCCCGCTACCGCAATTGGGAGAGCGAGGAATTCAGTTTTACACCGGGCGGCGAATTACAGGAATTGCGCCGCGAATATCGTGTACGGGACGAAACCGAGTACAAAACCAGTGCCAACCTGGGCTACAGCTTTCCAAACACCGTCGTTCAGTTTAACGCCCTGTACGAAACGCGAGGCGATGTGCCAGACAGCACTGACCGCTCAATTCAGGACACCATTGCCAATACAACTCGATACCAGCGGGAAGAGAACACAAACACTCGTGAAGCCTGGGAGCTGGGCGGAGATATCGAACATGATTTTGGCAATGCAGGAACGTTCCGATTTCTTTTTATCGTCAATGACAGGGACTTCACCTTCACCCGTAATCGCACCAACGTGATCGATGGTGAAATTGTGCCAAACCTTTTTACCAAGACCGGCGGTCGTGATCGCGAACGCATAGCACGCACTTCTTACACTTTCGATCTAAGCCCACAACAGGGTATGGAGCTGGGTGTAGAAAGCGCACAAACTATCCGCGACAACAGTTTGTTGCTGGGCGTAGACACTGAAGGTGAACGTTCTCCGGCATTCGGCAACCTGGTCCCCGTTGAAGTGCCCAATGCAAATACCACCGTCCAGGAGATGCGTTACGAACCCTTTGCCAATCACAACTGGCAGATCAATTCCCGCATGTCCCTGGAAAGCTCGCTGGTGTGGGAGACTTCCACGATCGAGCAATCTGGTGATGTGAGTAACAGCCGAGATTTCGACTTTATTCGGCCTCGTGTCGACTACCGTTTTGACATTACACCCAGCTTCCAACTCAGGGCCAGCGTACGCAAGGACGTGGATCAGCTCAGCTTCTCTGACTTCAGCACTTCCGTGGACGGCAGTGATGAAGACCAGAACACCCAGGCCGGTAATCCGGATATTCGCCAGGAACAATCATGGCGCTATGAGTTAAATTTCGAGATGCGCCTCCCCGAAGATCTGGGCGTGGTCAATTCCCAGTTCTGGTACAGGGATGTTACTGATCATATCGATCGTATCGATGCCTCCACCGGACCGGACGACCTCGATTCCGCACGCGGCAATATTGGCGATGGCAAACGTTATGGGCTCAACCTGGATATGAGCACCAAGCTGGATACTCTCGGTATAGATAATGCCCTGCTAACCACAGGCATCAGGCTCAGAGACTCAGAATTCGTGGATCCATTTCTCGGCATCAAGCGCCGTCAACGAGGCAATGGCCGCTGGGAGGCTAACCTGGGATTCCGCCATGACCTGACTGCCTACGGCCTGACCTATGGATTCAACTACTTCAATGCATCCAATGGCAGCAGTGGCCGAAAAGCCATTGATGTAGATGACATTGAGGAATTTGTCGAAGCGCCACGTCTCTCTGCCTATGTAGAAAAGAGAGCATTTGGCAATTTCACCTTCCGCCTGGAATCTAACAACATTACCGACGCAGACTTCTGTCGCAAACGAACCCGATTCGTCGGCGCCTCGGCGCTTGGCATCGTGGAAGAGTTTGAAGACTACTGCAACGGTAGCGGCATGGAGTTAGCACTGAAGGTCCGAAGCACGTTCTAGGAACCTCGGGTTAATGAAACGCTCACTCTTTTTATCGATCGCACTGGCGGGAATTCTCGGCACCTGCTCCACCAGGGAAGGCAGCAATCTGGAAACTTCCCTGACTGACCTGCCACCGCCAAACATTACCCAGGGCCTGTTTGCCTACAATATTCCAACGCCCATGTATCCGCTGTCCGCACAACGGATGAATCTGGAAGGTTGGGTGATGCTCAGTTTCAACGTCACTTCCGATGGCGCCGTGGTAGCTAACAGCATCGATACCGTACAGGCGCAACCACCCGGATATTTTGAAAGTGCAGCCACTGCTGCGGCGAGAGGCATGCGTTTCGAAAACCCACGCAATGAAACGATTCGAGATGTACGCTGGGTGTTTCGATTCGAGCTGGAAGACGAAGAGCTACCCGAGCCGCAGGCCGACGAAGATTCGATTCAGTTCCGGGAATTGATTCCCATGCGCTACATCACGCCGAACTATCCTGAAGATGCACGTGAGCAAGGCATAGAGGGATACGTGATGGTGGATTTCACAGTAAACACAGATGGCAGCGTCACCAACATAGAAATTACCGACAGTGTGCCGCCGGGAGTCTTTGATTCTGAAGCGCTTGCGGCTGCTGCACGCCTCCGTTTCGAACCCAGAATCGTGCTGGATGTACCTGTGCAGGTTGAAAACGTGGAATATCGCTTCGACTGGGAACTGCCTTAACAGTCTTACCACTCAATCCCTCTTGATCGAGTGTTTATATGCGATTCCTACACCCACCAGCCCGAGGATGGGAGCGGCAAAAACCATCAATAAAGTGCCCATGATGCCCTGACTCATCTCGTCGGCACCCAGACCGGTGATCAGCGGAAACAGATACATAATCACGGCGCTAAGCAGAAGCGCAGCCAGCACTCCCAGCACCAAACCAGCAAAGCAATAGAGCAGGCGACGCAAGGCCGGATTCATTTTCTGCTCGCTCACAACAACTTCTCCATCTTGATCACCAGGTTGTCCTCCCCATTCGCACCCTGATGTGTTTCCCGACTGATTTCCCGATAGCCTTTAGCGAGATAGAGCGCTTCACCCGCTACCGTGGAGCCGAGTTCCATGCGAGAGAATCCCGCCTCTCGCGCCGCCTGCTCACCAAGCTGTATCAGCAATGAACCGATGCCCTGGCGCGTCCAGCCAGGATGGGTGTACATGGCCCGAATCCGCGCAGCCTCTGTTGCCGGATCACTGAAACTGTCATCGCGCCCCTTGGTGTGATTGCCACCATAGAGCGTACGTCGCTTGCCCCAACCACCACAGCCGACCAGTACCGCCTCCCCGCCCTGTTCTGCTTCGATCAGGAAATAGGTGCCATCATCAATCAAGGTCTGGTCCACACCCATGGTTTCCTTGGCGGCTTCGATCTCGGCAGCAGAAAGAAACGCCTTCATATTTTCTTCAATGGACAATTGCATCAGCGCAATGATGGCTGGCACATCGGCATTGGTGGCTATGCGATGGCTGAAAGCAGAGTCTTCCATGATCGGGTGAGAAAACTTTTAATGTTGACGAGTTGGATCAGTTGCTCAATACATGTCGTTCAAGCATGCGCCGGCGCACAACGGCACCATAAACATTGCCTTGGTGATCGACACCCACACCTTCGGCACCTGAATGATCATCACGCAAAGGTTCTGCATCTTCGATGAAAGCATGAACTGTCCCATCTACCGCAGAACCGATACGAATACCCTTCATGATGCCCATTAACTCACCAGCGCCGGTGTCCGGGCCTGATTCGGAATCCGCCACATAGATTGTGTCATCGGCAGTGATGTAGATGCCGCTCGGCCTACCGAACTGGCGCCATTCGTCGATTACATCCCCGGTCTGGGTCATGATCTGGATGCGATTGTTTTCCCGATCACCGACAAACAGTCGGCCGCGGGAATCCATGGCGATGGTATGTGGCTCACTGAGCTGTCCCGGACCGGCACCCTTTTCGCCGAATTCATTCAGATAGTTGCCGTCCTTGTCGAAATGCACAATGCGATTATTCATACCATTGCGATGACTCTCGGCAATGAATATGTCGCCATCCCGCGGATCGATCACCACATCGTTCGGCCAGTAGAGTAGCTCTCTGCCGCTGCCGCCCTCTCCCGCGCGACCGAGGGTCATCAGGATGTCACCTTCGGGACTGAACTTGAAAACCTGGTGACCAATTTCATCGTTGGCCCGCGCATCGGTCACCCAGAGATTGCCTTGATGGTCTACAAATGCACCATGAGGAAAAACAAACAAGCCCGCGCCAAAGCTGCGCAGCAGATTGCCGTCGTAATCGTACTTGAGAATGGGATCTTCAGGACGTCCATCGCAGGAATTCTCGAAACAGCGATGCACCACGTAGACATACTGACCATCTGGTGAAGGTTCGACCGCGGTCACTGCAGCCCAGGCTGCGGTATTGGAAGGGAGTTCCCCCCAGTCCCTGTGAGTCTCGTAAGGCCGAGGCAAATCATTGCGCACACCGTGCACCATGTCTGCTGGCGCCTGGGCTGCAAGCTGCCAGGACTGACATGCCATCACCGACGCAACAACGAATATTCTCAGGAATCTGGTACTGGGCATCTCTGCACCCTCCATAAGCTTTTTTTAATGCCTGGATGAGTGCAGCTTATACCAGTTTACGCCGCGGTTGGGAGCAATTTCCCGTTAAAAGCGCCTGCTGATGGTGAGACGCGCGTTCAGCGGTCTGCCAACGCTCACCTGGTGAGTGCTGTGCGAGTGAGGGAAGTACAGTTCATCGCCAGCGTTCTCGACGTTGAGCTGAATACGATAATCCCGGGAAAAATCATAGTAAGCCGCCGCATCAATGCGCGTGTAGGCTGGCAGAGTCGCATTGTTGCCGTTGTCGATGAAACTTTCGTCCTGATAAGTGACCCCGAGGCCGAATCCAAGACGGTCGGTGACCTGCAAGGTATTCCACAGTGAGAACATCTGCTCTGGTAACTCACGGGGGCGCAGACCGGTAGGCCCTGTACGATTCACCTGCTCACCATCCAGCTGGCTGTAACCGGCGGAGACATACCAGGCATCTGTGACCTGGCCCTGCAGTTGCGCTTCGAAGCCAGTGATTTCCGAATCGATGACATCCAGAGTGGAAGGATCGTTATCGGCGATCTGCGGAGAGCTCTGTTCAATCTCAAAAACCGCGGCAGTAAAACTCAAACCGCGCGCAAAATCCCACTTAACACCGGCCTCGAGATTGGCAAAGGTATTTGGATCGAGCTGGTTATTGCTGCCATTGATATTGGCGAACTGCTCGCCACTACGCGGCAGAAAGCTTTCGCTGTAACTGGTATAGAGGGAGATGTTTTCCATGGGTTTGAACACCAGGCCAGCACGTGGAGAAACCTGATCATCTTTGCGAGAGCGCGTGTCCTTGGCGACCACATTCAACACATCGATTTCAAAACTGTCATAGCGAGCACCGACGATCACGTCGAGCATCTCGGAAAGCTCAATTTCATCCTGCACATAGAGTGAACGCACATCGATACCGACGCGTGTGTCGTCGTTGATATCGACCGCAAAGCTGTTGCTTGTGTCTATTCCCAGCGCATTAACGCCAACCCCGCCTTGCAATACGAGCGGCTGACTAATGGTGAAGGTTTCGTTGTCATCGGCGCTTGTGTTCCAGAATGAGTTGTAACGGTCCTGGTCGGATGATGTGTCGATATACTCACCACCGGCGATGATGGTGTGGTTTATGCTACTACCGTCTACCATCCAGATGAAGTTGCCAGATAGAATCAGGTTGTCTCGCTGGGTGGTGTCCAGGTAGCCATCGAGGGTGGCCTCGAAGGGCGACGCCGCCTGGTCGTAGCCAGAAACGTAAAAATTCTGATACAGCTTGTCGTAGTCACCATAGAACGCATTGAAGTTGCCTTTCAAATTGTCCGAAAACTCATGCTGTAATGCGGCACGGAACAAGTGAGCCTGCAGTTCTGTGGTGTTCAGGTCAGGATCTGCGAATACGATGTCAGCAAAGCCTTCTACAGGGCGTCCATCGGCGCCAGTAGGAATGCCACGATCGATAAATCTCTGATGATCGGCATACTCATAAGACAGATCCAGCGTGGTGGCTTCGTTGAGTTCAAACTTCACGGTGGGATTGACCCCTAAACGTTCACCGTCGAAGAAATCCCGATGATTTTCGAGGCTTTCGTAGAATGCGTTGATACGAAATGCAGAGTCATTACCCATATCGAAGTTACTGTCAATCTGGGCACTCCATTCACCAAAAGAGTTCACGCCGGCCTGGTAAGCAGTGAAGTTGTCCCCGATTACTCCCTTCTTGGTCACCCTGTTGAGGATGCCGCCAGTGCCGCCACGACCAAACAGCAACGCATTAGGCCCGCGAAGAATCTCCACCTGCTCTAAATTGTAAAGAGGCCGGTAGTACTGCACGTCATCCCGGGCACCATCGATGAAAAAATCCGCAGTCGAACGTACGCCCCGAAATACCACTGAGTCGCGATGCCCCTCACCCTGGGACGTATTCACGCCCGGCGTGTAATTGATGATGTCACCAATGCTGGTGAATCCCTGCCGGGTAATCTGTTCGGCGGTAACAATAGAAAGACTCTGGGGTACATCGATGATTGGAGTTGGTGATCGCAGCGCGTTGACCTGGTCCCGGTACAGGTATTGCCCCTGTACGAGAATTTCCTCGATCTCGTTTTCTACTGTGGTTTGGGCATTGGCCTGGCATACGGCCAGGGAAAGTGCGCTTGCGCTAAACAGGGCGAATTTACTGCATGTCATCGCTCTCGAGTCTCCTGGTAAGTGGAAGTCGCAGCAGCTTAATCTAAATGAGAATGATTATCAACAACAATATCCTTGATATCGATCAATGAAGCAGGCTTTTGTGTTGCAAATGCGAATGATTCGCAATAACATGCCTGCTCTGTTTCAGAAATACATATCAGGGGATAAATGCGTGTTTCGCAAAGTCTTGTTCTGGGCCCACCTTAGCTGCGGTGTCGTGGCTGGTTTCGCCATCTTCACCATGTGCGTGACCGGCGTGCTGCTCACCTATGAAGTACAGATCGAAGACTGGGTCGCCGGTACTGCCTATGTACCAGTGGAAGAACAACAGAATCGCCTCTCCCTGGAAGAACTCCATGCAATCGCCGTCGCGCAGAACCCTGATCTTGCCGAAGGATCGGTAATCGTCGATCGCAATTCTGGCGCCCCGGTAACGATCCGCGCCGGCCGACGTGGCGGGCTGCAATTGAATCCTTACACCGGCGAGGAAATGGCGCCTGCTGCGCCCTGGCTCAATGCATTCTTCAGCGACATCACCGGGTTTCATCGCTGGTTTAATGCCTCATCAGAAAACCGCCGCATTCCGCGATTGATCATCGGCATCAGCAACCTGATGTTCGTCTTTATTATTGTCAGTGGCATTTACCTCTGGCTTCCCAAGATCTGGAACTGGGCCGTGGTGCGCTCGCGATTGCTACTGGATCGCAAAGGCTACCCAACGAGCAAAGCCCGTGATTTCACCTGGCACCATGTTTTCGGCATCTGGTGTGCAATACCCTTGTTCATTCTGGCTACCACCGGCTCCATGTTTTCCTTCCGCTGGACTGGCGACCTGCTCTACTCCGCATTTGGCACCGACAGATCTGGCAGCAACCTGATGGTTGAAGAGGTAATTCCAGAGACTCTGCCAAACGGCGGCGCCTCGCTATCATTGGATCAGTTATTTGAAAGTGCAGAATCGTTTAGCCCCGACTGGCAGGCAATCACGCTCACTGTCCCCCAGGGAGATCTGGCTGCCAGCAACGCAGTTGTCGATAGAGGCAACGGCAGGATGCCTCAGCTCAGGGATACGCTGACACTGGATCGCGTGGACGGGGAGATTGTTGCCGTTGCAGCTTTCGAAACCCTGCCAATCAACCAGCGCATCCGCTCAGTCTATCGATTCCTGCATACAGGAGAGTTTCTGGGTGTCTTCGGTCAGACCGTAGCTGGCCTGGTGTCACTATTTGGCGCCATCATGGTATGGACGGGGCTGGCACTGGCTTACAGAAGATTACTGCAACCCCTGCTCAATCGCCGTCGCCCCGTATTGCAATCAGGTAACAAGAATCAGGCGGTTCAATCCTGAGCTTGGGTGCTACGCATACCGCAGCACCCTCGTTAGCACTTTCTCAACTGCACTCAAGCACTAGAAGTACCACATCAGACGACCATAGACATTACGTCCCAGACCCGGCATACGCGCGCGCGTGGCAATATCCGGATTGAAAGCCCGGTTGTAGGCAGCCAGGTGGTCAAAATACAGTTCATCGAGCAGGTTTTCCACACCAACACGTAACTCGGTGCCATTGCCGAAATTAATCGAGCCTGAAAGATTCAACAGCGAGTATCCGTCTGTGGTCTGCTCTAAATTGGTGACAGAAATGTCGTCCTGATCGGCGTAGGTTATGCCTTCCAGGGAAACCAACCAAGTGTCGCCTCGATAGTCCAGCGCCAACACCATGTTGTCAGGTGATACTCGATAGAGGTTGTCATTGATGTCGTCGCGCTTGCCGCGTACCACATTGGCAATGGCTCGCAGGGTCACTCGATCACTCAATTCAAAAGCTGCTTCTACATCAAATCCGTAAAAATGCGCATCGGTGTTGTTGAACTGTAGCGGGTTAGGCGCACCCATGCCCATATTGCTCATCATCATGGCGAGTTGATTCACTGTCATGTTGGTCGCGGGCGTGCCCTGGATGAAATCGCTCACGTCTTTGTAGAACAAACGTGGATATAGAGAGAATGACTGCCCCTCCCAATCAAAACCCAGCTCCAGCTCGTGAGCTACTTCTGCATCAAGATTCACATTGCCCACGTAGGTCTTGCCGTCGGCCATGCCGCCAGTAGATTCCATTGGCGTCCACAAATAACGTTCCTGATACGAGGCAGATCGCGTCTTGCGCGCCGCGCCCACATACCAGACGATGTCGTTGTCTGCTTCCACACTGAAGCGAGCAAACCAATCGAAATTGTTATCAGTTTGATTGCGCTCTGAATTGTTGAACTGGGCGGCAAGCATGGCGGACATATTGTTCATCATCACCGGCATGCCCGAGGCAACGTTCATGGGGTTAAGATTCGCACCCACTGGCCCTGAGTCCATGCTGACGCGGTTATAGCGTGCCCCAAGATCCAGACCGATTGTGCTGCTAATGGAAAGACTGCGCTCTACAAACACACCCAGCACATCACGTGTGGTGTCATTGAAATTGGTCAGGTAGAAAGGCGCCGCATTCGGATTGGTGACTACAGCATCGTGGTCAGTGAAGTGTCCATCGATACCATAGAGCCAGGTGCCATTGTCTGCATATTGCTCCAGCTTCAGGCTGAAACCGAGGTTCTCACTGGCGGCGTAGGTTTGGCGATAGCGCATGGCGCCAGGAGTCATCATGTTGTCCTGGGGCGGACGACGCAGATGGAAGTTGCTCATCCAGTGTTCGTTGTCGCTGCCAAAAAATTCCGCCGTGAGGTTGTAATTCGTGCCGCTGTAACTGTAGCGAGAACGAAACAGGTCACTATCGATGGAAAGGATATCCATGGGCAGCGCGGGCGTACCCGCGTCGCCAGTGTTGTTTCTGGCCACATCGATGCTGAATTCATGATCGCCGCGTTGGTAGCCATAACCCAGGTCGAAACGATCCCGCTCATACTCAGTTGGAATGATAGTGCCACCGGGAAAATCCAGGTCGTCTGCACTCTCGTTCATCACGAAGCCGCGGAACAGGTGATTGCGGTTCGCCATTGAAAAGAAACCGCTGGCCACAGTACCTTCATTCACAGACTGGGCACCAAAATAGGTGCGTCCGGCAAACTCGAAGTCACTGCCGGTGCCAAATTCACCGCCGTAGGTCTTGGCCTGAATGTAACCGCCAATTGACTCCTGAGCCGAACTCACCGGCGCGATGCCACGGTTGATGGTAAGAGATTCCAGCAACGCCACTGGCGCATAGGATAACGGCGCATCCATGGCGTTGGGGCCGGCACCACTGATCTGGGCACCATCAACTGCCACACTGATGCGATCACCAAACATGCCACGATACTGGGCGATGCCGGTGAGCTCACCATTCTTGTTGATATTGGCACCGGGCATCTTGCGCAACATCTGCGCTGTATCCGCCGGAGCGACCAGGGTGTCATCGGTAATCACAGTGTGGGTATCCTGAACACCGAGGACTAATATTTCCGTCACTCGCTGGGATTCCTGGGCAACAACCCAGGGGGATAGCGCGAGTAAGGCAGAACCAACAAAAACTTTGTGCACGTGTCTCTCCCAAGAACTAACAACAATAATAGGCGTAGGGTACTTATATAGGCAGGATAAGAAAGATTTTGACTGCGACATGATGTCGCACATGCACCGTAATGCGGAGTGTTTCTACCTATTCGTTGATTTGAATCAAGGTCAGAGGGCGCACAAACTCTACTTCGCTGGCAAAAACACAGCATGTGTAACAAATTGTTTCCCGGCGTCCTGAATAAACAATCCGGCAACAAAAAAGGGGCTCGATTGAGCCCCTTTTTTAAAATCAAATTAATAGCAATTAATTCGTTGGTTCCAGGCGTACAACTGCTGATGGTTCACCGGCACGATCAGAAATC
>CAYTLI010000011.1:0-28470 GCA_964438455.1 uncultured Pseudohongiella sp.
CCCCAGGATGACGATGTGACTGCTACTGCCTTGCGGGAAAGCCATGAGGAAATTGGCCTGCACCCTGACCGGGTTGATGTCATCGGCAAACTTGGTGAACTGGCGTTACCTTCCGGGTTTCGCGTGACACCCATAGTAGGGATCATCGAAAATAATCTGGAATTTACCGCGTGCCCAGTGGAAGTCGCAGATATCTTTCAGGCACCGTTGGATCTGGTTCTGAATCCTGACGCCTACGTGCAATCACGTATGCGATTTAATAACCAGGAACGAACCATACTCGAACTGCATTATGAGGATTACAGAATTTGGGGAGCGACAGCAGCGATTTTGTATCATCTGGCCGTGGCAATTGGAGAGACTGATTCCGACGTCTGAACAACGTCAGATGGTGTAATCTTCACCGGACTCTTGCCCCTTGCCTTCTTCTTTTTCGAAAGAGGCATGACAAACCCGGTTTCTTCCTTCCTGCTTCGCCGTGTAGAGAAAGCTGTCTACCTGCTCAACGAATTCTTTTTCCGTGAGCTGATCGCCACGGCTATAAATGTCCACGCCAAAACTTGCTTCGATGCCGAGATAGAGATCCCCCGCCTGCACCGGTGAGTTTTCTATTATCAACCTGAGTCGATTGGCGAATCGAACACCCTGACGCAGTTTCGTGTCGGGCAGAATCAGGGCAAATTCTTCTCCGCCATAACGACAGGGTATATCCAGTCGTCTGATGGTCTTCTTGATCAAACCTGCGATGTGCTTGAGCACCACATTGCCCACTTCGTGACCGTGCACATCATTGATGTCCTTGAAATGATCCAGGTCACACATGATCAGGCATGTGGGTTGACCGGAACGTCGGGTACGTTCCATCTCCAGACTGAGGGCACGGGTGAAATATCGGAAGTTGTTGAGCGTCGTCAGCTCATCGGTACGAACGAGGGCCGCCAGCTGCTTGATCTCTTCCTTCAGCTTGTCCACTTCGGCGCGATTCGGGCAGTTGTCCTCTCCGGCCGGACAGGGGTCAGTCTGCACATCGTCGATAGGATGGTGGTCGTTCATGATTTGATTGTCGTGAAACGCGGCTGCTTTTGACAGCTCGCTTATTGTTTTTCTAGTCCTTTTTTCCCACTTTTTCCCCGGTGATTGCTCTCCTCGCACAGGAGCAACCGAATTTGTGGGAAATTAGTCTGACACATTAGCACAAAGGCAGAAGTGCCAAAACACCCGGATGGCCAAAATTGCGAACTACATCCGCTATTTACGTAGTATCCAGAGGCCTGGATCAGGGCATCGCCCAGGCGGGAAATCCGTCCAGAACCCCGAATGCCAGATGCCCCAGCGTGTAGACAAATAGCGTCAATAGCAGCACAGACAGCACATCCAGCCAGATGCCTGCAATCACCATCTTCATGATCGGGATCCGCCCGGAGCCATAGACTATGGCGTTTGGCGGAGTGGATACGGGCAGCATAAAGGCGCAGGAAGCTGCCAGGGTGGTCGGAATTAACAATAGTAAGGGGTGTGCTTCGATGGCCTGGGACAGACTGGCCATGATCGGCAGGGACAGGGAGATGGTTGCCGTATTGGATGCGACCTCTGTCAGACCGGTAATAATCCCCACGGTACTCATAACAATCACCAGCGGACTGGCGTCACCCAGCAGAACCTGCAGCTGGGAGGCCACATACCCGGACAGACCCGAGGTGGTAAAGCCTTTCGCAATCGCCAGGCCTCCACCAAACAGTAACAAGATTCCCCAGGGAATCTTCTTCGCATCGTCCCAGTCCAGCAGACGCCCGCCGACGGCGCGGCTGGCCGGAATCATGAACAGGGTCAGGGCCATGCCAATCGACACTGTACCATCATCAATCATGTAACCGACTGGCGCGCTGCCAAAGGCTTCCAGTAATCGGTCGAGATAGTAACTCCAGCCAAAGATATCTACCTCGGCACCAAACAGGCGCTCCTTGCGCAACATCAGTAGTAAGGCGAAACTGACAAATACAGACAACACCCTGCGCTCTTCTACCGACATGGGGCCCAGCTTATGCAGCTCATTACGAATAAAATCGCGACCGCTAAAAGGTGTTGAGGCCGGCAGGGGAAACACGAACCGGGTCAACAACGCCCAGGCTAACAGCATATAGACCGCGCTCATGGGCAAAGCAAATAGCATCCAGGTTGAGAAAGTAAGGTCCGGAGCCTCTGGAAAGAGTTGCGGTAACTGGGTTACCAAAACGCCATTAGGCGGTGTACCAATAAGCGTGGCAAAGCCACCGATTGAAGCAGAATAGGCGATACCCAATAACAAGTTTAATGAAAAATTCGGCGCCCGCGCATCTATCACTTCGCCCCGCTTTGACAGGCCAGCATTGAGTTCCTCGTAGAGCAGTATCAGGGACATACCCATAGGCATCATCATCAACGCGGTTGCCGTGTTGGATAACCACATGGACAGAAAGCCAGTTGCCAGCATGAAGCCCAGCACCAGGCGATGGGGTTGCCCCCCGACGAGCCGCAAAATATTCAGCGCAATGCGCTTGTGGAGGTTCCATTTTTCCACTGCCACGGCAACGATGAACCCTCCCATGAACAGGAGAATGATCCAGTCCATGTATTGGTTCGCCACATTGGGGAAGATGATGTCGAAGTCGGCGGCACTGAAACCATCCTGGAATTGGGCGCTCTCCAGATCGACCCGCCCTGCGGCCGGCAGCTCTCTTCCGCGCATGATGCCCAGCAAGGGGAACAGCACGATTGGCAGCAATGCGGTAGCAGCCAGAGGAATTGCTTCAGTTATCCACCAGATGGCCATCAGCAGGATAACCGCAGCCATGCGGGTCACCAGCGGATTGGCAGGATCCAGGTCCACAAACATGAGCATGAACACAAACACAGTCGGGCCAAGGACCAGCCCGATGCGACTGCGCATTTGGTCGAAGCCCGCTACGCCAGAATCGGTTTCGCTGTCACTACTCATGGATCCGACTCTGCGCTGTGGTAGTGCGTGGCAGATCAGCCACTAAAAAATCTCTGCCAGGAAGTTCGCCAGGGACTGGTAGGTCCTGCGTTCCGCATCAGGGTTATAGACAGTACCAAATGCGGGATCATTGGCGCCGGGATTGGTGAAGGCATGCATCGTGCCTCCATAGGCATGCACTTGCCAGTCTACCCCTGCCTCTGACATTTCGGTTTCGAAAGCCAGCACCTGTTCTGGCGGCACCATGGGGTCATCATGACCATGGAGGCACAGTACTTTGGCGGAGATTGCTTCGTTGGGCACGTCACCTGGCGCGAAAATACCGTGGATGCTGACCACTCCCAGCACATCAGCCCCGGACCGGGCCAATTCCAGCACACACATGCCGCCAAAGCAGTAACCCATGGCAGCCACCCTGGTGGCATCGACCTGTGGCACATTGCGTCCAGCGACCAGCGCGGCTCGAATCCGCTGGCGCAGCAAGGCACGGTCAGAAGCCAATGGATTCATCAATGAACTATTGAGTTCCACATCCCCGTCTGCACCAAAGACGCCTTTACCATACATATCAAGGGCAAAGCCGACATAGCCCATCTCCGCAACACGCTCGGCCGCCTTGCAGGCGAACTCTCTGCGGCCACTCCAATCGTGCGAAACCAGCACCAGGGGCTTTTGCACATCAGACTCCTGAAACGCCACGTAGGCTTCCAGCTCAGTATCACCGTCGAAATAATCCAGATGCTGTGTAATCATGCTTGTTCTCGTTGTTGTTTTAATTCCAGCTATTTGTCACTTATTTTTTCAATTCTTTTGCCACTTATTGTGCTACCTGGCACTTTTAAACTACCAGCCGCTAAAGCACCTCGAGAATAGCTTCTGCAGAGCTGACTTTAATCTCTCCCGGCGCCTCAATGGCAAGATGCGTCACCGTGCCGTCATCCACGACCATACCGAAACGCTTGCAGCGAGTACCCATGCCAAAACCGCTGGCATCCATCTCCATGCCAATAGCCGCGGTGAAGTCACCATTGCCGTCAGCGAGCATGAGAATCTCTTCAGCATTCTGGGCCTGCCCCCAGCTTCCCATTACGAACGCGTCATTGACCGACATACAAGCGATAGTATCCACGCCCTTGGCCTTGATAGCATCAGCCTGCACAACGAAACCCGGCAGGTGCGTCATCGAGCAACCTGGCGTGAACGCACCCGGCACCGCAAAGAAAACCACTTTCTTGCCTGCAAAAACTTCATCCGTACTCATATCTGCCGGACCATCTGCGCTCATCACTTTAAACGTCGCCGAAGGAATCTTGTCGCCTACCTGAATCGTCATGCTTACTACTCCAGAATTGTGGGATATGGCACCGGATAGTAACAAAATCCAACACATTCGCAATCGCTCCCGGGAAGGATGATTCGCGGGGCAGAGATGCGATAGCATGAGGCCCTACCCGGTTATGTTGCAGCATATGGATACTGTCTTCTTCATCGCATCGAAAGTGGTCTGGGCGTTCATCTCGCCGGACAGCCTTATTGTCATCCTCGGCGTGGGTGCCTGGCTGGCGATGATGGCAGGCTGGACCAGACTCTCCAGACGCCTGCTTTCTCTGTGCGCATTGCTACTTATCATCATCGGCTCGTTACCGGTAGGGGAATGGGCCATTGCCCCACTGGAAAACCGCTTCCAGGCGAACAGCGCGCTGCCGGCCAATGCTGATGGCGTGATCGTGCTGTCGGGTGCGATTGACCCGGTGAATTCAGAAATCTGGGGGCAGGTAGAAGCCGGTGGCGCCGCCGAGAGGCTGACTACCTTCCGCTACCTTGCGGAACTCTACCCTGGAGCCCAGCTGGTATTCACCGGTGGTACAGGTTCTCTCACCAATCAGGAGTACAAGGCGGCTGATTACGCTCGCTTCCTGTTCGACCAGTTGCAGCTCGGTGAGCGCGCCATTATCTACGAGAGTGAATCCCGCAATACCGCGGAGAACGCCAGCAACAGCAAGGCCCTGGTGAATCCCGAGCCTGGCGAGAACTGGATCCTGATTACTTCCGCCTTTCACATGCCGCGCTCAGTGGGCATCTTCTGCCAGCAGCAGTGGCCTGTACACGCCTACCCGGTGGATCACCAGTCACGCACCGGCAACCTGTTCAGGTTGAGTTTCAGTTTTGCTGAAAATCTGCGGACTCTGAGAACTGCAGTGCGGGAGTGGGTAGGCCTCATCGCCTATCGGGCAACTGGGCGTACCGATCGATTTCTCGCCGGTGACAACAACAACTGCCTGGCCGAACAGGCGCGGCCCGCAAGCAGCCAGGCAGAAGAAGCGATTCAGGATTAACTAGTTCAGGATACCGCGCAGACGATCGCCGATATCCTCAACCGCATCATCAACTGCGCTTTCTACTTCCTGCACACCTTCCTGCAATCGACCCTCAACGTTCTCGCGAATCATGTCGAAAATGGGTGGATCTGTATTCAGGATTGCCGTGCTGACAGAAGACAGAATCTGGCGAAGGGCCTCCGCGACAGTTGCTGAGTCATTCTCCTCACCAATATTGCTCAGTGAAATATTGGGCAGCGGAATAGGTGCCTCAATGGACGCTGCCACAAGATTGACCTGGGGATCGTCCATCAGGAACTCACGGATGATGATGCGCCGGGCTGAAGCTCCCTCGGCGGCAGGCTCTTCTCCCCCTCCTGCTGGTGTGGAGATATTGTCGATGAGCGCGCGGATGTTATCTCTGCTCAGTTGCCGCTCGAAGGTAATCTCCGGTTGGGTAATAACAACAGAATTCACTTCCACCACATCGCTGAATACGGAACCAAGATTCAGTGAGATGGAAACTTCTTCCAACTCGAATGCATGCTCCGAGTTAAAGCCTTCCACATTGTCGATGCTCAGCCCGGAGATGGAACCGGAACCCGTTAATGGTGAGATGGAAGCGGAACGCACCTGCACCTGGGTACCCAGGACGCGGCTGCCGACAACCTCAATGCCACTGGTAACCAGACTATCAAGATAGAAATAGGCAACCCCGCCGATGACCAGTACAAACAACACAAGTGAGATCAAAATATTCTTTATCATGACAGTTCTCGCTGACTCTTTTACAAAAAATTAATAACTCTGTTTCAACTGTCGAAGGGAAATTCACTGCCAACGACTTCTTCAATCCAGGACAGATGCGTGGAAATTCTCTCATAGATAGCCACCGCGCCATACTTGCCCTGGGTCTCTTCCGAGAAATCTTCTCCCTTGATCTGCCCCACAGCAACTCCCGCCAACTGCATGCTTGTATCCGCCTGAATCAATGCGGGACCGCCGCTGTCGCCCAGGCCAGGAGAACCCTCCAGCGACAGGGCATCGCTATTGCTTTGCCGGGGATCATCGAAACGAAAACGCAGGTAACGATCAGCAACCGTAATGCGATTCGTTGCCCGACGCATGCGACCGTCGTTGTATTGCCGGCCCAGGGTTCCCAGGCCGAAATAACCCCAACCGATCAGGGTAATTTCCTGCCCCAACTCGTCGCGATCAACCTGCAATGGAACCGGGCGGGGAATAGCAGAGGGTTCGCGAAATCGCAACAAGGCCAGATCCACATCATCGGGCGAAGTCTGGTCATAGGCGGGATGTTTAATAACCAGATCAATCTCGCGCACTCCGCCTCCGAGCTCAACTGCAAAACGGCGTCCCTGCTTTACGGTTTCTTCCACCATGGTCTCTTCCGTGCAATGAGCCGCCGTGATCGCCCACTGGCGATGAATAACCGTTGCCACGCAAACCTTGCGGCTGCCCTGTCGCTCCAGGAAAAATACCGAGGGATAGTCAATGGCATTTACTTCGTACTCGGTGGAAGCCACATCATGACGCACGATGATGCCATGACTCTGCCCACTGAGAATGAGCGTAGTGGTCAGCACCAGGAGAAACAGCAAACCTTTGAGTTTCGATCTTTCCATAATTGCTCTAGTGCGATTTTCGACGCCGCAGTGGCCGCAAGTTGGGTTGATACTGGCTACGACGAGATAGCCTGAATATCTTGATCAGGCGATGAATGACCACAATAATCGTTACCACGATGAACGCGAGGATACTGGCTGCCAGCCATTGCTCATGAGTCCAGCCAGAAATGTCAATCAGTCGCGCCAGCAATTGAACTGCCTCTGTTATTCAGTCCTGCGCCGGATGGCGTAGCCGCTTCTGGCACAGACAGGGCCGCCCATTATGCGTTTTCGAGTACAAATTAACCAGTCGGATATGGGGATCAGGCTTCGTTGGCGATGGCTGAAACCAGGCGTTCGATAGAGCTGATACGCTCCCAGGGGTCGTCAGTCTCCAGCAGCTCCTGCTTCTGTTCCACATCGACAGGAATCAAGTCTCCCAGCCGCCAACCCAGTTCCCAGAGATTGTCATAATCCACCTTGATCTGCTTCTCCTCGATCATTGGATGGTTTTCCAGGTTTTGCAGAAGATCCACCAGTGCCGCATAGTTTTCCGTCAGCGGTATCGCTTCCTCTCCTACCCTGTCCTGCGCACTGAACTCGACCTTCGCCTCGAGCACACCGCTGTCAGCCTGCCAGCAATCGAGGATGCGAAATTTTGCTTCTCCCTGCACGGTGATACCCAGCAAACCATTCTCAAGCTGATCCCAATCGACGATACGAGCATAGGTACCGGTTCGATGGATGGTCTGTTTGCTTTCTGCACGAATGACTTCATCACCCTCACGCAGCAGGCACACGCCGAAACCTTCATCATTTCTCATGCATTGACTGATCAGATCCAGATAACGGCGCTCAAAGATTTGCAAATCCAGCTTGTTACCCGGGAACAGGACAACTCGCAGTGGGAAGAGTGAAATTGTCTGTGTTTCAGACATCGATCAGCTCACTGGGAATAGGGAGAATTGCTCAATGTATTAATTAACTTCTGATGGATGCCACCGAAGCCACCGTTGCTCATGATGACAATGTGATCACCAGGGAGGCCACGCTCTTCGAGGAAATTGACGATGGCATCTACATCATGAAAAGCATAGGCCGGCTTGGGGCTGGTCTCAAGCAGGGTTTTAAAATCGATATCCGATTTTTCCGGCTTGTACCAGATAATAGTATCGGCCTCTGTGCAAGCCTGATTCAATTCGTACTGGTGCACACCCATCTTCATAGTATTGGAACGGGGCTCAATTACTGCTATGAGTCTGCTGGATTCACCGGAATCGGCGAGCTTTGCTGCCAAGCCGTGTAGTGTCGAAGCGATCGCGGTCGGGTGATGAGCGAAATCGTCATAAACGTGGATGCCATCGAAGCAACCCAGATGCTCCATACGCCGTTTCACACCGGCGAAACTGTTCAGGGCTTTGGCGGCGACCTTTACTTCGATGCCCACGTGATGGGCAGCGGCAACAGCGGCGAGCGCATTTTTCACATTATGCATACCGGTCAGCTGCCAGCTCACTTGCGCACGACTCATAACTTCTCCGGTGGTTCCCTGGCCGTATTTTACCAGTTCGAAAGCACCGCCGTGTTTGTCAACGGTCGCCGCATTCCAGAACACGCCACCATTGGTTGCCTGCAATTTGCACACTTCTTCCGGCACATCGATGCCAAACTTCTGTCGCGGACTCCAACATCCCTTTGCCAGGACCGCTTCCAGTGACGACTCATTGTGAGGCGTTATGATCAGCCCATTGCCGGGTATGGTTCTTACCAGGTGGTGGAACTGTTTTTCAATCGCATCGAGATCGTCGAAGATATCGGCATGATCGAACTCCAGATTGTTGAGTATCGCAGTACGTGGAGCGTAGTGAATAAACTTCGAACGTTTATCAAAAAAGGCAGTGTCGTATTCATCCGCTTCTACCACGAAGAATGCCGAATCACCGATAGATGCTGAATGCTCCAACCCCTGGGTCACCCCGCCAATCAGATAGCCGGGTTTGACTCCAGCCTGATCCAGAATCCAGGTCAGCATGGCACTGGTAGTCGTCTTGCCATGAGTACCAGCGACGCCCAACACCCACTTGTCCTGGAGGACAAACTGGGCAAGCCACTGGGGCCCCGAGGTATAGGGGATATTTTCATTGAGCACATACTCAACAGCGGGATTGCCCCGGGACAAGGCATTGCCAACAATAACCAGATCCGGGGCCGGCTGCAGCTGCTCGAACCGATAGCCTTCCTTGAGCTCGATTCCCAGGGATTCCAGCTGGGTACTCATCGGCGGATAGACATTCATGTCGCTGCCGCTGACTCGATATCCAAGTTGTTTTGCGAGTACTGCCAGGCTACCCATAAAGGTGCCGCAAATACCCAGGATGTGGATGTGCATACCAGTAGTGCTGCTTATCGTAAGACCTTGTAAATTGGTACCATGGTAGCTCGACTACCCCCGCAACTGCTATAGGACAGCAGCGAATGGCTGAGACGGATATCGATTTCTGGGACTATTCTCTCATTTTGTACAGATCGGCAGGTGTGGCAGATCACTGTCTGAGCTTGCAGGATGACTATGGCTTCGATGTGAACCTGGTATTGTTCTGCGCCTGGTATGGCCACCGGTTCGGAAATTTGCCCCCCACTCTGCTCGACCAGGCTGTCGCCTTCTCCACAGCGTGGCGCGAATCCGTGGTGCAGCCGCTGAGAAATGTTAGGAAGATAATGAAAGGCAATGAGCAACTGGCTGCGACAGTGCCGATCAGCGACTACACCGCATTGCGGGAAAATATCAAAAAAACTGAGCTGCAGGCAGAAAAGCTGCAGCAGGAAGAACTACAAAGACTAGTCAATCGCAGCCAGGAGAGTGCAGAAGCGGAACGAGAAGTTTCGGCCACCCTGACCAACTTTTCCACTCTTTGCAGGACCCTGCAGAAGGCTGATGACGATGGCATGAGCGAGCATCTACGTGCGATAGCCGTTGCCAGCGAAAAGCTGTCTTAGTCGCTGGCTTCACCGCCCTGGTGGACACTGGAGTCACCGCCGCGACCCAGTGCAATTGCCGAAATCGCAAAAGCTACCGCGCCAGCCAGCCAGAGAAACCCGTTGATCATGGAATTGTCAGAGCCGCCGGTGAACGACAACAGCGAAAGCGCCACCCAAATAACCGCCACGATCCAACAAGCGGCTCTTGAAAATCTGGCGAAACCCGTACCTTTGTTTAGCATAACTTCCTCGTCTGGAGCAGGTTGTCGATAGCGTCTAGAACACCATCGGACAACACTTCAGTCAATATAAAACCCGAAATATCCCGGGACTTCGTCCGAATTTTACCAGCCTTGTCCCACAAGACTGTGCTGCAGTTCTAATCCTCGTCCGCCGTACCCTACCGGGCAGCGGCGATATCGATGACCACATCCCAGTTGAAACGCACGAATCGGTTCAATTCGCTGATCAGTATCCTTTCCTGGTCGCTGTGGGCGCCAAAACCGAGGGCAGCATCCTCGCGATCGATGGCAGGACCGATGCCATAGCACTGGATACCGAGATTGCGCAGGTAAGCCATATCGGTTGCCCCGGTACTCATGGTGGGCAGAGTGATGACCCCGTAGTGGTCATTGATTCCTGCCTCGATGGCAGCGAAGGCCTCGGTGTTCAGGCTCGCCTGGCCACGGGGTCGGGTGTTGCGCGCCCCCAGGCTGACGTCCACTGTGGAATCGTTGACCACACGACGAATTTCTTCCAGGAACTGCGGCACGTCCTCATCGGGCAGTGCACGGAAATCCACACTGGCCCTGGACTCGGAAGGAATCACGTTAATACGGTAGCCGGCATCGAAAATATTGGGGCTCAGTGAGGAGCGCAGCATGGAAGCATGACGCGGCTCATTGGCAAGAAAGTATTCGTCAGACTCACTGGCACGACCCGGATCCAGCACCGCCAGATAGCGCTCGGCCGCATCCGGCGGTGAGATTGTCGCCAAGCGTTCAAAATAAGCTGCCGTGGTTTCATTCAGGCGAATCGGTGAGCGCCAGTCGGCAATTGCCGCAACCGCTTTGGCGAGACGCACAACCGAATTGGTTTGCAGTGGCACCGATCCGTGACCGGCCACTCCCGAAGCCACCAGTTCAACCCGATAAGGAATTTTTTCAACTGTCTGCACACCGGCGTATTGCACTTCGCGATTCACCCGGGCAACCGAGCCGCCTTCCGCCAGGCAAAACTCCGCTTCAATCTTTTCGAAGTGCTCATTGACCATGAACTCGATGCCATACTCCGTAGCGCCCTCTTCTCCGGATTCGGCAAGAAAAATGACATCACGAGACAGGGGCACGTTCTGGCGCTTCAGCTCCAGCATCACCATCAACGCAGCAGCCAGATTATCCTTGTCATCCACAGCACCACGACCATACACATAGCCGCCATCTACCGTTGCGCTGAATGGTGGGAATATCCACTTCTCCGGATCCACATTCACCACATCTGTGTGAGCCATGATCAGTAGCGGCTCCTTGCTGCCATCGCCTTCCAGGCGCGCGATCACATTCGGCCGCTCGGGATCGTTCCACAGCATCTCAACGGGAATGCCTTCCGCTTCCAGCACATCACGCAGATATTCTGCGGCGGGCAATTCTCGCCCAGGTGGATCACTGGTATCGAATTGCAACAATGCACGGAAATGACGCAGCGTCTCTTCCTCGACCTGGCTCCAGTCAGGATCACTGATCTGTGCGAGTGCGGGAGTAAAAAAACCAAGTGCTGCCAGGAATGCCAATAGACGCGTCATGAGACTCTCCAAACGAAATGCGGGATTTGGTGACAGCATAAAAGCGATCACAGAAGCTGTCCAGATCGGGGTTGCCAAGTGTCAGTTCTTCGTGAAGTCAATCGAAGCCACTGGAGTAGCGGCATGGATGTCGAACGACAAGCCGTGTGAGGCAGGGATGCCGAACACGAGCCTACAGGGACGTATTTACGGCGTGCTTGGAGTTAGACATCCAAGCCGCTACTCCTGTAAGAAAAGTTACTTCAGGAAAGTTGCGCAGGCTTAACACCAGGCCAACGCTTCACCAGGCCCGGATCCAGATCAAACAAGTCCAGCAAT
Organism: uncultured Pseudohongiella sp.; assembly: GCA_964438455.1. Lineage (GTDB taxonomy): Bacteria > Pseudomonadota > Gammaproteobacteria > Pseudomonadales > Pseudohongiellaceae > UBA9145. Next base: position 12,016 of record CAYTLI010000011.1, read on the forward strand.
CGCCCCACATGATGATCAACCAGCTCATCTACCGAACTCGGCTTGATGTAGTGTGCCGGCATTGGTGGAGCAATGATGGCGCCGATCTTGCTCGCCTTGTACATGAGTTCGCAGTGGCCAGTGTGCAGCGGCGTCTCACGGGGCACCAGCACCAGCCGGCGACGCTCTTTCAGCATCACATCCGCCGCTCGCACCAGCAAGGAGTCAGCATAGGAATTGGCGACTGCCGAGAGAGTCTTGATGGCACAGGGAGCGATGATCATGCCATCGGTCTTGAACGAACCGCTGGCCAGGGTCGCAGCAATATCCTTATTGGAATAAACCTCATCAGCCATGGCAGTGACGTCTTTTGCCGACCAGTCAGTCTCGACAGCGATGTTCATCTTCGCCGCATTGGACATGATCAGGTGAGTCTCAACTTCACTCTCCTGCTGCAACACCTGCAACAGGCGAATGCCATAGATGACACCGCTGGCTCCTGACATGCCTATTATTAGACGCATGGTGATTCCGTATATCCTTGTATAGAGGAACGAAGGGAGGCGATTGTGGCATCAATCCCCGAATACTGGCAAGGGACAGCGGCAGCGAGTAACATAGCCGACCTTCGAAATCAGCCAAATAAAAGCATTCAGACGAGAGAAATTATTGAGTCATGGCCAAGGCGAATTTGTTTTACGCGCAATCCGGTGGAGTCACTTCAGTCATTAACGCCAGTGCCTGTGGCGTTATCGAAACGGCACGCCAGCATCGAGACAAGATCGGCAAAGTCTATGCCGGACTGAACGGTATCGTTGGCGCGCTGGAAGAAAATCTCATTGATACCAATAAAGAATCTGCGAGCACAATTGCGGCACTACGCTCGACACCAGCCGGCGCCTTCGGCTCCTGTCGATACAAGCTCAAATCCTACGATGAGAATCGCAGGGAATATGAACGGCTAATGGATGTCTTCAAGGCACATAACATCCGCTATTTTCTCTACAACGGCGGCGGTGACTCCCAGGATACAGCCAACAAGGTTTCCCACTTGAGCCTGGAGATGGGATTTCCCATCACCTGCATCGGTATTCCCAAAACCGTCGACAATGACCTGCCGATGACTGACAACTGCCCCGGCTTCGGTTCCGTCGCCAAGTATGTGGCCGTATCGATTCGTGAGGCAGGTCTCGACGTGGCGTCCATGTGCGAGAGCTCAACCAAGATATTCGTCATGGAGGTCATGGGACGACACACGGGCTGGATTGCAGGAGCAGCAGGACTTGCCACGGAACAGGAAGGCGATGCGCCACACATCATTCTGTTTCCGGAGATCCCGTTCAATAAAGAAAAATTCATCCGCAAGGTGAAGAGCTGCGTGAACAAATATGGCTACTGCGCGATTGTCGTTTCAGAGGGCGCACAGTACAAAGATGGACGCTTCCTTGCCGACGCCGGTGGTAAAGATGCCTTCGGTCATGTGCAACTGGGAGGCGTAGCACCCTTTGTCGCCAACATGGTTAAAGATGAATTGGGCTACAAGTATCACTGGGCGGTCGCCGACTACCTGCAACGTTCCGCCCGCCACATCGCCTCCGGCACTGATGTCGATCAGGCCTATGCCGTTGGCAAGGCTGCTGTCGAATTTGCGCTGAAAGGAAAGAACGCAGTGATGCCAACCATCGTGCGTGGCAAGGGCAAGAAATACAGCTGGCGAATTGGCGAAGCCAGGCTTGCCGACGTGGCCAATGTGGAAAAGATGATGCCGCGAGATTACATCAGTCGCGATGGCTTTCACATCACCGACAAGGCCCGGGCTTATTTTGCGCCCCTGATTACCGGCGAGGATTTCCCCCCGTTCAAGCAGGGCCTGCCTCAATATGCACGTCTCAAGCGCGTGCTGGAAAAGAAAAAACTGAAGAAGTGGCGCGCCTGATGCGCCGGTAAGATTTCAGGGGGCCAGACGCTCGATCTGCCATCCTGAGTCTGCGACCGAATAACGAAAGCGGTCATGTAACCGATTCTCACTGCCCTGCCAGAATTCAAACTCAGTGGGCACCACCCGATAGCCACCCCAAAAGTCAGGCAGTGGCATTTCCCCATGCTGTATTTTCTGCTTCAGCGACTCAAACTGATTGAGCAACATTGTTCTTGAACTCAGCACTGTACTCTGGTGTGACGCCAGTGCGGCAATCTGGCTGTCCCTGGGGCGGCTGAGGAAGTACTTCACCGACTCGGTCATGGAAATCTTGCTGGCGGAACCACAGACTTTTACTTGTCTGTCAGCCGTATGCCAGGGAAAGTGCAAACTGATCTTTGGATTTCCTGACAACTCCTGCGCCTTGCGACTACTATAGTTTGTGTAGAAAACAAACCCCTCTTCATCCACATGCTTGAGCAATACAATTCGCTGGCTGGGTTGGCCGTCAGGAGACACAGTTGCAATAGTCATAGCCGTCGGATCGACAATGCCGAGCTGCAACACCTCTTCCATCCAGCGCTCAAACTGCACAAAGGGATTGTCTGCCAGGTCCTTGCGGCGCAGGCCACCCTTGTACTCCCTGCGAAGAGATTCCAGATCCATCATAGTGTTATTTCTTTACCGGATAAGCAGTGTCTGTCAGCGAATAAAGTCGCCGTAGTTCCACCACTGTTGGCGGGCGGTGCCAGTTTTCTCGTAGTAGTAAGTTCCTGGACCATGTTTTTTGCCGGCAAAGAAACCACCCTCGTAACGATTGCCTTCGGGCCAGCGATAAGTGCCCTGCCCTTGAAAATGATCATTAACGAAATTGCCGGTATAGTTTTCGGTGTTTTCTTTAAGCCAGAATTCAGTGTGCTGGTTTTCTCGCCACCCTGGCAAATTGAAAAAGTAGGAACCCTGGCCATTGCGCTTGTTATCGCGCCACTCGCCAATATAGAGATTGCCCTTACCATTCCAGTGCTTGCCACGACCGGAACGAATGCCATTTTCCCAGTCACCGTCATACACTTCTCTCTGCGTCCATGAGATAGGAATCTCGAGCCTGCCGTTGCCGTGAAATTCTCCATTCTCGAAGTCGCCGACGTAGCTGCCCTTGCCAAATTCGGTGCTGAACTCCATGGTGCCACGCCCGTTGACGCAATCTCCGCGCACACAGGTCTCGTCGGTAACCGACTCGAGGGATTGCGCGAAACTCGTGTTGGCTGACAACAGCAATAAAACTAACGCCAGTCGTCTTGAGATCATGAGCAGATAATTCCAATCAGAATCCTGGAATGGCGATTATAACCCATCTCGCGTAGTCTGCAGACACCATGGAACCCTGCGAAATCTGGCTTGAAGACAATGCTTATGGCGGTGTGCAGCGCAGCGAATCCGTGGGCGGTGGCTGCATCAGCGATGCCCGGCGCCTGTACCTGAACTCGGGCCAGACTCTCTTCGCCAAGCAACTGGAGAGCGCCCCGCCGGATATGTTTGCGGCCGAAGCGGCGGGCTTGCAGGCCCTTGCCAGCGAGGGTGCCTGCAGGGTGCCGCAGGTGATTCACGCGGCAGAAACATTCATCCTGCTGGAAGACCTTGGCTCCGGAGCCGCAGTCTCTGATTTCTGGAACACTCTGGGCAGACAGTTAGCTGTGCTGCATAGTGGCGCACAGCCCGGGTTTGGCTTCACCATGAACAACTACTGTGGCGCAACGGCACAGGACAACAGGACAGAGAGCAACGGGTACAAGTTTTTTGCCGAACGCCGCCTGATTGCTCTCGCCCGACCGGCTCACGAGCGTGGCCTGCTATCCAGCGAGGAACTGGCTGCGGTGGAAGACGTAGCCAGCAAGCTGGCCCGATGGATACCCGACATGCAACCCTGTCTGATTCATGGCGACCTCTGGTCAGGTAATGTGCATTGCGATAAAGAGGGGCAACCGGCACTTATTGACCCCGCAGCCTACTGGGGCTGGGCTGAGGCCGAACTTGCCATGACCGAGTTGTTTGGCGGCTTCCCCCAGTCATTCTACGACAGCTACAAAGAAGCCAGTGACGTGCAACCAGATTGGCGTGAAAGAGTGCCACTGTACAATCTGTACCACTTACTCAACCATCTGCTCCTGTTTGGCAGCAGCTATCACGCCAGCGTACGAAGAGTCTTGCAGCGCTACAGCAACAATCTCTGATTCAGACTGAACGACGCAGGACTGTTAGCGGGCTGATGCGCACCACCCCGCGGGTTGAAAGCACACCGAGGCCACCAATAATCAAGGTGCCCAATAGCGGCCCAAGCGGCCAGACCCAGAAGTGAAAAGAGAAATCCTGCTCAAAGATCTGTTCCTGCAAATAGTAAAGACTGGCTTCAGCGCCGATGGTAGCGATGATGCCGGCAAGCAGGCCAATGAAAGCAAACTCGATCATCAGGCTGGAGAGAATCAGTTTTCGCCCTGCTCCCAGCGTACGCAGAATCGCATTTTCCTTGAAACGTTCGTCGAGAGTGGCATTAACACAGGCAAGCAGCACCAGGGCACCACACACCAGGACCAGGATGGAAATCAACTCGATAGCCGAAGTGACCTGGGAGATGATGGTCTGGATCTGTTCGATCAACGCATCGATCTCGATGACTACCATGGTAGGAAACAAACGAATCAGATCGTTGAGCAGCATCTTCTGCTCTCTTTCCATCAAGGCAGTGGAGAGATAGGTACCTCCCAGATGGTCGATGGTGCCAGGAGAGAAGATAATGAAGAAGTTGGGTTGCATATTGTCCCAGCGCACACTGCGGAAACTGCTTACTTCGGCGTAAATCACTTCCTGGTTGACTTCGAACTCGAGCATGTCCCCCAACTCCAGACCCAACCAGTCCGCATACTCCTCTTCGATGGAGACATAGCCAGCTTCTGGCTCTTCCCCCCACCATGTACCGGCTGTGATGGCGTTGTCCGGAGGCACCTCATCAGCCCAAGTGACCTGCCTCCTGCTCAAACGGCCGCGAACCCTGGTACCGTTGTCGCCTGCGGCAGAGTCAGGAGATTGCGCTGCACTATCGGGCGCCAGCGCTGCACTCACTTCCTCATCCATTTCTACATCATCCAGCGCAGCACTCTCAGTCAGGCTATTGCCTTCCTCTTCCTCTTCATCCATGTCGCCGGTCTGGCTCGGCAGATCACCATTGATGCGAGTCACCCGGGCACTGATCAGCGGGTAGAAAGCATTGCCCTGGATGCCGTTGTCGGCGAAGAAAGATTCAATTCCTTCTATCTGGTCACCACTGATGTTCATCATGAAGTGATTGGGTGTGTTTTGCGGCAGTTGCGCCTGCCACTCGGTAATCAGGTCAGTGCGCAGCAAGGTCAGAATGAGCAAGGACATGATAGTGGTTGAAAAAACCATCACCTGCAGCACATTCTGCTTGCGCCGGCGTCGCGCTGCGGTCATCGCCAGTTTCCAGGCATTACCCGCCTTCATGCCAACCGAGCCGCTGGACTGAAGAAAAAGAAAAGAAACTATGGAGAGGAACAAAGCGATTGCGGCGACTGCACTGACCAGCACCGAGGTGAGATAAAAATCCTGGCTATACCAGTAGACCAGGAATATGGTGCCGAGTATGCCGAAGGCGTAAGGCAGGCGATCACTGAATTTCTGCTGACTGATGTCTTTGCGCAACACACGCAGAGGCGGCGTCTCGCGCAGCGCCAATAGAGGCGGTAAGGCAAAGGCCAGCAAACAGATCAGCGCCGTCAGCGAGCCAATGGCATAGGGTTGCAGGCTGGCAGGCGGCAAACTCACCAGCAGGATCGATTGCAGCAGGCTCAGGATTCCCTGATGGACGAGCCATCCGAGCACGCTGCCAACCACGATAGCGATCATGGCAAGCACTAACTGGATGGACAGATAGATGAAACTGATTTGCCGCGATGTACAGCCCAGGGTTTTCAGGATCGCCACGTAGTCATAGTGACGTTCACTGTAACGCTTGGCCGTGAGCGCGATTGCCAATCCAGCCAGGATCACAGCGAACAGGGAGCCCAACAGCAGGAAGCCTTCAGCGCGGTCAAGTGCATCGCTCACTTCCTGGCTCTCGTCCCTGACATCACGGATATAGAACCTGCCACGCCACTCTTCGCGGGCACGAAACCACTGCTCGAAATCGTCGAGAGCCGAGAGATCATCATCGGCAAACAGATAGCGATAACTGACCCGGCTGCCCAATTGCACCACGTTGGTCGCCGCCACATCATCCATATGCAACATCAGTCGAGGACCGGCATTGTCCAGCATGCTTCCGCCTGCCCGATCCGGTTCGGTGATGATAATCTTGCCAACCCGAAGTTCAGATTCGCCCACATAGACCGTATCGCCTACCTCTAGATCGAGAGCAGGCAAAGCCCTCGACTCCAGCCAGGCTTCTCCTGGCGGCGGGCCACTGGTCACCGGCGTACCGCGGACAAATGCCTGTTCGGCAACGATTACTTCACCCCGAAGTGGGTAGTTCTCACTGACCGCCTTGGCTGCGACCAGCATGTTACCGGTTTCTGAAAATGCCATGGATGTGAAAGAAAGAGTCTCTGCCGTGCGCAGACCACGCGCTTGCCCTTCCTCGAGAACTTCCCGCGGCAAATCACCCCGACCGCTGACAATTCTGTCTGCTGCCAGCATGTTTGCCGACTCGAGCAACAAAGCTTTTTCCAATCGATCGGTAAATAACGCGATACCTGTTACCGAGGTCACCGCCAGCACCAGGGCGATAAACAGCAAACGCAACTCACCGCCCTGCCAGTCACGCCAGAGCAGGCGCATGGACAGATTGAGCAAGTTACTCAGTGGCTTGTTGTCTTGCAGAGTGACGTTCGGGGATTCAGCCATTGCTGACTTCTCTCTCTGTTGCTGGCTCAACCTGTGAATCTTCAGCAATCTCCCCTGCGACCAGCTTGATGATGCGGTCACATCGTTGTGCAAGACGCTCATCATGAGTAACCAGGACCAGGGTGGTCGAATACTCACGATTCAGGTCGAACAACAGATCGATAACCCTGGCACCAGTTGCAGTATCCAGGTTGCCGGTGGGCTCATCGGCGAACAGAATGCTTGCTTCGGTAGCAAAGGCCCGGGCAATCGCTACCCGCTGTTGCTCGCCACCAGATAGTTGGTTGGGGTAGTGATGCCAGCGCTCATTCAGGCCAACACGTTCAAGTAATTTCCTTGCCTTGTCATGGGCCTCGGCATCGCCTTTCAATTCGATAGGCAGCATCACATTTTCCAGCGCGGTCAGGCTCGGCAGTAACTGAAACGATTGAAAAACGAAGCCAACCATCTGGCTACGCAGAATCGCTCTTTGTTCCTCGTCCATCTCACTGAGGCTGTGGCCGCTCAGCTTCACGTCTCCCGAGGTCGCACCATCGAGCCCCGCCATCAGTCCGAGCAAGGTTGACTTGCCGGAGCCGGAAGCCCCTACGATCGCCACGATCTCTCCCGCCGCGATGCTCAGATCGATACCCTTGAGGATAGTGAGCAACCCCTCGCTGGTGTCGACACTCTTCACCAGCCGGGTGGTTTCTATCATTGGGAGAGTCATTGGGAGTGCTCCTTGCCTGCCCTTGCGTAAGTGGGCCGATTATAGACGAAATCGCCTGCAGCGGATGCTCCGGCGACTGCCCGCGGGTCCATGTGTTTGGTATAGTCGATATTACGCAGCCAGCCGGCTTTTGGTTGCACAGGGATAGAGCTCAACATGACGTCACCACTTCGCCCAATTATCTTTCTTATCGCCCTGGCAATATCCCAGCATGGGCTGGCGCAGGATGGCGAGAGCAGAGTCCTGCTGGTGTTCGGCGACAGTCTTAGCGCTGCCTACGGCATTGAAGACGAGGCAGGCTGGGTTGAACTGTTGCAGCAAAAGGTAAGCGAAAGCGGCTATGACTACCGAGTGGTCAATGCCAGTGTCAGTGGCGAAACCAGCACTGGCGGACTGATCAGGCTGCCTGCAATGCTGGAGAATCATCAACCCGACCTTGTGATCCTGGAATTGGGTGGTAATGATGGTCTGCGCGGCCTTCCCCTGGCAGCACTGAAAGAAAACCTGATCGAGATGATTCAACTGAGTGAAGCGGCTGGGGCCCGGGTATTGTTGACCGGCATCCAGATCCCACCGAACTACGGTCCGAGATACACTGTGCCTTTCGCCCAGCTCTATGGCGAGATCGCGGCAGCAGAAGGAATTCCCCTGGTTCCATTCCTGATCGATGGTATCCCGCAACAGCCGGAGTTAATGCAGAACGACGGCATCCATCCCAAAGCTGCAGCCCAGCCAATGATCGTCGACAATGTGTGGCCCTATCTGGAACCGATGCTTAACTGAAATCGACCCGGGGATCAGGTGAAGCACATCTGGATATTATTGACACGGTCAACCTGAAAACCTTTATCACTGTACCAGCGCGGCAGATCCTGATGATCGCCCTTGGCCTCGCCATACAGAGCACTGACTCTTTCATCTTCGCAGAAACGAATCACCTCGTTGAGCAAGGCCGAACCAATTCCCTGGTTACGATAGCTCTGCTTCACTTCGATTTGCTTCAGACAGTAACTGACACCTGGCACTTTCCGTTCCCGATCCAGCCCATCAGCCCGATTAAGCTCATTCTGGAACTTGTTGCTCGCGCGCGAACTCAGTTGGGCGAAAGCGACAGCATTTGGTCCATGGTAAACACTGAAGAACAGCTTTGGCGCCAGGCCTCTAGGCTTGGTAAAGCTTAATTGCGGAAGTGAAAAGCGAATACTACTGTTCATTACTACTAATTTCGCAGACCTGTAAATGTAGGAATTCCACTGTATTTATCAGTGCTTACTTTGAAATTGTAGGATTGGAACTGGGCTAAAATCGTGACAGGGGTCACACTTTATGCTGTGACAGATTCAGCGCAGCGTCACAAGGTGTGCTTTTTGCTTAAATATGGGCAGATTTGGTCAAGATACTCGTTCGCCAGGCTGCTTCATCCTGAACAGCATGAAAGCCGAAGCCAGATTACAGAGAGCGATTGTTAGCAGTGCCAGATCGTAGTTGCCCGCTAAATCATAATAAAAGGCCACCAACACGGGGCCGACTGCGGACATGCCAAAGGTGAATGGCATCGCAGTGGAGCGCACCGAACCGAGATAGCGGCGCCCAAAGAAGGATGCCCAGATCACTTCCTGCAGGGGCAACAATCCTCCCCAGCCCAAACCCATAAGCAAAAATGCGAAGTACACGAATGCATCCCATTTTTGCGAGACACACAGCACAATCAACATCACTGCACTACCAGTGACTGCCGCCCCAAGCGCAGCCAGCTTTCTTGGATTGTGATTGTCGATGAGCATTCCCCAGAAGGGTTTGCTGAGAAACGCCGGTATAGATGCCAGGGAGATCATCGAGGACGCTATGAATCTGGAGTAGCCAGCATCGGTCATCAACGGGATAGTCTGGGTCAGCATCACCGTGATGGAGATCTGGAATAGGCCGAAAGCCATTACCAGCGCATAAAAACTGCTGGTGCGCATGGCCTGGCCGCGGGTCATCGAGCGCTCAAAATCCAGTCTCGCCGCTTCATCGAGTCCGGCCGAGACCTCTTCTACACTGCGACCGTCCGGGTGGAGGCCAAAATCCTCAGGCTTCCTGCGCACCAGTAGTGCCGCCGGCACGGTCAACAGGAATGCACCCATCCCCAGCAGACGCCAGGAATCGCGCCAGCCGAAGGTATCCACCAGAAAGGTCGCGATTGGCGGCAAGATGATTCCTGCCAGCGAAATACCCATGCCCGCCAGCGCAACAGCCTTGCCCCGGCGTTCTACAAACCATTTGCCCAGGGTGACATTCACTACCAGGTTGCCAATCATGGCCGAACCCATAGTGAGCATCAGTCCATTCACAATCAGCCACTCTGCCAGGGTCTGGATAGTGCTGAGATAGAACATGGCTGCCGCCAGCACCATGGCTCCGGTTAGCATGAAGGGTCGGCCACCGAGGCGATCAATATGGGTACCAATAGCAAAACCCGTACAGGCAAAAACAATCTGGCCAACAGAGCGAGCCGCGGTAAATTCAGCCCGGCTCCAGCCAAACTCTTCGGTCATGGGAATGAGGAAAGAGCCTACGACGTAATTGGCCATACCAACGGCGACAAACTGGGTGACAAACCCAGCCACAACGATCCAGTAGCCGTAGTACAGTGTGCGCATTAAGATTTAGTCGAGAGAACCACTTGAAGTGCGGGCGCAATTCTAGTTCATGGTGGAGCGATAGTATACCAACAGCATATAGGCACCCCATGCCAGGGCAATTAAGAGTACACCTGACCCTATGAAGTCTACCATCGCTGCAATCTTCGTATCCTGATTCAACATACCCAAAGGTCTTAACAGGTTTGCCCAATCATGGGAGCCCGGCCTGTCCGCTCCCGTACCGCCGCCGAGCAAAGGCATTCGCAAGGCTCTGGCGTCAGCGATGTAAGGCGCCAGGTCCATGAGAGACTGCCCTGCCCACCACAGACACACCGAGGCAGCGAAGGCATCTTTGTTAGTCAATAGAAATGCGAACACGAAGATGAGAGGCAGCAGCACCTGGAACAGGGAACCACCGAGGAACATCATGTAACGACCGAATGGCATGAACAATATGTGTCCAGCTTCGTGAAAGATGAGATCCACATTGTGAAACCAGGAATTCATGATCTCAGCCGAACGATAGTCCATGGCAACGAATTGCCACCCCCAAAACGCCAGCGCCATCCAGATCAACCCGTAGCCTGCTATTTCTGCTCTGGAAATGGAGGGTTTGTTTACCAGGAAGAATCCCAGCAATCTCGACCCGACACTTCCAGCAGAATCACTTGCACCAGCGACTACCTGTTGCGTCGGGTCGCTGGCCAGATTCTTCAGCCATTTTGCATAGACGAGCCCACAGTCCGGGCAACTCTCTGCGCCGACCTGGGCATCGGAGTGCTGATACCCGCATTTGGGACAGGTTGCATACATGAGTCTAAAGCCCGCCTGGTTGAGGCAGGCTAGTTTAGAGGAAAGCCCGGGCGAGAGAAATTGCTCAGGGGCCGCGATATCTCGGCACTTGCAAGATTGAATTGCGATTCAGCTCGCCCTGCAGTCTCTGTTGCCGCTCCAGCACTGGACTGCGGTGACTGAAATTATTGTAGGGAACCTGCATAGTGTTGGGACGATAGCCCGGCCGCGGATTTCGCGACCTTTCGCTGCCGCCAACATTGCCACCTGCAAACCCACCCCCAAGACCGAGACCTCTCCTGTCATAACGGGACAGCGGCTGGGACCGCCTCACCACCGGGGGTGTGTAGTAATAACGCGGCGAGGGCTCAACATAATTAGTGTAATAAAACTCGCTGTTAAGACTGCTGAACAGATTGCTTAACACACCTACCTGGTTGTAGACCACACGATCGTGCTCCGGTGACGAGCGCAGAAAAGCAGCCTCGAGCTCACGGTAACGACGCGCAACTCTTTTGAACGCAGCCTGCTGCGCAGCCACACTGCGCCCGCGGCCGATCGCCTTGATCAACTCGGCTGATTCTTTGCTTAACTGATTGGCAGAGAAGCGTACGGAACTGTAACCACGGGAATTGCGCAGCTGTTGCGCGAGTTCGTTGCTGACCCGGTTGAGCTCTGTCGCCAGATGAGAGACATCAAAATTGGTTGCCGAAGCATGTGCTGACACCAGCACCAGCATGGCAGCCAGAATGAAAGTTCTTGCGGACTGTATAGTGACCATGGGAACTCCTGTTGCCGACCAGTGTAACAAGTTGACCGACCCTCCGGTAGTTTAACCGGGCTGGCTTAATCGATTCTTAACGAATCAATAATAGTGGGCCTCTCCTTCTTCTCCGCCGGTAATAGACAGGTATTGCTTCACCACCGATTCGATGCCGTGCAGGAGACATTCCACGACCAGCGCATGACCAATGGAGACTTCAAGTATGTTGGGGATCTCCAGAAACCGGCGCAGATTTCGCAAATCCAGATCGTGCCCCGCATTTACGCCGATACCTGCCTGCTCGGCCGCTGCTGCCGTAGCCCGGTAGTTTTCAAATACTCGATGCTCGGATTCGAGGCCGAAGTGGCTGGCATAGTCCTCGGTATAGAGCTCAATACGATCGGCCTGGACCGCGAGCACTTCCTGCACCCGATCAGGCTCGGGATCCAGGAACAAACTGCTCCTGATACCATTGTCACGCAGCTGAGCAATCACTTCTTCCAGGCTGGATTTATTTGCCGCCACATCCCAGCCATGGTCTGACGTCAACTGCCCGGGTTCGTCGGGTACCAGTGTGCATTGCGCTGGCTTCACGTCCATCACCAGCTTGAGAAACTGTTCCGATGGATAGCCTTCTATATTGAATTCCACGTCGGGGTAAAGCTCGAGAAAACTCGCCAGGTCGTGCACGTCCTGTCGGGTGATATGCCTTTCATCAGGCCGCGGGTGCACGGTGATTCCCTTGACGCCCAGATTGATAAAGCGCTGGGCAAAATTAACCACGCTGGGGAAATCCCGCCCGCGAGAATTGCGCAGCAGGGCAATCTTGTTCAGGTTTACACTCAATACGGTCATTCGCACATTCCTCCAGCGGCTAGTCAGCAAGAAAATCAGTGATTAGCTCTTGCACGGCCTGCGGATTTTCCGCGTGAACCCAGTGTCCGGCATCCTGCACCACAGCGATAGAAGCAGATGGAAACAAGGCTTTGATTTCTGCTTCATTTCGCTCGCGGATGTAGTTGGATTGCTCGCCCTTGATAAACAGGGTGGGCTTGTCGAAAGGATCGCCCTCCGGAGCAACACGCATGGCATCGTAGTGTTCCACAATGGCATCAACGTTAAGCCGCCAGCGATAGGTTCCCGATTGCTCACGCACCAGGTTGGTCAGAATAAACTGCAGCGTGTCCGCATCCTCGATGAACTTTGCCAGTTCCGCCTCTGCCATCTTGCGACTCTCAATAGCACTCAGGTCCAGGGCCTGCATTCCCTGCAGCACCCTCAGGTGTCCTTCACCACCCGCGGCATAGTTGGTGGGCGCTATATCCACCACGATGAGCTTCTCGATCAGTTCCGGGTAAGTCATCGCCAATTGCATGGCCACTTTGCCCCCCATTGAATGACCGAGAATGTAACAGCTGTCGATGCCCAGATCGGACAGCAACAGGCGCACATCCTCTGCCATTACCTTGTAGCTCATCTCGGGATCATGTGGGGAATCACCATGATTGCGCATGTCCAGGCCGTAGACGGCAAAACTGTCTGCCAGTTGCTTGCAATGCCAGCCCCAGTTCGACTGACTGCCGAACAATCCGTGCAACACCATCAGCGCTTTGCCGGAATCGGAATATTGTTTGTAGTTGAGCTTTACTGGCATGTCAGTCGAGTTCCTTTAACACCGCGAGCACATCATCATGATGGCTCTTGGTTTTTACCTTATCCATGATATGCACCAGCTTGCCCGCTTTGTTAATAATGAAAGTAGTACGCAGAATGCCCATGAACTCCCTGCCCATGAACTTCTTCAACCCCCATACCCCATACTTGTCAGCAACGGCATGATCCTCATCTGACAATAGAATGAAATTCAGCGATTCCTTATCGGCAAACTTGTGCAGGCGATCCACCGGATCCGGGCTGATGCCGATTGCTACCGCGTCCTGGCGGCTTAACTGGCGTTTGCTGTCGCGCAGCCCACAAGCCTGGACAGTGCATCCGGGCGTCATTGCCTTGGGGTAAAAATAGAGAACCACATGTTTGCTGCCGCGAAAGTCTTTCAGGCAAACCGCCTTACCTGATTGGTCCTGCAAGCTGAAGGCTGGTGCCATATTGCCAATCTTGGGAAATGCCATGAAACAGAATTCCTCCCTGCTGTTTTCCTTAACTGATTACTGAAGTGCGCAAATAAAGCGGGGCATTGGGCCCTTGAGCAATAATGTTAACATCCCTGCCATGGAAACCATGCCTCAATCTATCGTCGTGTTGACCGGTGCTGGCATATCTGCCGAATCGGGCATCGAAACCTTTCGCGCGGAAGATGGGCTCTGGGCCAATCATGACGTCAATGACGTCGCCACTCCTGAAGGCTTCGCACGCAACCCTCAATTGGTGTATCAGTTCTATAACAAGCGAAGGCAGCAGTTGCTTGCGCCGGAAATCGCACCCAATGCAGCACACCAGGCGCTGGCCAGATTTGAGCGCCTGTTTCCCGGCGAATTTCTGCTGGTAACCCAGAACATCGACAACCTCCACGAACGCGCCGGAAGCCAGAATCTCCTGCACATGCATGGCGAATTACTCAAGATGCGCTGCTTGAATTCGAAGCTGGTGTTCGATATTCGGGAAGATTTTGATTTTGACAGCGAGTGCCGCTGCTGCCGCTCGCCTGGCAACCTGCGTCCCCACGTGGTCTGGTTCGGAGAGATGCCTTTCCACATGAACCAGATAAACATGGCACTGGAAGCATGCGACCTGTTTGTTGCCATCGGCACATCTGGCAACGTCTACCCGGCCTCCGGGTTTTACCAGACCGCGAAGATTCGCAAGGCTCACACTGTCGAACTCAACCTGGACGAGACTGGCTCGGCGTTTGACCAGCATGTCTACGGACCTGCCACTGAAGTGGTACCGGAATTCTTCCAGCAACTATTGCCCGCCGACTAGTAGTAGAACTTGAATCCCACCCCGTCTCCGTACTCGGTGTCGGTGTGCACAGTGATGGCAAAGCGATTATTGAGCCGGAAGTTGAAACCATAACGGTGCTCGTCATCGGTGTTCCAACGCCAGTCAAATGCCCAGCGCCGGGTTAGCTGTAGTTCCGATTGCAGTTCAATGCGCCAGTCACCGTGATCATCCACGCGCCACTCGGACTCGATCAGGAATGGCAGCACAACATTCACTCCCGCGATGACCTTCTCGTGATTGCGTCCATGATGGTGCTGGCGTTTCTCGGTACCCGCGAAAGCAGAAACGAAACGATTGAAGTGATAGTTGTACAAGAGGTGTAACTCGTAGGTGTCGTCGAGATCTGTATCCAGCTCCAGGTCAAAACTGTGACGCTCATCTGCAAGGCGGGTTTCATAGTCACCGAAAGATGACATCAGGTGAAATTCGTTAAACCAGAACCAGCGGGTCGCCGGCTGAATGCTCCGGCTCATTTCTGGAGTGAACAGCGAGGAATCGTCATAGCTGATCACCCGATTCATACCAGCTTTCATGTGATACTGGTTATGACAATGAAACAACCAGTCCTGATCTTCATTGGCAGCGAACTCAATAGTCACCGAGCCCATGGGCGGAACATTGACCGTGTGCTTGAGCGGACTGACATCCCCCTGGCCATTGATCACGCGAAAGAAATGACCGTGCAGATGGATAGGATGATTCATCATAGTGTCATTGCTAAGCAGGAAACGAATATTTTCCCCGCGTCGAATCATTATCTGGGCATCTTCCCTCGCAGTTCTGCCATCAAAACTCCACACGTAGCGCTCCATACTGCCGGTCAGTCGTAGCGGGATTTCGCGCCAGGTATTGCCTGTAGGCAGCCGCGTATCTGACGTTGCCTTGAGATATTGATAGTCAGTCATGTGCTCAATCACCGGCGACATCGCCATGGGCATTGCAGCATCGGGCTCGGAATGCGCCTCATGATCGTTACTCTGCTGGGGCATCACATGCTGAGCGTGAGGCATCTCTTCATTCGCAGCCGCATTCATGCCCCCAGCCATTTCGTCACCCATTGCCATCATGTCGTGATCGGCCATGCTCGAGTGATCCATCAGGTAAAAATTGGGCGGTGGCACGTCGGGCGCTGCCACTCGTTCGCCTTCACCTACAAAGAGTGAGCTATATCCTGAGCCATCGAAAGAAGAAGCTCTGAGTTCATATGCCTGACCTGATACCAGGGGCACGATGACGTCATAGGTTTCTGCGGTGGCAATGCGCAGACGCTTAACCCGAATCGGCTCTACCGGCTGCCCATCAGCAGAGACAATCGTCATCGGCCCGCCAGCATACTCCACGTCGAAGTAGCTGGAGGTAGAACCATTGACCATGCGCAACATGATCTGGTCGGCTTGCGGATCTTCTACGACAAGCTCATTCACTGACTTGCCATTCACCATGAAGGCATCGTAGGCAACGTCGGCCAGGTCCATGGGGCCCATGCGAGTGAAGGCGCTGCTTATCCTGTTCCTGATAGCCTCCGACCCATTGGCGATTACCTTGTCCCATGACTGTACGGCGCGCTTCTTGTAGGCGTAGTACTCATCGTTCTTTTTCAGGTTTTCCATCACCGCATCGGCATCATCATCGATCCAGTCGGAAAACAGCACTGTCGCTTCCTGCATGGTTTCCGCTTGCGCAGGGTCAGTGAGAACAATTGAACCGTAGACACCTCGTTGAATCTGCAACTCGGTGTGGGAGTGATACCAGAATGTCCCTGTGTGAGAAATATCAAATTCAAAGGTATGACTCT
>CAYTLI010000012.1:0-28207 GCA_964438455.1 uncultured Pseudohongiella sp.
GGACTCTACGATGAAACCCAGGTATTGCTTCTGGAAGCCATCATCGAGAGCGAGCTGGCAATGGAAAACTGGGAGGAGATAGACAATCACTACCGACACATGGAGCATCTGTACAACAAGCTCTATGACATGGAAGATCCGCGCCTGGAAACCGGCCTGCGAAAAGTTTCGGGCTGGTTGTCATTCTCTCTCAGCGCCAAGCCTACCGGCGACCGCATAGATCAACTCTATCGGGCGAGTCGTATTTACAAGCAGCGACTGGAAATTGCCCGGCGTACTCTCAGTGCCGATCATCCCAAAGTCGCCTACCTGCAAGAAAATATCGATATCTGTGAGAAGCAGCTCTATCCCATGCCCAGCAACAAGCGCTCCAGCTTTCGCAGGGATCGAGGCCGTTGGTCGAGAAACCCGATCCTGGCGACTATCGACTAGCCAGAATCAGTTCCCGCTCTTCAGTCACTTGTCGTGGTAAGTTCCGCGGCCAGCTGCGCAGGTTTGTGAAACAGGTAGCTTGGCGACTCTGCAGACAGTTCCTCGCGGGATCCATAACCCCAGAGCACGCCAGCAGAGCGCAGGCCGTTGCTGTGTGCCGCGATCAGATCCATCGCTCGGTCACCAATCATGATTGCATCCCCGTCGATGACGCCTTGCTGCAGCAACTCGGCCAGTTGTTCTGTCTTGTTGCTATGGTGGCTGCTGCCGTGGATAAATTCGAAGAATCCGTCCAGTGCGAATGCTTCGATGACCCGGTCTGCGTTGATCTGTAGCTTGGAGGTGCACACGCCCATGCTGTGTCCGGCACTTTGTAGCGCCTCGAGCATCTCAGCGACACCTGCATACACCTCGTTTTCCCTGAATCCCAATTCACCGTAGCGCTCACGATAAGCCGCAGCAACAGCATCGATATGAGCCTTGTCTTCGCTAGCGGTCAACCTGGCGATGGTTAGCTCCAGGGGAGGGCCGATATGCTGGGTGATTTCGGCGTCGGCAAGTGGGGCGTAGTCGAACGTGGTGAGCGCATAGTTCATGCAGCGCACAACGCCAAGGGCGGGATCGGTCAGGGTTCCGTCCAGGTCAAAGACAAGTTTCATGTTTTGCTCTCATGGCAGGATGCTAGAGAGCATACACTTTTTCTGCAGTGGCGAAGAACATGGAATGCTTTTCGTCTTCAGTGAAATCCATGGTCAATTTCTTGAAGCCATTCCACAGGACATGGTAGTTGATAGAGAGGCGATCGACGGGGAAATTACTCTCGAACATGCAACGCTCGGGCCCAAAGCAGTCAATCATGTGCAGGTAGTACTTTTTCTGTGCCGCGACGAATTCATCCGAGCCTGGTGGTTGCGCTGCCTTGTGCCAACCAAAGCCATTATCCGGCATCGCCATGCCACCCAGTTTGACGAATACATTTTCACACCTGGCCAGCTCGCGCATTTCCTGCTTCCATTCCTGGAATATTTCGTCTTTGCAGGCCCGGTAGATGCCGACGCCCAGGGGTGTGCCAAAGTGATCCAGCACCATGGTGCATTCAGGGACGTCCCTGGCCAGATCGATGAAGTCCAGGTTCTGATGATGATAGTGCCAGGTATCATAGATTAATCCCTGGTCTGCAAGAATTCTCAGCCCCTTGCGAAATGACTCTTTGCCGTAGAGGTAGGGAGGAGCGTTGCCAGGTATGAATAAATCTTCCGGTCGTTTATCCCGAGCGCCGGCGTGACGAATGCCGCGAAACAGGTCGCCACAAATTTCGCGATGAGCCGCAAGTAGCTCGAGCAATTTTTCTTCTTCATCACCAGCGAGAGTCAGGTCGGCATGCGCGACGATGCCCGCGACTGTCGCCTGGTCTTCGCGTTCGGCACTTTCCCTGGCAAGCCCGGTGATGAACCGGGTTTCTCCGGTTGGGCGTAGATGGTCGGGGCCTTCCCGAAGATAGAATGCGCTGCACTCCATGAACATGGTCTTCACTACATTGTGACCGCTGCCCGTATCACTCCATAGTTCCTCTAACAGGTAGTTACGCCCAAATCGTTTCATCCACAGATGATGATGTGGATCGATGATGGGGCGGTCCGGGTCGACTATCTCTTCCCTGACTTGTTGCAGCCAGGGATCACTGCCGGGTTCGAAGTCTGTCATCGAGGGTCCTGTCTTGCTGGCATGGCGAGTTCTCTAGATACGGTCTACAGCGATGGTGTAGTATGCCGGAAGCCATCTCGATAGTCTTGATTCAGGTCAGTACCATGCCCTGCGTGCGATTGAGAAAGGTTCTGGAAGGCATAATAAAAACGATCAGGAGCAGTACATGAGTATCACCGCCTTTGTCATCATCGCTTACCTGGCTTTCTTCGCCGCTTTCGGTTTCTATCTCAACCGATCCAACAGTAGTGCCAGTGACTGGGCTATCGGTGGCGGCAGCCTGGGTATATTCATGCTTGCTGCCGGTGTGGCTGGCACACGTATCGGAGGCGCGGGCACTTATGGTGTGGCGGGGGATGTCATCAACGAAGGTCTCGGACATCTCTGGTATGGTGTCAATTCTTTCGCCGCCTTGTTCCTGGTGGGCCTTTTCTTCGCGATTCCCTATCGACGTCTGAAGGTGGTAAGCGTAGGGCAGGTATTTGACCATCGCTTCGGTTCATACCGATGTCAGTGGCTGACCAGCCTCTGTGTACAGGCGGAATACCTGGTGGTGAATATCATCGAGCCCTATGTGATTGGTTCTATCGTCAGTGGTGTGACCGGTTTGCCCTTTGTCGTCGGTGTAGCCATTGGCGGATTCCTGATTGTCACCTTTACCGTTACCGGTGGTCTAAAAGGCACCGCCGTTGCCAACATCGTGCACTGCAGTGTGATTATCTTCGGCCTGCTCCTGGTTGGTATGGTCGCGATGAACAACCTGGGCGGTTGGGAGACTGTTGTGGCTACCAGCGCCGAGATGTTGGCCGAGGCAGACAAGGATGAAGTGCGCTGGTGGAGCTTCACCGGCATCGGTTGGGCAACCATCATCGCCCTGTTTATCTCGGCAACGATTCATACACCCGCCGCGTCGGTTTACGCCAACTATGCCAGTTCAGCCGGTAAACAGGACTACCTGATTCCCGGTTTCTTCCTCGCCGGCATCATAGCTGCTGCAATGCCGCTGGTGGCAGGATTCATTGGCATACTCACTTTGGCATCCTATGGAGCAAACAGTGGC
The DNA here is from genome assembly GCA_964438455.1 of uncultured Pseudohongiella sp. Classification (GTDB taxonomy): domain Bacteria; phylum Pseudomonadota; class Gammaproteobacteria; order Pseudomonadales; family Pseudohongiellaceae; genus UBA9145. Next base: position 3,197 of record CAYTLI010000012.1, read on the forward strand.
CTGACCAGTTACCTGAACATCTCCCAACTGGCTATGGATACCGGGCCGATTCTCGGTGGCATTGCCCTGGCGGCAGTACTCGCCGCAGTGATCTCTTCAGGCGCACCAATCCTGTTGGCCAGCGCTACCATGTTTGTGAATGACTGGGTGCCGGGAGTGAAAAATTTCGACAGCGACAAGAAGCTCAGGGCATACAAGATAGTGACTGTTCTGTATGGCACGGTTGCAGCGATTATTGCCTGGCTCGGTAACATCAGTTCTGTGCTGCAGTTATTGCTGCTTGGTTTCGCTATGGTGGTGCCTCCTGCGATTGCAGTTGGCTACGTATTTTACTGGCGCAGAACCACGGAACAGGGTGTGTTCTGGGGTATGGCGACGGGTTTCGCTGGCGGCCTGATCATGTGGTTGTTTAATACCCTGTTCGATGGTGTGGAGAATGCTACTGCGGGAGGGTTCGCCCAGTGGTGGTATGAACTGATCACCTATCTGGGAGAGTGGCGGGATCCTTCGTTCCTGACCTTGCTGTTGCCGTTGATCGTTATTCCGGTGGTTAGTCTGTTAGGTCCACGGCCCGATGGTGATGGCGAACTGGCCGACAGTTTCTATCAGCGATTGGGTCGTATCCAGAAAAATTTTGACTGGGCTTGAGTTGGCCCATTAGGCCTTTTACCTATAAGAGGAGCGAAGAATGAAATCATCAAAAACAATCAATATTCTCGCAATGCTAATCCTGTCTACCCTGGCTCTGCAGGCTGAAGCACAACGCCCGATCAGGCAACTGTTTCCTCTTCAGGCTTATACGCTGACCGAATATGTGCCCATTGAGTACAGCGAAGCGTTTCAGATGCCGGATGAATTTGCCGGCGAATCGTACGCCGCTGTTTCGGTTAACTCGAGTGGTAACCTGGTGGTGTTCAGTCGTGGTAGCACGCCATTCCTTGAATTCAGAACCGACGGCACTTTTATTCGATCGTTCGGCGCCGAAGGCTTGATCCGTCGCGCTCATGGTCTGCACCTGAATGCAGATGACAGCATCTGGGTGACAGATGTGGCTGATCACCTGGTATTGAAACTGGACGCCAACGGCAATGAGTTAATGACCCTGGGAACGCGGGGTGAAAATGGCGAATGGGATGAGGCCGCAGGTAATCACTTCTTCGACCAGCCTAACGATATCGCGCTGGACTCGATGGGTAACCTTTATGTTGCGCAAGGACATGGTTCGGGCGAGCCCAGGGTGCTCAAGTTCAGCCCCGACGGTGAGTTCATTACTCAATGGGGAAACCGGGGCTATGGCGAAGGGGAATTCTGGGTTGCGCACTCGATCGAGATTGATGAGAACGATGTAGTTTATGTGGCAGACCGGGAAAACATGCGCATCAATCGCTTTGATAGCGAAGGCAATTTTCTGGGCGAGTGGAGCTTCGGCGCCATGGTCTGCGCCATTCATCTCCACGACGATGGCTACATGTACATCACTACCGGATTCGACGGACAACTGGCAAAGGTGGACATGACTGGGCGGGTGCTGGGTGCAATCGGCAGGCCTGGACAGGGCAATGGCCAATTCGGCGAGGCGCACCACCTCACCCTGGATGGTGACGACAACGCTTATATCGCCGATGTCATTAACCGAAGAATCCAGAAGTTTGCAAAAGTAGACTAGTAAGCGGCTAGCTAGCGTTTCATTTCGCCGCTTGCCTGAATGAGAAAGGGGCCAGGTGTACTGTAACTGGCTTCCAGTAAGCGGCACAGTTCCTCAGCGGTATCTGCTCTTGCGCCGGGCACACCAAAACTTTTGGCCATATCAACCCAGTTTATTTCTGGATTGCCGATATCAAAAAGGCTGGCTGCTACTTCACCTACATCTTTCACGCCCAGGCGTGCATATTCCACATTGAGAATATTGTAGGAATTGTTCGCAAAGATCACCGTGGTGACATTGAGTTGTTCCCTGGCCTGGGTCCACAGGCACTGGTTGGTATAGGCAGCACCACCATCTCCAAGCAACGCCAGTACGGGCCGATCGGGGCAGGCGAGGGCGGCGCCGGTGGCCGTGGGTCCACCCTGACCGATGGCACCGCCAGTCAGGCTCAACCAGCTGTTTCGGGCTGTGCTCTGACAGAAGGGATAGGCAGCATTGCCGCCACCTGAGTCGGTACACACGATTACTTCCTCTGGCATGGTGGCGGCGATGGACTGGATGATTGATCTGGTATCCAGTTCCCCGCTGGGTTTTGCAATGTCTTTTTGCTGAAAGCGGCTGACTTCTTCCTTTTCGGCGTCGAGTCGCTCTGCCAATCTGGCCAACGCATCGATTGCATCTTCTTCGATTGCTGCGAGGCGAGAGACTTCACATCCTGGTGGTACCAGTTGTCCCGGTATGCCGCGATAAGCGAAGAAGCTGGCAGGAATCTCACCGCCAACCAGGATGAGTTGCTCGGTGCCATCCAGCGCCTCGAGAATCTGTTCCGGAAAATAAGGCAGTCTTTCAACCGCAACCCGACCCGGTCCGCCGTCAACACGGGCGGGGAATGTGCCATTGAGCAGGCGGCAGCCTGTCTTGCTCGCGATCTTGCTGGCAAACTCCAGAGCAGCCTGCTCGGTGGCATGATGTTCCAGCAGCAGCGCCGTCTTGCGACCCGACTGAAGAAGCGCGGCGATGGCTTCGATGCTTGCGTCGCTCACGGTCGCGCGTTGCGGGACAGGATTCGGCTTGACCGGGCCACTGGATTCGCTCCAGGCGGCATCGGCGCCCATGATCAGGGTGGCGATCTGCCCCATGGAGCCTGGCGATTGTCGCAGGCTTGCGGTGTAGGCGTCCGCGCCATCCTGTGCCAGAGTCTGTGAGGTTGAGCAGGATTTTATCCAGCAGGAAAAATTACGCGCCAGGGTATCGATGTCAGAAGTAAGTGGTGCATCGAAGCCAATATGGTACTCGGGGTGATTACCGATGATATTGATCATCGGTGCATTGCCGCGGCGGGCATTGTGCAGATTGGCGATACCGTTGGCCATGCCGGGGCCGAGATGCAGGAGCGTCGCGGCCGGCTTACCTGTCATGCGACCAATGCCGTCAGCTGCGCCGGTGCATACCCCTTCGAACAGTGCGAGCACCGATTTCATTCGCGGTACTGCGTCCAGTGCCTGGACCAGATGCATCTCCGATGTGCCGGGATTGGCGATACAAAATTCCACGCCACAATCGGCGAGGGTATTAATCAACGCGGTTGCGCCATTCATTTCTGCTTCCATGTTATTGTTCATCGCTCAGGCGTGGTTCGGTAAGTGGACTGTCAGCTCGTTCATCGAACAGCAAGGCCGGCTATCATAGCATTTGACCCGGGAAAGACTAATGCCCATCAATGATGAAGCGAAACAATATGCTGCTCACGTTGTGGATCTGCTGCAAGCAGTCGGGCCGGTGTATTCGAAACGGATGTTTGGCGGCTTCGGTGTCTTTCTCGATGGCCTGATGTTTGGTCTGATCGCAGACAACGAGTTGTACCTGAAAGTTGATGATCAGAACCGGGAGCGCTTCGAGATGCTCGGGCTGCAGGCCTTTACCTACCATAAACAGGGTAAACCTATGCAGCTGGGTTATTACCAGGCGCCGGAAGAGGCGATGGAGAGCATGGACCTGATGACAGAGTGGGGCGCGCAGGCATTCGAATGCGCATTGCGCGCTGCTGCAGGCAAGCGGAAGAAGTCGAGAAAAGCCAGGTGACCGTGGCTTGCCCTGCCCGTCGCCAGACTGGGACTATCGCCTGCATAGCCTGTTATACTGAGGCGCATTGATACCAGCATTTTGGGGGAAATGATGAAATCTCAAAATCCTATTCTGGCACTTGTGTTCCTTGTCGTTGCCAGCCTGACCTATGGACAGGAAGACTTCACTCCACCTGCAACCGAATGGGGCCAACCCGATCTGCAGGGTGTATGGAATTTCGCCACCAACATTCCCATGGAAAGGCCTGCATTTCTTGGTGACAAGCAATATCTCACCGAGGAGGAGCTGGCTGGCCTGGCAGCCCAGACTGAGGCCGGCCTGCAGAGCCTGACTGATGCCGGCCCGAACGGCTACAACACGTTCTGGCTGGAGATGGGGAGCGGAAAGGATAATCGTACTTCCCTGATCACTTACCCGGAAAATGGTCGGCTCCCCGAGTTGGTGGAAGGTGCACCAACCGTGAATGGTGGACTAGGTCCCGATGTGGTCGGCGACCGGCCGGTCCGTTTCATCGTCGGTGGCATAGGCAAGAACGGCCCCGAGGACAGGGGTCTGTCGGAGCGCTGCCTGGTGGGCTTCAATGCGGGCCCTCCATTCTTTCCCAGCCTCTACAACAACAACCTGCAAATTGTTCAGAGCCGGGATACTGTCGCCATCATCATGGAGATGGTGCATACAACCCGAATAGTGCCTCTTACAGAGAAGCCGCAGCTCGATGAAGATGTCAGGTTGTGGAATGGTGATGCGCGAGGTTACTGGGATGGCAACACACTGGTAGTAGAAACCAGAAACTTCAATGATCTTACCCAGAGCTTCAGTGGTGCCGGGACAGCGAAGGATAAAGTGCTGATCGAGCGCTTCACTCTCACCGACCCCTACACCATGGAATACGAGTTTACCGTTAACGATCCGAGCACCTTCAAGGATCGGGTAACAGCAATGATCACCATGTCAAAAGTCGATGGGCAGATCTATGAATATGCCTGTCACGAAGGCAACTATGGTATGGCAAATATCCTGCGTGGTGCCCGGGCGGAGGAAGCTCGCGCTAACTAGATCAATCTGTTTAATATCCCCTGAAAGGCCAGCTTTTGCTGGCCTTTTTTCGTTTTGACGAAATGCCAGGTAATTGCTGGCGTAACCTTTTTTTCAGTACAACGTCGAATAAGTTATCTCGTAGTAATAATCAGCGAGATAGCAGTACGAGCTGGAGCCTGGCTCCAATCAACTTTTTGCTTTTGTACTGGAGGACTTATGAAGCAATTGTTGTTAGTTATGTTGTTATCGACAGGGCTCGCATCCTGTATCGGTGACGTGGAATCGGCGCGGGTCGTGTTAAGCGAACCGGAAGATTCAGCTGTGGTAAGAGTGCTGGCGAAAGCCCATAGACTTGCCATAAATGATGAGCGCATGTTGTACAACAATTCCGAAGAAATCATGTTTGTTCCTGCTGACAAGCAGGTAGTCTTCGAAATTGTTGATCGTGGAGAGCCCACGTATACGCTCGTAGACAAGATTTCCGCAGCTCCCTGAGCGGCTCAGATATAAGGTCCTGAAATCCTTCAGGATCCTTATTGATGAGTCCTGCGCTGTTGCCGCCGCGAGGCGCGGCAACAGCGACTTTTTCTCTCTCTCTCCAGATTGCTGGCCTTTCATTAAGATTACGTTCAGATTTCTTTTGCTAACTTTCCCATCAAGCGGAAAGGCGGCAGGCAGTCATTCCTCGCAGAACCCACACTTTTTGCCTGTCTGCATATCGCCATATTTCCGTTAATCCCCACTCATCTATATGGCGGATAGGGAGTGGGGATTTTTTATGCCTCCAGATTGCTGAATTCCCGCCTTTCTGCCCATAATTCCCAGCCATCTGCAACTACATTACTCCCGGCTTGATCTAATCTAAATCTTTGATAGGATTCATTTTTTCTCCGGACAATGAGGTCCGGGAGCAGGGGATCAAGGTAGCATGACCGAGAAGGGCGCCAGCTGTGCCATCGCAGGACCTCGTCGTGGCGGCTACGCGCTGCTGTTCTGCCTGCTGGCCCAGCTATTCATGCTGAATTCGGCGCTGGCGCAATATCCCAATCTATCCGCCGAGGACTACCCACCACCTGCAGATCTGAGCGGCGTCCATTTTTACCTGATTACCGTGGATGTTGGTGACAGAGTCTGGGACAACTTCGGGCATACAGCCCTGCGCATGTATGACGAAAACACCAATACCGACCTGGTGTTCAACTGGGGAGTTTTCGATACCGGTGGCAGTCCCGTTGCCTTTGCCTTTAATTTTTTCAAAGGCATCATGAACTATGAGCTTGCCGTATCACCACCAGCTCTTGAGTTTGATATGTATCGGGCTCAGCAGCGAACCGTGTGGCAGGATCGTATTAACCTGACCAATCCCCAAAAGGAGACACTCTATCGTCGCCTGATGTGGAACCAGGAGGAAGAAAACCTGGTTTACGCCTATCAGTATTTCTTCGACAACTGTACAACTCGCGTCAGGGATTATCTGGATGAGGCGCTCGGTGGCAAGCTGCAGCAGTCCTACACAGGAGAATTGGATGAGACTTTTCGCGACCAGGTGCAATCGCACTATGCATCTGTTTCCCTGATCGCTTTCTCACTCGATGTTCTCATGAACAGCAATATCGACAGGAACGTAAGTGAATGGGAGAGCATGTATCTTCCGATTGCTTTGCGTGAACGTCTTGCCGCATTGACTTCAAATGTCGCTGAAGATGGAGAGTTGCTGCCGCTGTTGTCGGATGAGCAAATCATCATGGAGTTTCCGTCTCCAACAATTGAATCTGATGCTTATCGGGTTGCATCAATAGGCTTGCTCGCTCCGGTGTTCTTTCTGGTGCTGATGTTAAAGCGTATTCCCATGTCTTACTTTGCCACCCATTCCCGAATTGGCTTCAAGATGGAAGGGCTCAATTTCAGGATTCTCGGTTTGCTCGCCTTGCTGACAGCGATTTTCAGTGGCGTATACGGCACGCTGATGCTTGGTAGCTGGTTTGTCTCTGATCATCTGGACACACATCATAACGTTAATCTGCTGTTGTTCTGGCCAACTGATCTGTTGGGAGTAGTTGTTGGCTTGCGCTGGTTCTTCCTTTGCAAGCCCTGGCCAATGACCCATAACTCCGCGCCGTTTATTAATTACTATTTGCTGGCTCATGTCGTGGCGATGCTTGTTTATCTTGCTATCGCGCTGCTGGATTTGACCGCCCAGACCCTGGATGACATCGCGCTATATGTCGTGCCCGGGTTTCTACTGTTTTCAATTCTCATCTGGATTGTCGGTTTTAAGCCCGCCAAGCCAAAGAACATGTTTTTCTGAGCACTGGATCTATGACTGAAATACGCGTGAGCAACAAGGCAGAGAGTGCGGATGCATTGGAGCCGATGGCGGCGAAGGTGGCGGAGTCAGCAGCTCGCCTGCCGCAGATTGAAGATGGGACGCCCGAAGAAGCTCGTGCCATGAGGGCTGAGCGCGGTAATCCCTTTGCTCCGGAACCCTGTGATCTGGCTTCGATAAGCGATATTGAAGTGCCTGTCAGTCGCGGCTCCGTTCCCGTGCGCTGTTACGAACCCCACGGCTACCAGTCCGGGCGCGCCGGCTGCCTGGTTTTCTATCATGGTGGTGGCTACGTACTATCCACCGTGGAAGACTATGACACTGTCACCCAGCGCATCGCCAATGCCAGTGGTTGCAAGGTTTTCTCGGTGGACTACGAGCGTGCACCAGACAACAAGATCAAGTCTATTTATCGAGATGGTTTCGAAGTCTATTGCTGGATCAGGGACAACAGCGCTGCCCTGGATATCAACCCGGACAGAATTGCCATTGGTGGTGACAGTGCGGGAGGAAATCTCACCGTAGCGATTACCCATGCATGCAAGCGTGAATCCTACCCGATGCCGGCAATGCAGGTGCTGATCTATCCGTCGGTGGATCCCACGATGCAATTCCCCTCGGTAGAGGAGTTTGCTTCAGGACATTTCCTCACCAAGGCTGGTATGGGCTGGTTTCGCAGTCATTATCTGGAAAATGCAGAGCAGGCTAACGATCCCGATCTGCAGTTCCTGCAACAAGACCTTCACGGACTACCCAGGGCATACGTTATTACCGCGGGGTTTGATCCCCTGCGCGATGAAGGGCAGGCCTATGTGGACAGGCTCGAGGCTCATGGCGTTCCCACCCGGCATGATTGCTACACCGATATGATTCACGCCTTTATTTCATTCGCTGGCGGCATCGAGGCGGGTGAGCATCTCATTCAGGCGATCGGAGCCGAGTTGCACGAACATCTCTGTGACGACCTTTAATTTGCGGGCAAAAATAGCCGAACCCTGAGGTTCGGCTAGTGATTCGCAGGCAAAAAAAAGCCGAACCCTGAGGTTCGGCTAGTTCTTCCAAAATCTTGATCAGCTTTGCAGATCAGGGATCTATAATTTCAACTCGACGGTTGCGCTGATAGGCAGCTTCGCTGGTGCCACGATCCGCTGGTCGTTCCTCACCATAGCTGACAGTTTCAATCTGGTTGCGAGACGCACCGTTGACAATCAGGTAGTTGAGGATGCCATTGGCGCGGCGCTCACCCAGTGCCAGGTTGTATTCACGAGTACCACGCTCATCGGCATGGCCTTCCAGGCGAATTCTCTTGCTTGGGTTGGCGGCGAGGTCACGAGCATGGTAAGTCAACACATCGCGATCACCTTGTCTGAATTCGGCGACATCGAAGTCGAAGTAGAAAACTCTGGTGGCCAGTGCAGAACGACGCATGCGCTCTTCAGCCGCTGCTGCTCGAGCGGCAGCCGCTTCGGCTTCTTCCTGGGCTCTGCGGTTGGTTGCATCAACGCCTGATTCGGTCTGTGCAACGTCGCTTTCGGCCGCCTCTTCACTGGTGGAGCTACAGGCAACGAACCCGCTCAGCGCGAAGATCACTAGGGCCAATTTTGTAAATTGAGTTATTTTCATGGCAACTCCTGAGAATGGGATGCGATTTGGTAAAATTGCTCGAAAATACAGCACCTTAAAAAGAGTGCGAAGCATACCCCATTTGTTATCGCAAATCCATTGAGATGTGGCAATAAAAACCCGTCAAATTGCTGCTTCTCTATGGGCTGCAGGCCGTTAAATCAGTGCGCTGGGGATATTTCGAGCGATTGCTCGCTTTTTGTTTAACTGAGGCCCTTTTCAGTGGTACGCTTCCCGCTCTTTTGGCGAACGGCCGGCTGGAAATTCTGACGCGGGCCAGGTTTCGCAATTATCATCAAAAATTGGGCTAAGGAGAATTGCCGTGAACGCTGACTTCAGCGCTGATGAAATCGCCTTCCAGGAGGAGGTGCGGGAGTTCCTGAAGAAGGAATTTCCTGCGGATTTGAAGGCCAAGGTAGATGCCAACATTCGTCTCAGCAAGGACGATATGGTGCGCTGGCAGAAGATTCTCTTCGCCAGGGGTTGGGCTGCACCAACCTGGCCTGAGGAATACGGCGGTACCGGCTGGAATCACACCCAGCGACATATCTTCGCCACCGAGATGGGTCTTTACGGTGCGCCTGAACCCATCCCCTTCGGCATGAAGATGGTTGCCCCGGTAATCATGGCCTATGGATCTGAAGAGCAGAAGCAGAAATTCCTGCCCGATATTCTCGCCAGTAATGTGTGGTGGTGTCAGGGCTACTCAGAACCCAATGCCGGATCGGATCTGGCTTCACTTAAAACCTCAGCCGTCAGGGAAGGCGATCACTACGTGGTCAATGGCGCCAAGACCTGGAATACGCTTGGACAATATGCCGACTGGATATTCTGCCTGGTTCGAACTGACAACACGGTGAAGAAGCAGGAAGGCATCAGCTTTCTGCTCATCGATATGAAGACGCCGGGTATCACAGTTAAGCCAATCGTTCTCATTGATGGTTTTCCGGAAGTGAATGAGGTCTTCTTCGACGATGTCAAAGTACCAGCAGAAAATTTGATCGGAGAAGAAAACAAGGGCTGGACCTATGCCAAGGTGCTGCTCACTCATGAACGAACAAATATAGCCGGTGTGGCCAGAGGCAAAAGGCGGCTGATTGCTTTGCGCAAGCTGGCACAGGAAACCCAGGATGGTGTCGGTGGTGCCATGATCGACAATGCATCATTCAAAAAGCGACTGGCCGAAGTCGAAATTGAGTTACAGGCATTGGAATACTCTGAGTTGCGCACGCTTGCGGCGCTGAGTGTTGGCAAGGCGCCGGGACCCGAGTCATCAATATTGAAAATCGTTGGCACCGAGCTGGCGCAGCGAATGGATGAGATGTTCGTGGAGCTGGCTGGCTATAACAGCCTGCCCTATGTGCCCGAGCAATTCGAAGAAGACTTTGACGGTGAGTATCTCGGACCGGGTACAACAGCGGCTGCGGCGCTAACCTATTTCAACAACCGCAAACTAAGCATCTTCGGTGGTTCAAACGAGATTCAACGAAACATAATCAGTAAAGCCGTATTAGGCTTGTAAGTCTGCGGTGCGCATCAGCACCGCTGCCAGAGTGAGGTAGAACGTGGATTTTTCCTATACTGAAGTGCAGCAGATGCTGCAGGATCAGGTTCAGAAGTTTGTGCAGAAGAGTTACGACTTCGACACGCGCAATGAAATCGTGGCCAGTGAGGCGGGGTACAGCAAGGAGTTCTGGCAATTGTTTGCAGAACTGGGATGGCTGGCCGTGCCTTTTTCGGAACAGGATGGTGGGCTAGGTGGCTCCGCCGTCGATCTCATGGTGATGATGGAAGAGTTCGGTAAGGCTATGCTGGTAGAGCCCTACACAGCCACCGCTGTTCTTGGTGGTTCCCTGATTGCGAATCTCTCTGACGGAGATCAGAAAGAAACGCTGATCGGCAGCATCATTGGTGGCGAAGTTCAGCTCGCCTGTGCCTATGTGGAGCCCCAGTCTCGCTTCAATCCCTTGAATATTGAAACCAGTGCTACTGTGCAAGGAGACTCGATTAGTTTGTCGGGTACCAAGATCGCAGTCGAAAATGGTGGTAATGCGGACAAGCTGATCGTGATTGCGCGGGAGTCTGGTGCAGCGACAGGCCTGGATGGTTTGTCAGCGTTTCTGGTGGACGCGTCGGCGAATGGTGTCAAACTGACTGCCTACACGTCGGTGGACGGACGCAAGGCCGCGCAGGTGCAACTCGACAATGTGCAGCTCAGTGCAGGCGATCGCGTGGGCGCTGCTGGCGCCGCCGGTGAGGCTTTGCTGCAGGCCATAGACAAGGCAACTGTCGGAGTTTGTGCGGAAGCGGTTGGTGCCCTCGAATCTTTGTTGGCCAAGACGGTTGAGTACAGCAAGACACGCAAGCAGTTCGGTACACCAATCGGTAGCTTCCAGGCATTGCAACACCGCATGGCGGACATGTTTATCGAGTGTCAGCTGGCACGTTCCATCGTGATGATGGCTGCCATGACCCTGGACAGCCAGGAAGACGCTGTGGAAAAGACCAAGGCAGTGTCGGCGGCCAAGAGTCGAATCGGCAAGGCAATTCGTGCGGTTGGGCAGGAAGCGATACAGATCCACGGCGGTATTGGTATGACCGAGGAACTGGACGTAGGTCACCTGTTCAAGCGGGTCACGGCGCTGGATATTCAATTCGGCGATGGTGAATACCACACGGAACGTTACGCTTCGCTATAATCCGGTTCCTACCTACCTACAACCTGGCGGCAACACCTCATGAGTGAACTGGTCCTCGTGCGTCATGGACAGGCGTCCTTCGGCGCAGATTCCTATGACAAGCTAAGTGATCAGGGCATCGAACAGGTGCGCTTGCTGGCTGGGCACTGGCGAGCACTGGGTGAACAATTCGACCATATCATCAGCGGCAGTCTGTTGCGCCAGCGAGAGACTGCAGCTGAATTGCAAATACTGCACAAGTCCGCAGATGCTTCACCGGTTCACGATCCTGCTTTCAATGAATACAACGGAGATCCGCTGATCCGGATTTACTTGCGTGATCATGGTGAGAGCGAAGGTCTCGCCAGCAGTTCAGACTGGCCAATCAAGGACCGACGCCAGTTCCAGTTGGTGTTGGAAGCGGCCGCATTGAAATGGGTGCAGGGTGAACTGCAGCCCGGCGACGAAGATGCCGACTTCGAATACTACGCTGACTTCAGACGGCGGGTGCACGCTGGAATCGACTCAGTGATGCGCGCCCACACAGGTGGCAGTCGTACACTGATTTCCACCTCCGGGGGTGTCATCGCCATGGCCTTGCAACGTGTGTTAGATTTCCCTGATCAACAGGTAATTGCGACTAACTGGATGCTGCACAATAGTTCGATTACCAGGATTCGCTATGGTGGAGGGAGAGTATCCATGACGCAGTTTAATAGCCTTCCGCACCTGGAGAATAAAGAACTCCAACACATGATTACTTATCGCTAATAACAAAAAAGGGACGCAGGTTTGTTAAATGATGAACTGGTAGATCGGGCTGGCGCAATACGCCAGGGGGAAGAACTCGATCTCGACAAGCTGCGGGAGCATTTGCGGCCGGTGCTGGGCAGTCTGGTGGACGGATTGAAGGTCAGGCAGTTCCCCGGCGGACATTCCAATCTCACTTACCTGCTGGAGAGCGGCAACGAATCCTGGGTGTTGCGACGTCCTCCTTTCGGCAGCAAAGTGAAGTCTGCCCATGATATGTCGCGCGAGTACCGGGTTCTTTCTGCGCTAAAGGATGTTTATCCCTACGGCCCGGTGCCGATCCATTTCTGCGACGACCACAGTGTTATCGGTTGTGACTTCTACCTGATGAACTATATCCAGGGTCTGGTCATTCGTCGCGAGTACCCAACCGAATTAGGTCTCTCGCCGGAGCAGATTCGCCAGCAGTTATTTAATTTCTTCGATGTGCTTTCTGAGTTGCACTCGGTAGATCTGAAAGAAGCGGGCCTGGACAATTTTGGCAAGCCGGTTGGCTACGTGCAGCGCCAGGTTGATGGCTGGTGTCGCCGCTGGGGAGATGCGGTAACCCCCGATACCGTCAACGTCGATGCCATCATGCAATGGCTGCAGGACAATATGCCGCCGGAGAGCGGCAAGGCCAGTGTCATCCACAATGACTACAAGATGGATAACGTGATATTCAGTCTCGAAGATCCGCTGCAGGTGATCGGCGTGCTGGATTGGGAAATGGCCACTGTTGGCGATCCGCTTATGGACCTCGGGTGCACACTGGGTTACTGGGTGCAGACTTCCGATCCTGATTTCTTTCGTGAGTCCCGCACCATGCCTTCAGATATTGATGGCGCGCCAACTCGCGGTGAAATTATCCAGCGCTTCCAGGAAAAAACTGGCTTGTCGGTGGAAAACTTTCCCTTCTATTTCTGTTTCGGCCTGTTCCGACTGTGTGTCATCGGTCAGCAAATTTACTATCGTTACTATCACGGCCACACAAAAGATGAGCGATTCGCTGGCTTCCTCAAGAAGGCCTTCGTCTTGCAACAGATGTGTGAGCTGATTATTCGCGGTGAGATCACCGAGTAGGGGAAGATTGTGTCACTTACTATCGCAGAACTATTTAACGTCGAGGGAAAAGTAGCAGTTGTTACCGGCGGCTCCCGCGGCATTGGCCGCATGATTGCGGAAGGTTATGTCAGCAACGGCATCAAGACTTATATCAGTGCGCGCAAGGCAGAAGCCTGCGAAGAAACCGCGGCTGAGTTGTCTGAGCTGGGCGAATGCATTGCCTTTCCGGCAGACCTGTCGACGACGGAAGGCAGAAGCAGGTTCGTGGCACAAATAAAAGAGCGTGAGGAAAGTCTGGATATTCTCGTTAACAATGCCGGTGCCGCCTGGGGTGCGCCTTTCGAGGAGTATCCCGAAGAGGGCTATGACAAGGTGATGGATATAAACGTGAAGGCGATCTTTATGCTGACCCGAGATCTTCTGCCCCTGTTGACCAAGAATGCGTCCGAGGCAGAGCCATCCAGGGTCATCAACATCGGTTCCATTGATGGATTGCGCGTGTCCAGCACCGATAATTTTGCCTACGGAGCGAGCAAGGCTGCCGTGCATTTCCTCACCAAGAATCTGGCAGTGCGTCTTGCGCCAAAAGGGCTTACCGTCAACGCGATTGCGCCGGGGCCGTTTGAAAGCAAGATGATGGATTTCATGCTCACCAAATTTCGCGACAAGATCGAGTCCGAGAATCCCCTCGGGCGCATCGGCAATCCGCAGGATATGGCGGGTCTGGCCTTGTATCTGGCTTCCCCTGCCACCCGCTACATGACTGGCCAGGTCATCGCCCTGGATGGTGGTCGTCATCTTGGCTCGCGCCAGGCATGATTCGCCTGTTCTGATTCAATTCTGCGGGTGCAGATGGTAGTTTAGGCCCTCACCCGGATAAGCCAGTTGAACGATCAGGATCTGTCCGCCCCCATGAGCAAGCATGCCCCATCCATACCACGTGCAGTCATCGCAGCGATGACTTTCACCAGTGGCTTCTGCATCATGACAATCGAGATGCTTGGGGCACGCATACTGTCACCCTATTTTGGCGGTAGTCTCTCGGTGTGGGGCAGCATCATCACTATTTTCATGTTGGCCCTGGCCCTGGGTTATCTTTTTGGCGGCAGGTTGTCCACGCGCAATCCCAGTGCGACTACCTTCGCCCTGTTTTTTGTTGCTGCCGGCCTGTTCTCATTACCAGTTATCCTGTTCGCCGACCCGATTATGCGGCCGATATTCCTGGCTATAGAAGATCCACGCTATGGCTCATTGTTTGCTGCCATTATGCTGTTCTTCATCCCCACCAGTATTCTCGGTATGATTTCACCCTATGCTGTGCGGCTGATGGTGTCGAGTCATGAGCATAGCGGTCACATGGCAGGGCTGCTGTACTTCATTTCCACGCTCGGCAGCGCGGCTGGTACCCTGGGCACCAGCTTTTATTTTGTTTTATGGTTCGAAGTGAATCAGATATTGTGGGCGACAGCTGCAATTCTGGTTCTCTCCGGATGTGTGATCCTGGTAGTTAATTCCATGCTGAATGCAAAACCGGTAAAGCAAACCACGGGGCAGGTTAAACGTGCCTAGTCTGCGCATTTCAATCGTTCTCTTCTTGTCTCTGCTGCTTGGTAGTGTTTCCTCGGCGGAGACCATTCATGAGGAGCGTTCCAAGTACCGGGACATTACAGTGACCCAGGTCGGTGACAGGCGCTGCCTGCTGTTTAACGTGCATCGTGGTGATCGCAATCAGACCTGTGTGATGGTCAATGAGCGTGAGCGCCTGGTGTTCGACTACACGCGAATGAGTTTTGCGGGCCTGTTGCTCAAGCCCGATCCCCAGCGAATACTGGTCATCGGACTAGGCGGCGGTTCCATTCCGCTGACGTTTTCTGACCTGTTTCCCGAGGCGCAGATCGACATCGTCGAGATCGATGAGGCTGTGGTCAGTGTCGCCGAAGAATTTTTCTTCTTCGAGGAAACGCCAAATATGCGCGTGTTCGTGGATGATGGCAGGCCGTTTATCAAGCGGGCCGGGCTGCGTGGCGATGTCTATGACTACATTGTGCTGGACGCATTCAGCGGGGACTATATTCCCGAGCACATGTTAACCCGTGAGTTCCTCGAGGAAGTTCAGGCAGTAATGAGCGATGATTCGGTCGTGGTTGCCAACACTTTTTCCACCAGCCGCCTGTATGACCATGAGTCGGTGACTTATCAGAGAGTTTTTGGTGAGTTTTTCAATTTCAAACTGCCGACTTCGGGAAACCGCATCATTATCGCCCAGCTTGAACCTCTGCCTCCGCGTGGAGAACTGGTGACCAGGGCACAGGAGTTTGGCGATCGGCTCAGAAAGTATGATATCCCGCTGCTCGATTATCCGCGCAGGCTGTCAACTCGTGTGGACTGGGACATGAGTCGGCGCGAACTGACTGATCAGTTTTCGCCGGGCAATCTGTTACAGGGTAACTAGATAACTGCTTACAGACTGGCCGCCACCCTGGTGCCCTGATCGATTGCGCGCTTAGCGTCCAGTTCTGCCGCAACATCCGCACCGCCAATCAAATGAAACGGTTTGCTGAGGCCTTCAGTCACCTCTCTCAGTGGCTCCTGGCCAGCACAGATCACCACATTATCGACCTCGAGAGTTCTCGGATCGCCATCAACCAGCAAGTGTAATCCTTCATCATCGATGCGCTGGTAATCACAGGCGGAAAGCATCTGCACGCCGCGCTTGATCAATCCAAGTCGATGTATCCATCCGGTAGTCTTGCCGAGATTTTTGCCCAACCCCTCTGCTTTTCGCTGGCATAGGGTGATATTTCGTGGAGACGGCGGGGTGACAGCTTCTATGCCTTCTATGCCGCCACGAGCCTGGAGATCCATGTCCACACCCCATTCTTTCATGAACGCGGGAATGTCCTGACTGGAAGAGGGGCCGCTGTGGGAAAGAAACTCGGCCACATCGAAACCGATACCGCCGGCGCCAATGATGGCTACGCTGTTGCCGACTTTCACCTTCCCGGAAATGACGTCGACATAGGAAACGACTTTCTGATGATCGATGCCTTCGATGTCTGGAGTTCGCGGTGCGATACCGGTGGCAATGATAACTTCATCAAAACCCGAATCATTAAGTTCTTCGGCTGTGACCTTGCGCCCGGTCTGAAGTTCGACGCCTTTGTTATTCAGCATTACCTGAAAATATCGCAGCGTCTCTTCGAATTCTTCCTTGCCGGGAATGCGCCTGGCAAGATTGAATTGCCCGCCAATTTTGTCGCTGGCTTCGAACAGGGTGACCTGGTGTCCGCGTTCCGCCGCGGTGGTTGCGGCAGCCAATCCGGCAGGGCCGGCACCGATCACGGCTATTTTTCTCGGCGTCGATGCAGACGAAATTCTCAGCTCTGTTTCATGGCAGGCGCGCGGATTAACCAGGCAGCTGCACAGCTGGCCGGAGAAGATGTGGTCCAGGCAGGCCTGGTTGCAGCCGATGCAGGTATTGATTTCGTCTGCCCTGTTTTGTTCTGCCTTGTTGGCAAATGCGGCATCGGCGAGCAGCGGGCGCGCCATGGAAACCATGTCTGCGTCACCACGGGCGAGAACTTGTTCTGCCACCTCGGGTGTGTTGATTCGGTTTGAAGTAATAACAGGCACCGACAGGTGCTCCCTGAATTTTGCGGTAACCCAGGAAAATGCAGCGCGCGGCACCTTGGTGGCGATGGTGGGGATCGTGGCTTCGTGCCAACCGATACCGGTGTTGATGATGGTGACGCCTGCATCACAAAGCGCCTGGCCCAGTTGCACCACTTCCTCGAAACTGCTACCGCCCTCTACCAGGTCCAGCATGGAGAGTCTGAAAATGAGAATAAAATCATTGCCGACCGCTGCCCTGATTCGGCGAACAATCTCCAGCGGCAAGCGAATACGGTTCTCGTAACTGCCGCCCCACTGGTCGCTGCGTTTATTGGTTCGTTCGACCAGGAATTCATTGATGAAATACCCTTCTGAACCCATGATCTCAATGCCGTCGTAATTTGCGCGCTGGCAAAACGAGGCAAAATCCACGAATGCCTGAATCTCTCCCTCAATCTGCTCGCCAGTGGCTTCGTGGGGTACGAATCGGTTGATTGGTGCCTTGATCGGGGAGGGAGCGATGAGATTTTCAGTGCGCGAGTAGCGCCCGGTGTGCAGGATTTGCAGGCAGATCTTGCCGCCCGCCTCATGCACCTTTTCAGTAATGACTTGGTGTTCTTGCAACTGACCGTCTTGCTGGTAGACGGGTGCTACACCTTCAGGGAGGCAATACTGGCTGGCCATAAAACCGCCGGTGACAATCAGGCCGACACCGCCCCGGGCACGTTCTCCATAGAACTCAGCAATTTTTTCGTGACTGCCTGGTACATCTTCCAGCCCTGTGTGCATTGAGCCCATCAGGATTCTGTTCTTGAGTGACGTGAACCCAAGGTCCAGCGGAGAAAAAAGGTTGGGGTAGGGATTGGCGTGTTGGGTCGAACTCATTTACTGCTTTCTGGCAAAGAGGTTGCTGGGCTAGTTTTCCACGCCGATATTCGCGCGCAGGGCGTCGATGTCCAGCAATTCAATTTCACGGTTCCTGACTTCGATAAGCCCCTTCTTCTGCAAAGCGGTAAAGATTCTGCTGACAGTTTCTACCGTCAAGCCAAGATACTCACCGATATCGCTACGAGTCATCGGCAGCAGAAAACGTGTGGGAGACAATGAGACGCGAGCATAGCGACTGGACAGGCCAAGCAGGAAGGAAGCCGTTCTGGCTTCGGCGCTGTAACTGCTCAGCAAAGTGTGGATCTGCTGATCCTTGGCAATTTCATTTCCCATGATGGCGAAGAAATGATGTTGCAGATTGGGTAGCTGGTGGCTGAGCTTTTCCAATTGTGAAAACGGTATCTCACATATGGATGAGTGCTCCAGCGCCTGGGTTGAATTTGCATAGTGACGACTGGCAATTCCATCCATGCCGATAATTTCTCCCGGCAGGTAGAAACCGGTAACCCGGCCCTGGCCACTATCACTGAGGACATAGGATTTGAAGCTGCCGGAGCGCACTGCAAACACAGAACGAAACTCATCATTCTGTCTGTAGAGATGATCGCCTTTCTTCAGCGGTCGATTTCGCTCGACGATTTCATCCAGTTGATGAATCTCTGACTTATTCAGCGCGATAGGCAGGCAGAGCTCATTCAG
Organism: uncultured Pseudohongiella sp.; assembly: GCA_964438455.1. Taxonomy (GTDB): domain Bacteria; phylum Pseudomonadota; class Gammaproteobacteria; order Pseudomonadales; family Pseudohongiellaceae; genus UBA9145. The sequence continues at coordinate 21,645 of CAYTLI010000012.1, forward strand.
GCGACAGCTCGCACAGGATATATTTGTATTGTGCGGGCAAATCTTAAGATTGGCGGCGTCTTCCTTGAGCGCCAAATTCATCGAGCCCAGCGATGTGTCACCGTCAGGGCTACTCGGTGTAGTCATGCGCGTATTCTTCCTCAAGCAGAGTGCGATAGTGTGCCATTAATCCAGTTTTCGTACAATTTTCTTGCCCTATCTATTTGAATCTTGTGACGTTTTGACACAAGCTAGGATTCGGGACAAATGGCCTGAACGGCCCATTCCAGAGGGTTTGGCGTGGGGCCGAGGCTGAGCTGCCGGCGGAGCTTGATGTAGAGCAAGCGGGCCCCTTGCAAGGGGTGTAGACTAGGCCTGCAGGCAATTTGCGAAAGGAGAGAAAACGTGGAGTTGCAACATATTCAGGTAGTGATCGAGACGGACGCCGATACTCAGCCCGCGCTGGAGCGTGCCAGGCAGATTGCCAAGCTGGCGGATTGCCGGCTCGAGTTGATCAATGCCGATTACACAGCCTATCTGGAAGATGGCTACTATTTTGAACCAGTACGGGCACAGGAGCTGCGGCAGGAGCATGGCGAGAGGAGATTGCAGGAACTCGAGGCGATGGCTGATCCATTGCGGGAGCAGGGGCTCGAAGTCAGTTGCACTACAGCCTGGGGAAACCCACCATATCTCGAGTTGATTTCCCGAATCGAGAACTCCAATCCTTCACTGGTAATAAAGGCGACCCGCCACCACAACAAGGTATCGAGGTTGCTGTTGTCCAATGAAGACTGGCATCTGGTGCGTCACTGTCACGCGCCACTATTGCTGGTCAAGACCGACCCCTGGCCCTTGCATCCAAATTTTCTGGTAGCCGTCGATCCCTATCATATCCATGACAAGCCAGCGAATCTGGACAAGGGGCTGATCGCGGCCGCGCAATCTCTCGCGGACTTCTCTCAGGGCAGCGTACACCTGTTTCACTCTGACTGGATTCCACCCCTGGCAGGAGTCTATTCGCTTGTGCACGATCGGGAGCTGGACAAGCAGGTGCTCGAGGCAATGGCGAAGGATAACGAAGTGCCAGTGGACAATTGCCACTGGTCCGAGGACGAAATAGTCAAATCATTGCCTGCGGCCGCAGGTGAGATTGCGGCCAGTGTCGTGGTGATGGGATCCATGTCCAGGTCGCGCCTGGACGAATTGCTAATCGGTCATACCGCTGAGAGGGTTGTAGACAGCCTCGACTGCGACGTGCTCCTGCTGAGCGCCGGTAAGGCAGACTGAGCAGGATATCCGCAAACAGAATTGTAGGAACTACTCCTGCTACTTATCCGGCATCGTTTCCTACATGCACGGTAAGCACGTCACAGGTTGCGCCGTGCAGCACCTTGATGGCAGTTGAACCGAGCAGGATCTTCCAACCTGAATGACCGTGACTGCCTATCACGATGGCGTCTGATCCCAGTTCGTTTGCCAGATTGCGAATTTCCGGACCTGGTGCGCCGAGCAGGGTGTGCACGCGATCCCCATCAACCTTGATTTCCTGGCCAATCTTCTCGAGTTTTTGTTCGGCGAACTTGATTGCTTCCTGTTGTAGCTCGCTCACGTTAACTGCATAGATGTCCATGCTGTAGGCGGCGGCAACGGGTTCAACCACATGCACCAGATGCAGCTTGTCACTGCCACCGGCAAGCTTCACGGCAGTTTCAATTACCTTGTTGGAATCGTTGGAAAGATCGACAGCGACTAGAACGTTGTTGTACATGACTGGGCTCCTTCAGATTCAGGAAAAAGTCCTGATAGCCTTCTACTTATATTGAACCGTAATGCTTGCGGACACTCTTGACCTATGTCAAGTGAAACTGGTCTCGAGTAATCAAAGGTAAGGGCTGAATAGCCAGGCCAGTGCGTTCCTGACCTTGATCAAAGTGGGCAGCCTGTTGAGTTCATCAGCCTGCACTTCTCGCGCGTGCTCGATGTGCTTGTCGAAATAGTCGCCGATCTGCTGTGCAAAGCGTTGGCTGAATACTTCTACACCTAGCTCAAAATTCAGGCGCAAGCTGCGCGGATCGAGATTGGCGGAACCTATCAGGGTATAAAGATCATCCACCAGTATCGCCTTGGTATGGATAAATGGCGCTGGTTGCAGAAAGACACTGATATCCCGGGCTAATATGTGGCGAAGATTATGCTGTGCCGCATAGTGAGCCAGGTGAATATTGGTTCGCTCGGGCAGCAGTATCTTTACATCCACTCCCCGCAGTATCGCTCCCTGCAATGCGCCAATGACTTCTGATCCGGGCAGGAAGTAGGGTGTCATTATCCATATGCGATCTTGTGCGGCAGCGAAAATTCCAATCAATACTTCATTGAGTTGATCCAGTGTTTCATTTGGGCCGTCGAGAATGAGTCTTGTCCAGACTTCCGACTCGCTGCGATTGGTATTATTGGCCTCAAAGTCGTTCCGGTCATCATGACTGGTGCAGTGGTTCCAATCGGTGAGGAATGCTCGCTCTAAATCATCGACGATCTTGCCGGTGAGGCGAAAGTGAAGGTCCCTGGCGCAATGCGGATTGTTCTTGCGATCGATCAGGTGACGGTCGCTGACGTTTTGTCCTCCCGTATACGCGCAATCGCCATCGATAACGAGAACCTTGCGGTGGTTGCGCATATTGATGTGCAGCGAGGGCGGGATCAGCGTTAGTGGATTGAACAATTCAAACTCGATCTTGCTGCGCCTAAGTTTGCCGATCAGGCTGGGCGGGTATGCGACACCGCCCAGACCGTCCACGATAACCTTGACTTCTACGCCGCGTGATCTGGCATCCACCAGCGCCTGCAGGAATTTTTTGCCGATATCATCTCCCTGGAATATGTAAGTGGAAAGATAGATGCGCTTGCTGGCCCGCTGGATGTCGGCCAGCATTGAGTCGTAGTTACTTTCACCATTCTCGAGCATCTGTATATCGTCACAGGAATGCAGGCCGCTACCGATTACTGTCTCTCCGACCTTCGAGTAGGGACGCAGGTTGGTGCCGACCGGTTCCTTGAATGTCTTGTCACCATCGCTCACCGTCGTTGGGTGATATTTTTCCTGTGCAGTTTCACGGACTCTGTTGATGCCAAATATCAGGTAGGTGAGTGGGCCAACCACGGGTAGCACCAGTGTGAAAGCGACCCAGCCGAAAGCGGCGATACTGTCCCGCTTGCTCATCAACGCATGGTGTGCCGCGGCAAAGCTCATAGCCACAACGACCAGCAGTATCAAATAGTCGAAAGCAGATTCGGGATAGTAGAGGGACCAGTTCATTGATTGGCACCTGCGCTGTCTATATTCAATTCAGCCAGCAAGGCGCAATGGTCAGACAGCTGACGCCAGTCTTTGCTGGCAAGCACCTGCACCGAATTGATTACAAAGCCCCTGACATAGATGCGATCCATCGACAGCAATGGAGTAAAGGCTGGAAATGTTGTTGCCACGCGAGCATGAATCTGCTCGTGCACCTCAGTCAGGCCACATTCCTGTTTCAGGTATCGATGTGCGGTCTTGCGCCAGTCATTGAAATCGCCGGCGAGAATCAATGGCTGCCCCGCGGGAATTTCATTCTGAATGTAATTGCCCAGGTCCAGGACCTGACGACGACGTTCATTCTCCAGCAATCCAAAGTGAATACACAGCAAATGAATGCCACCTTCCAGTACGCCGTGCAGAATTCCTCGCTGGGAAAAACTTAACCTGGACACATCGATATTAGTGGAGTTCGAGAAAGGCAGTTCGCTGAGAATGGCATTGCCGTGATGACCGTGTTGGTAGATGGCGTTTCTGCCGTAGGCGTAATGACTCCAGACTGAGTCGGCGAGAAACTCGAATTGATTGGTGCCTGGCCAGTCGGGGAGGTGATTCTCGTGTTTCTCATGCTCACCTATGACTTCCTGAAGGAACACGATATTGCTCCCGGACTCCCGCAGCTTGCTGCGAATCGCGTCCAGGGTGAAGCGCCGGTTTCCCATCGAGAAACCCTTGTGAATGTTCAGAGTCAGAACCTTGAAGCGATGCATATCGGTATGGTTGTTGACCTCAGTCAATAGGTATTATTCCAAGACAGCATAGATTAATCTATGAATATGGACATAGATTGCAGTGCGGAGGTATGAGGGGTAGCAATGGATACAGAAGCAATAAAATCCGAATTGAATGCGCTCAAGAGTGAGCTGGAGTCGAGAACCAGCCGGACTCACAAGCACATCTACGAGAAGGAAGAGCCAGTGAGCGCCAATTTCAATGAGCAAGTCAAACAGATGGAGAATGACGAGCTGGTGCGCACTCTGGAAGCAGAAGGCCTCGAAGAACTGGCTCTGATCGAGCGTGCCCTGAAAAGGATAGAGCAGGGCTCCTACGGCACTTGCCATAGCTGTGGCGAGGCAATCGATGAGGCCCGCTTGAAGGCCATACCCTACGCTGAGTCCTGTATCGACTGCGCCAGCTAGGCCAGCAAGCGCCGCCAGGTATATTGCGGGCGGCCACGTGGCTTGCCATAATGCGGGTCCCAGAATTCTGTGAGATACCAGTAGAAAGGAGCAGAACCAGATGAAATCCCTTAACCGTATCATGGTGGTGATCGACGCCAATGAAGACTTTTCCGATGCCCCTGACGGTCTGCCCATAGAACTGCGAAAAGCCCTGCGCCTGGTATCGGACAAAAACAGTGTCGAGATCAAGCTGATCAGTGTTGGTTATGAGAGATATCTGTCCAGTGACTTCAGGAGCATTGGTTACGACTATATAAAGCTCAAGCAGGAATACCTGGATCGACTCGGCGAAACAATGAAAGAACTGGTCAAGGACCTGGTTGCAGACGGCTATAATATTTCCTGTGAGACTGGCTGGGGCCACCCGCGCTATGAACTGATCGTTAACATGGCGAAGGAATTTGATGCGGACTTGCTGGTTCAGCACTGTCGACCAAAAGCGAACATCGAACATTACCACCTCACACACGATAGCTGGGAACTGGTTCGACACTGCCCGGTGCCTTTGTTCCTGGTTAAGGACAAGGACTGGGGAGACAAAGTTATATTAATGGCTGCCGTCGATCCCTTGCACAGCCACAACAAGCCATTGCAGCTGGACGACCTGATAATCAATTCTGCGTCGACCCTGGCTAATGCTGCCGGTGGTGAATGCCATATTGTCCACGCCTATGCCGAAGCAGCCAGACCCTTCGCGCCCGCAGGCCAGATCAAGGAAGAGCACGAGACAGCATTCAAGGAACTGATGGCGAAGCACAACATTCCGGAATCCCAACAACACTTGCTGGACGAGAGGCCGGTTGATGCTTTGAAACACTATGGTGAGAAGATCGATTCTGACATGGTGGTGATGGGAGCAATTTCCCGCTCACGTATCAGAGAGGCATTGATCGGTAGTACCGCTGAAGATGTGCTGGACTACATCAAGACAGACATTCTCATCGTCAAACCTGCCAGCGACTAGCAATCCTCAAAATTACATAGCGCCGCCATCATTTTTATCGATGGCGGCGCAACTTCTGTTTGTTCAGGCTTGCTGAATCCGGTTGCCGCAATACTTGCAGAACCTTGCGTCAAGATCGTGCCCGGTCGCCTTGCAGCTGACGCATTTGCGTTCCTTATTGATCTGTTCCTGGTTTCTCGTCTGAAACTCATTCATCAACTCGGCACCGATGATTCCCGTCGGCACAGCGATAATTGCATAGCCGCAGATCATCGCCAAGCCAGCAACAAATTGTCCCAGTGGAGTCTGCGGCGAGATATCACCATATCCAACCGTGGTAATTGTCACGATGGCCCAGTAGATGGATTCAGGGATGCTGTGGAACCCGTGTTCAGGGCCCTCGATGATGAACATCAGCGCCCCGAAGATAATGATCAGAGTGAGCACTGAAAACAGGAAGACAAAAATCTTCCGTCTCGCCTGCAGTAAAGCCGTATACAGTAAATTGGCTTCCCCCATATAGCGAAACAGCTTCAGGATTCTGAAGATGCGCAGTACGCGCATGATGCGAATGACGATCAGGTACTGGGCCGAGGGAAACAGAAAGGCAATATAAGTTGGCAGGATAGAAAACAGATCGATCAGGCCGTAGAAGCTGAAGATGTAACCACGCTTGTCGGGAACACTATACAGGCGGAGTGAGTATTCAATAGTGAATACTATGGTAAAGAACCATTCCAGGCGAAGGAGGAAGTTGCCATGGCGTTCATGAAAGCTGGCAACAGAGTCAAACAGAACCGCAGTGACGGAAACAATGATCAGGCCGATGAGTATTACATCGAATAATTTTCCGGCCCTGGACTCGTAACCGAAGATAACATCATAAATTGCCTTCTGCGCCGCACTCTGCGGTGGATTCTTCATAGCTACGTTTGAGTCTGCCCGCGTCTGGCGAGGGTTTAAGCAATCAGGACTTCAACACGAGAACATCGCAGGGGCAGTCTTCCAGTATTTTCTCTGCCGTGTTGCCAACGATGGCGCGTTCGATGATATTTCGGGATAGTGCGCCAAGTACCAGGATATTGGCCTTGCTGTTGATCAGGAA
>CAYTLI010000013.1:0-27881 GCA_964438455.1 uncultured Pseudohongiella sp.
CCATGCGGGGCTCGCACAACTGCTTGACTAGTTGGCAGGCAGATTCCTTGCTTCGATGAGTGCTTCTTCGGCGATGCGGTTATAGTTCATCACGCCATCGCGAAAACTGCTCCAGGATTCATAGATCCTTTGCGTCGTTTCATCCGTCGCAGCAAGCTCCCGGACTACTTCATCTGACAAGCGGCGTAGTTCGATGAGCACATCGTCAGGCAGTCGCCGTAGCTCAACCCCATGATCTTCAACCAGGGCCCTTAAAGCCTCGTTGTTTTTTGCCATCAACTCATCCAGCAACGTTTGATTCATCACCTCTGCACCGGTGAGAAGTATTGCCTGCAGATCTTCAGGCAGGGCCTCGAACCGCTCCTTGTTGAAAATAGTTTCCAGCGTGGAACCGGGTTCATGCCAGCCCGGGTAATAATAGTAGTCAGCGACTGTGTGGTAACCCGCAGCGAGATCGTTATAGGGGCTGACAAATTCGGTCGCATCCAGTGCGCCAGTTTGCAGCGCCGTAAAAACTTCACTCACCTGCATGGTTACCGGAACGCCGCCGGCCCTGCGAAACACTTCACCGCCCAGGCTTGGGATGCGCATCTTCAATCCCTGCAAGTCCTGTAATGAGTTGATCTCTTTATTGAACCAGCCAAACATCTGTGTACCCGAGTTACCACCACGTACCGGTATCAGGTTGAATGGCGCATAGATCTCGCGCCAGAGCTCGTTGCCACCACCGAAACGAAGCCATGCATCCTGTTCATAGCTGGTCATGCCAAAGGGAATGGATGAGAAGAAAGGAGTGCCAGGTATCTTTCCTTGCCAGTAGTAGGCGCCGGTGTGGCCAATTTCAGCCACGCCCTGGGAAACAGCATCGAAGACTTCCAGCCCGCCCACCAGTTCGTTGGCGCCATAGACGCGGATTTGCATGCGTCCATTGCTCATGGTCTCTACGATATCCGCAAAGTATTCTGGGGATGTGCCCAGGGCCGGCAGGTTCTTTGGCCATGAAGTGATCATCTTCCACTCGTAAACCTGCTGTGGTTCGGCAGCGGCAGAGCTCGCCGCAACGGGTGCGCTGGAGTCCTGTCCACAAGCATGCAGCAGCAGGTATGAGCCAAGCAGTAATATGATTTTGGTAAGGCGCCGGTAGTTATTCATTCTGTTGCTCTTGTTCTATTGTTTGTTCTGCGGATGACCCCGGAGTGTTAGCCCAGCACTTCCAGGTTGGCATAGGATAGCACTAACCACTTGCTGCCAACTGCATCGAAGTTTACCTGAACCCGGGCATTGCTGCCCTGACCTTCGTAGTTCAACACCACCCCTTCACCGAATTTACCGTGGGCAACACGCTGGCCCAGGGAAATCTGTGTATCAGGCACCTCGATGTTCCTGCCGAAGCTTGCGGAAGATGATTTGCCGTTTCGTGCGGTGACCGGCCCTGATCGATTGATCGTCGTTTTCAGCCTGATGGCATCGATCAGTTCACTGGGAATCTCCTTGATGAATCGGGAGGGGCGGCACAGATTTACATCGCCGTGCATACGTCGCGATTCGGCATGGCTGAGATAGAGCTTGTTCTTCGCTCGAGTGATACCAACATAGCAAAGGCGGCGCTCTTCCTCGAGACCGGCAAGGTTATCCATGGACATCTTGTGAGGAAACAGCCCCTCTTCCATGCCCGTCATGAATACCAGTTGGAACTCCAGTCCCTTGGCCGAGTGCAGGGTCATTAACTGCACCGCGTCTTCTGATTCGTCGGCCTGGGTATCACCCGCATCCAGGGAGGCCTGGTCGAGAAATGCAGCCAGCAGGGTGTTGGAGCGCAGGTCTATTTCTTCCTCTATATCGGGCGTATCGAAACTGCTTGCCGCGGATACAAGTTCGTCCAGGTTCTCAATTCTTGCTCGTGCTTTTTCGCCGCCTTCTTTCTCATGGTGTTGTACCAGTCCGGAATTCTGGATGATGTACTCTGCCTTCTCATGCAGCTCGAGTTCAGCACAGGCAAGAGCCATGTCATCGATAAGCTGCAGGAAGGCAAGTACGGCGTTTGCGGCACGTGCAGTTAACAGGCTCTGGTTTACACACTCCACGCAGGCCTGCCAGAGTGAGCAGTTGTGCTCCCTTGCAACCTGCCGCACAGTTTCGATGGTACGACCACCGATGCCGCGCGTGGGCACGTTGATGATGCGTTCGACGGCAGTATCGTCATGACGATTCACCAACAAGCGCAGGTAGGAGAGGGCGTTCTTGATCTCCAGTCGTTCATAGAAGCGGTGGCCGCCATAAATTCTGTAGGGCATGCCCACCCGCAAAAGGGCGTCTTCCAATTCACGGGACTGGGCGTTTGAACGATAGAGCACAGCGGCGTCAGTGCGACGATTGCCGGCGTTACTCCAGTCCTGCAGCCTGTCCACGATGAAGCGTGCCTCATCCTGCTCATTGAAGGCTTCGTAGAGACTGATCTGTTCTCCTTCTGCTCCTTCGGTCCACAGGTTCTTGCCGAGACGTCCCTGGTTATTGGCAATCAATTTGTTTGCGGCATTGAGGATGGTAGACGTGGAGCGATAGTTTTGTTCCAGGCGAATCATTTCCGCATCGGGGAAGTCGCTGCTGAACTGCTGGATGTTTTCTATGCGTGCGCCGCGCCAACCATAGATCGACTGGTCATCGTCCCCAACAACCATCATCTGGTTGTCGGCGCCGGCGAGCACACGCAACCAGGCATACTGAATCGTGTTGGTATCCTGGAACTCGTCCACCAAAATAAACTGGAATCGCCTCTGGTAGTGCTCCAGTATCTGTGGGTTTTTCAGCCACAGCTCGTGCGCCCTGAGTAATATTTCTCCGAAATCGATCATCCCGCCACGATCACAGGCCTCTTCGTAAGCCTTGTAAACTTCGAGCATCGTCTTGGTGTAGTCGTCATCGAAGTGATCGATGTTGCCAGCGCGTCGGCCTTCATCCTTTTGGGCATTGATGTACCACTGGCATTGCTTTGCTGGCCAACGCTCTTCGTCGATTTTCAGCGAACGAACCACTCGCTTGATCAGCCGTAGCTGGTCATCGGCATCAAGAATATGAAAATCCTCTGCCAATCCCGCTTCCTGCCAGTGGCTGCGCAACAGCCGGTGGGCCAGACCATGAAAGGTACCCACCCACATGCCGCCAAAGGACTGCCCGACCAGCTCTTCGATCCGGCCGCGCATTTCTCTCGCCGCCTTGTTGGTGAAGGTGACCGCCAGGATGGCGAAGGGTGAGACATTTTCCGCCTGGATCAGCCAGGCAACCCGATGCACCAGCACGCGCGTTTTGCCACTGCCGGCACCGGCAAGAACCAGGAGATTGCGGGCCGGGCTTGCTACTGCGTTTCGTTGTTGGTCGTTGAGGGAATCGAGTATGTGGGAAACATCCATGGCGTATTATTTTAGCCTGTCCGCTCCTATTCTTCCTTGGATTTTTCTATTCTGCTGCGACTGCTTAGTGCTATATGCGCTTATTTGCTAGAATACGCGGCCCGCGCCAGAGCGGGTACTACAGCCTATCAATGTCCCCGGGAGACAAGTATGTCGGTGAGATCAGACGACGCGCCATTTAACTGGCAGGATCCTTTTTTGCTGGAAGAGCAGCTAAGTGAAGAAGAACGCATGGTGCGCGATACCGCGAAGCAGTATGCGCAGAACAAGCTGTTGCCCCGGGTCAGGGAAGCCTATCGCAACGAGGAGACAGACCCCGCCATCTTCCGTGAGATGGGAGAACTTGGTCTGCTGGGCTCCACCATAGAGGGCTACGATTGCGCTGGTATGAATTATGTCTGCTATGGACTGATCGCGCGCGAGATTGAGGCTGTGGATTCCGGATATCGCTCGATGATGTCGGTGCAATCCAGCCTGGTGATGCATCCGATCAATACCTTTGGCAGCGAGGAACAGAAGCAAAAGTATCTGCCCAAGCTGGCAAGCGGTGAGTACATCGGCTGCTTTGGCCTGACCGAACCGGATCATGGTTCCGATCCCGGCTCCATGAATACAAGAGCGCGATCAGTTGACGGTGGCTATAGTCTTTCCGGCGCCAAGAACTGGATCAGTAACTCTCCTATCGCCGACGTGTTCGTGGTATGGGCCAAAGACGACGATGGCGCCATCAAGGGTTTCATCCTCGACAAGGGCATGAAGGGATTAAGCGCACCCAAGATCGAAGGCAAGCTGGCCCTGCGCGCATCGATCACCGGTGAGATCGTGATGGACGAAGTCTTCGTGCCCGAGGAAAACAAGTTGCCTCATGCCACTGGCCTGGGTGGACCTTTTAGCTGTCTCAACTCAGCGCGCCTCGGTATCGCCTGGGGCGCATTGGGCGCAGCGGAAACCTGCTGGCATGAAGCGCGACAATACACCCTCGATCGCAAACAGTTTGGCCGACCCCTGGCATCGAACCAGCTCATCCAGAAGAAACTGGCCCAGATGCAGACTGATATTCACCTGGCATTGCAGGGCTGTCTGCAGGCATGCCGTCTCAAAGACCAGGGCAAGCTGGCACCACCATTGATATCACTGCTGAAGCGTAACTCCTGCCTTAAGGCACTGGACGCTGCACGTGAGGCGAGGGATATGCTGGGTGGTAATGGTATTTCCGATGAGTATCCGGTGATGCGACATGCGCAAAACCTTGAAGTGGTGAACACTTACGAGGGTACACAGGATATCCACGCACTGATATTGGGCCGCGCACAGACGGGCATTCAGGCTTTTACTGGGTAACGGTCTTCTCTGGTGGCACTACTCTTCGTTGGCAGTACTTTCCAAGGTCGTCATTTACTATTTGTAAACTCCTCCCTTGGAAAGCACTTCCGCCTCGATTAGCACTCACCAGTGCCAACCTCAAGTTAAGCCCCATCGAAGGGCATACATGACTGACTAGTCAGCTAGCACTATTCTTGTAAGAGTGCTTGCCCTACTGCCTCAACACGCAATCAGGTCACGTTCTCAGCGCACGCCATTTTCCCGAATCAGCGCGAGGACTGGCCGAGTCCCGAAGCGCGAAGCGCTGAGGTCGAGTTCCGCAGCGCCGGGAAAATAAGTGCGCGTGTGACCGCGTGGCGAGGCAGCAGGGCAAGCGCTCTAAACAAGAATCTCTTGCTAGCAAAACTACAAGTAGCTGAGAAATATCCCGAGAAAGATAATCGCGCCCACCCAGTTGTTGTTCAGGAACGCACGAAAGCAAGCGCCGGGAGAGCGGTCCTTGATGAGTAGCTGCTGGTAGGCGAGAAAGCCGGCAGCAATGATAAGACTGATGTAGTAGGGCGAATTCATTTCGAAGCGCCTGCCCGCCAGGAACATGGCGATAATGAACATGGCCTGCAATGCGCCTACCATCAGCTTGTCTGCATCACCGAAGAGTATTGCGGTAGACTTGACCCCTATTTCCTTGTCAAATTCCCTGTCCACCATCGCATACTCAGTATCGTAGGCAACCGTCCACAGAATATTTGCTACGAATAGCAGAAATACTGCAGACGGGATCGTTCCAGTCTGCGCAGTGAAGGCCATCAGGATACCCCAGGAGAATGCGACACCAAGCACCAGCTGCGGCAAGTGGGTATATCGCTTCATGAACGGATAAGTTGTGGCCACCAGGATGGCCCCGACCGATAGCAAGACGGTCATCCTGTTGGTAAGCAACACAAGGATAAAGGCAATTGCTGAGAAGAAGACAAAACAGGCCAGTGCATCCTTGCGCGTTAACGCGCCTCTTGCCAACGGACGTTTCTCTGTGCGGCTTACATGCAAGTCAATGTTGTAATCGGCAAAGTCATTAACACTGCAACCCGCCGCGCGCATGGCTATGGTGCCGAGCACGAAGATCAAAAAAAGATCGAGATCGGGAAATCCTTCGGCGGCGATCCACAATGCACCGATTGTTGGCCACAATAGAAGAAAGATGCCGATGGGCCTATCGAAGCGAGTCAGTTCAATATAGGCGGGAAGCTTTGCAGCAAACTCGGGAAACCTGGCGCGCAATTTCGCTTCCAGACCAGACCAGAGGTGTTCAGACTTCGGCATCGTGGTTAATTACTGCTGCAGAAAGAAGCGCGTAGGATAAAAGGTTTACTGGCAAGTCACAACGCCGGAAATCTGCTGCAACCCAGGCAAAGTCTTACACGTTGACGAATTCCAGGCGCTCGCCAACCCAGCGTTGGACGAGGGGTTCGACAGCATCAGGATACTCGCGCATGACTACTTCCGATGCGTCTTTCACATCGTCCAGCATCATTGCATCACGAGCAATATCAGCAATACGAAAAGTCATCAAGCCAGTTTGCTGTGTTCCCAGCACCTGGCCCGGACCTCTCAGTTCGAGATCTTTCTCCGCAATATAGAAACCATCGGTGCTCTCGCGCATTACAGACAATCGCTTCTTGCCCGTGTCAGACAAGGGCGTCTGGTAGAGCATGATGCAATGGCTTTGCACGGCTCCGCGTCCTACACGTCCGCGCAGTTGATGTAGTTGTGCCATACCTAGACGTTCGGGATTTTCGATAACCATGAGGCTGGCATTGGGCACATCAACACCAACCTCGATTACCGTGGTGGCAACAAGCAACTGAATCTGGTTGCCTTTGAATGCTGCCATGACATCCTGTTTCTCTTTAGGCTTCATTCGCCCATGCACCAGTCCAATTTTCAGGCTCGGCAGTAGTTTCGCAAGCTGTTCGGCGGTGGCTTCAGCGGCCTGTGCCTGCAAGACATCAGATTCTTCGATCAGGGTGCAGACCCAGTATGCCTGGTTGCCGGATTTGCAGGCTTCCTCGATGCGGTTGATGACTTCGTCACGACGCTCCGCGGAGATCAGGGCCGTATTGACCGGCGACCTTCCCGGAGGTAGCTCATCGATTACCGAGCAATCGAGGTCGGCGTATGCGCTCATGGCCAGGGTGCGAGGAATCGGTGTTGCAGTCATCACCAGCTGGTGTGGATTAAGACCCGTGGGCTGTCCCTTGTCGCGCAGGGCAAGCCGCTGATGCACACCGAAACGATGTTGTTCATCGACGATGACCAGGCCAAGCCTGTGATAGTGCACTTCATCCTGAAACAGGGCATGGGTACCGATCACAATCTGGCATTCGCCACTGGCTAGTTGGCTAAGGGTACTCTGTCGCGCATTGCCCTTGGTCTTGCCGCTTAGCCAGCCCACTGAGATACCCAGCGGTTCAAGCCATTGGGAAAAATTGGCGAAGTGTTGCTCTGCCAGAATCTCGGTGGGCGCCATAATCGCGACCTGGAAATCATTGGCGATCGCGGTCAATGCGCAACGCGCGGCCACGACCGTCTTGCCAGAACCCACATCCCCTTGCAGCAGTCGCAGCATCGGGCATTGCCGGGCCAGATCGCTTTGTATCTCATCTATAGCATGTTGTTGTGCCCTGGTTAGTTGAAATGGCAGTGATTGCAGGAAATCCTCGGCCAGGGAGCCTTTATCAATCAGGGCCGGCGCCTTCTGTTGGTCGCTCAGTCTTTTATAACGCCGCATGCATAGCCGGTGCGCGAGCAGTTCTTCAAAAGCCAGCCTGCGTTGTCCAGGATGCACTTGCGAGTCACTCCAGCTGAGCGGAGCATCCAGCGGTGGGCGATGTATCAATAGTACTGATTCCTTTAATGCCATCAGCCCGTGTTGTTGTACCAGTGGGGAAGGCAGGTAATCGACGAGGTCTTCGGCGGCACCGAGTAGGTCGACAGCCTGTCCGATCACATTGCGTAACCTGCCTTGCTGCAGGCCCTCGGTTGTCGGATAGATAGGTGTAAGGGAATCTGCAACGGGAAGTTCCTGGTCATCATCCAGAAGCTTGTACTCCGGGTGATAGATCTCCATGCCACTGCGGCCGCGACGAACCTCGCCATAACAACGGACTCGTGTACCGGGAGCCAGGCCATTTTTCTGGGACGCGGAAAAATGAAAGAAGCGAAGGCTGAGGATGCCGCTGCCGTCGCTGACTACACAGTGCAGGCTGCGCCTTCTGCCAAACTGAATGGCAGAACTGGCGATCTCGCCTTCTATCTGGACTGTTGCACCGACACGCGCGCTCCTGATTTTGTCAATGCGGGTTCTGTCTTCATAGCGCAAGGGTAAATGAAAGAGTAAATCCTGCACATTGTAGATGCCGAGCTGATGGAATTTCTTCTCCAGCGCAGGGCCTACACCTTTGAGTCGCGTTAGTTTGGTCTGGTCCAGTAGCAAGAAGATTTGCCGCTGTTCAGAGGGCGAGGACTGCCTCTATCTCGACCAGCGCGCCCTTGGGAAGTGCGGAGACTTCAATCGTGGCCCGGGCCGGGTAAGGCTCTTCGAAGTACTTCGACATGATCTTGTTTACCGTGGCGAAGTCTTCCAGGTCGGTCAGGAAAATTGTCAGCTTGAGGGCCTGGCCCAAACTGCTACCAGCAGCGGCTGCCACGGCTGACAGATTGAGAAACACCTGGTGGGTCTGTGCCTCAATACCACCTGGAACAATTTCCATGGTTTGAGGATCAAGGGGAATCTGTCCGGAACAAAAAACCAGGGAACCATTGCTGACAGCCTGGGAATAGGGCCCTATCGCCGCAGGTGCTTCGTCAGTTTGAATGGCTGTTTTCTCGCTCATGTGCCCGGGCTCCCCAGTGGATTTCTGATTGCTTTGCGAACCACCTTGCGGCTCTTCACTCGCGTGGTCTTCGAAACAGCTTTGATTCCCCGGACTCGACGCATTACCCGAGCCAGGTGAACCCTGTTCTTAACATTGATAGAAAGATTTACGATGCTGAATCTTGCGTCTCTTTCTACTGTGCTTATCTTTTCAATGTTGGCATCCGCCCCGGTGATGGTTGTAGCCAGCATGGCAATGATGCCGCGCTCATTCTCCAGCTCCACGCGAAGCTCGACCGAGAACTCACCTTCCACGTTGGGGTCCCAACTGACCGCCACGCATTTTTCCGGGTTATCTCGAATCTCTGCAATGTTATTGCAGTCGTCTGTGTGCACCACCATGCCACGACCGGAACTGATGTGGCCAACGATTGGATCGCCAGGGATCGGGTGGCAACACTTGGCATAGTTCATCACCAGGCCTTCCGAGCCACGTATGGCAAGTGTGCTCTTGTCTGCCTTCTGCGCCTTGACGCTTTCTTCATCGCTGGCGTGGTTGGCGAGGCGTTGGGCCATCATATAAGACATGCGGTTGCCCAGGCCGATCTCTTCCAGCAACTGATCAATTGATTTCAGGTTGATCTGATTGAGCACTGCATCCAGATGCTCAATAGCAATGTCTTCCAGCTGCGTGCCAAAACTGGCCAGCGCCTTGTTCAATAGTCGCCTGCCAAGCGCCACAGACTCAGAATGTTTCTGGTTCTTGAGGAAATGTCGAATGTTGCTTCTGGCCTTGCCGGTAGAAACGAAGCTCAGCCATGCAGGGTTGGGCTGCGTACCAGGCGCGGTAATGATCTCTACGGTCTGGCCGCTTTGCAGAGGCTCGCTCAGGGGCGCCAGTCTACGATTGATTCGACACGCCACACAGGAATTGCCGACATCGGTATGCACCGCATAGGCAAAATCCACCGCAGTTGATCCGGTGGGTAACTCAAGAATGGTTCCCTTGGGAGTAAACACGTAGATCTCGTCCGGGAACAGATCAATCTTCACATGCTCGATAAACTCCAGGGAGTTGCCGGCATGTTTCTGCATCTCCAGCAGACCACTTACCCATTCGCGGGCACGCAGGTGTGCGTTGGTAGGCAGGTCTTCAGTTGATTTGTACAGCCAGTGCGCGGCGATACCATTGTTCGCCATGGCTTCCATTTCTTCGGTGCGAATCTGAATCTCGATAGGGACGCCGTGCATGCCAAACAAGGTTGTATGCAGTGACTGGTAGCCGTTGGCTTTTGGAATCGCAATGTAATCCTTGAAGCGCCCCGGTACTGGTTTATAGAGATTGTGCACCGCGCCTAACACTCGATAGCAGGTGTCAACAGAGTCAACGATGATGCGAAACGCATACACGTCCATGATCTCGGAGAATGATTTGCGCTTGCTGCGCATCTTTTCATAGATGCTATAGAGGTGCTTCTCACGACCGATGGTGCGACCCGGCAGGCCTTCTCTTTCCAGGCATGCTTCCAGCGAGGTTTGAATCTGGGAAACAATTTCTTTGCGGTTTCCCCGAATGCGTTTTACCTCGGCGGCAATACGGCGTGCTCGCATTGGATAGAGAGCGGCAAAGCCGAGCTCTTCGAATTCAACCCGCACATTGTTCATGCCCAGGCGGTTTGCAATGGGCGCATAAATATCCAGAGTCTCCCTTGCGATGCGACGACGTTTCTCTGGTGCCAGCACACCGAGGGTGCGCATGTTATGCAAGCGGTCGGCAATCTTGACCAGGATGACGCGCAGATCCTTGGCCATCGCCATCGCCATCTTCTGGAAGTTTTCAGCCTGCGCTTCGGCACGGCTGCTGAAGGTGATCTTGTTGAGCTTGCTGACGCCATCGACCAGGTCTGCAACGGTGTTGCCAAACTGAGTCTTTATCGCGGTCTTGGTTATGCCGGTATCCTCGATCACATCATGCAGCATGGCGGCCATCAGGGACTGATGATCCATATGCATTTCGCCGAGGATGCCAGCGACGGCCAGGGGGTGACTGATGTAAGGATCGCCGCTGCGGCGGAACTGGCCATCATGGGCCTGCTCCGCGTAGAAGTAAGCGCGGCGGACGCTGTTAACCTGCTCGCTCTGCAGGTAATCGTTGAGATTGTGTGCGAGAGAGTCGATGTTTTCTGCTACTGCTTGCATGCTTCGACTCCAGCGAATGAATTAAGGGCTCTTTGCTTGATCGGGAACCCTTAGATGTCTGTGGTAGGTTGGTCTTCCTGCTGTTCTGCAACAGCTTCGGCCATCTCCTCTTCCACGTCTTCCAGTTCAACGACCGGCTTCTCGATCAGGATTTTCGCATCAACCAGGCCGTCAGCGATTTCCCGCAAGGCGACTACCGTGGGCTTGTCATTATCCACGTCTACCATTGGGTCTTTGCCTTCGATCTGCAGCTGACGAGCGCGCTTGCTGGAAACCATGACCAGCTCAAAGCGGTTATCTACCTTGTCCAGGCAGTCTTCTACTGTAATTCGTGCCATTACTTTACCTATTTATAAGGGTTTCAGGGCCTATTTCAATGGCTGAAAGCCTTGGCCCGGGGGCTGAAAAGGACGGGGATTTTACTGGATTCCGGCCAATTTTGCATATTTTTTGGGAAGATAAGGCGGCCCGAACAAGGCCTTCAACCCCGGGTCAGGCTGTCCAGCAGACCGGCCAGATTCTTCTGTTGACTCACCGTTTTCAGCCCGGTTGCGCGGACTATGGCCCGCATATCTTCCAGGGCACGATTGAAATCGTCATTTACCACTACATAGTCGGCCTCACACACGTGCTGAATTACGCTGCGCGCTTCCTTCATGCGGTCTTCAATGGTGTCTTCATCGTCCTGCGCCCGTTCATGTAATCGCTGGGTCAGTGTTTCCAGCGAGGGAGGTAGAATAAAGATGGAACAGGCATCCGGGTAAAGATTGCGTACCTGAGCCGCCCCTTGCCAGTCAATCTCCAGAATTACATTCAGGCCTTCCGCTAGTCGATCATTGACCCAGCTTTGTGAAGTTCCATAGCGGTGCCCATAGACCTCGGCGCTCTCCAGAAAGTCGCCATCCTGCAACATGCCCAAAAAAGCTTCTTCTGTAATAAAGTGATAGTTGACCCCATCCAGTTCATTCGGGCGTTTGGGCCGAGTGGTGTGGGAAACAGAAACACACAACTGCTCATCGTGATTGACAAGTGCGCTGACCAGGGTGGTCTTGCCGGCACCGGAAGGCGCCGTGACGATTACCAGTTTTCCTTTTGCCATCGACAATACTCGCTACTCAATATTCTGAATCTGTTCGCGCATCTGCTCGATAAGTACTTTTAGCTCTACTGCGCCGAGGGTTGTATCTACAACTATTGATTTGGACGACAGGGTATTGGCTTCTCTATTCAGTTCCTGCATAAGAAAATCGAGTCGCCGGCCTTTCTGGCCTTTCGCCTTCAGGATGCGTTCCACTTCTTTTAAGTGTGAATCTAGCCTGTCGAGTTCTTCATCCACGTCTGCCTTCTGTGCCAGCAGCGCAACTTCCTGTTCCAGCCTGGTAGGTTCGAGTTCGGCCTTTAACTCTTCCAGCTTATCCATCAGGGACTGCCTCTGGGCGGCAAGAATGTTCGGCATCTTCTCTCTTAGCTCGGCAACGATTGCCCGAATAGAATCGATGCGTTGTTGCAGAAAACCTTCAAGCTCCGCGCCTTCGCGCTCGCGCGTGCCGACAAGGTCATCGAGGGCCTGACCGAACAAGGCCAGCGCCTCTTTTGCAAGTGAATCCGTATCAAGTTGCTGCTCTGCGATGACGCCGGGCCAGCGCAAGATCTCCATGCTGCTGATTTCATTCTCAGCATCCAGTTGCTGCTGAATGTCTTTGTTGGCCTTGATCAGTTGAGCAACCAGATCCTGGTTGATGGAGATATCACTTGCCGTGGACTCTACGCCTTGAAAGCGGAGCTGACATTCCACCTTGCCGCGGTTCAACCGTTTGCGCACCGCCTCACGAATGGAATTTTCCAGGCCACGAAAAACTTCTGGCAGACGCACACTGGTCTCCAGGTAACGATGATTGACTGAGCGAATCTCCCAGGTGAGTGAACCCCAGTCCTGTTCCATCTGCTGCCTACTGAAGGCAGTCATACTTGCGGTCATAGTTGCGGCCTTGTTGAATCGAGACGCTATTCTATCCCAATGTGGATAAAGTCGCAGTGGAGAACGCTGCTGAACGAAGTGAAGTTCTCAAATTGAAAATACAGTTGGTCACTGGCTGGATGCGAGCAGCTGTTTCTCTACCCTGGGACACGCCGTAAACCCATCCCTGGGGGCTCGGGCTCGGCATCCCTGCCTCGCACGGTCCCATGGTAGAGAAACAGCTCCTCTCATCCTGTCTGGGCCAGTGATACTTTCGATTCAGCTCCGCCAATTTGTTGTGTGAACTCGCGCTGCTACTGGATTTAAAGGATAATTCGGACCTCTCTTTTAGCCACAAAAATTATTCTCTTCATGACTAGCTCAACAAGGCCCAGCGGGCGCGACGCTGATCAATTACGCGATATCCAGATCACCCGACACTACACCAAGCACGCCGAAGGCGCCGTGCTGGTTGAATTTGGCGATACGAAAGTTCTCTGCACCGCCAGTGTGGAAGAAGGCGTACCGCGCTTTCTAAAAGGTTTAGGGCAGGGGTGGGTGACCGCGGAATATGGCATGTTGCCGCGCTCCACGGGCAGCCGCATGGACCGCGAAGCCGCACGGGGCAAGCAGTCCGGCCGTACCCAGGAGATTCAGCGCCTGATCGGGCGATCGCTGAGAGCTGCAGTGGACCTGAACAAACTGGGCGAGAACACCATCAAGATCGATTGCGACGTGATTCAGGCAGATGGGGGCACCAGGACCGCCTCCATCACCGGCGGTTGTGTGGCTCTGGTGGATGCGATCTCTTACATGGAAGAGAAGAAGCTGGTGAAAGAAGACCCGCTCGAACAAATGGTGGCTTCAATTTCTGTCGGTATCTGCGCCGGCCAGCCAGTTCTTGATCTCGACTATGCCGAAGACTCTACCGCAGAGACAGACATGAACGTGGTGATGACCGAACATGGTGGCTTCATCGAACTACAGGGTACCGGTGAAGATGGCCACTTCTCTCATCAACAGCTACTGGACATGGTGGCCCTGGCAGAAGCGGGAATTAAACGTCTGGTCGCAGCACAGAAACAGAGTTTGGGTTAGGGGAGAAGGAGCCGAGTGATGCAGGATTATCAGAAAGACTTTATCGACTTCGTCGTCCAGCACAATATTCTTCGCTTCGGAGAGTTTACCCTCAAATCCGGCCGAGTGAGCCCCTATTTTTTCAACGCCGGTCTTTTCAATACCGGTAAGAAGCTTGGTTTCCTGTCTCATTGCTACGCAGCAGCGATTGCATCTTCAGGCACAGACTTCGACGTACTGTTTGGTCCTGCTTATAAAGGTATTCCGCTGGCGGCAGTGACCGCGCTTGCTCTGGCAAATGAACAGCAGATCGACAAGCCTTACTGTTTCAATCGCAAAGAGGCAAAAGAACACGGTGAAGGTGGTTCGATAGTGGGTGCGGAACTCGCAGGCAATGTGCTGATTATCGATGACGTTATCACTGCCGGTACCGCTGTGCGTGAAGCCGTGGAAATCATTCAGCAGAACGGAGCGAAGCTGGCAGGGATTGCAGTCGCGATGGATCGACAGGAACGAGGCACAGGAGATACCTCGGCTATCCAGGAGATAGAACAAACCTATCAGATCAAGGTGACCAGCATTATTACCCTGCAACACATCATCGATTATCTGGAGCAGAGTGAATCTACCGAGCTGGGCAGTCACCTGGATGCAGTAAGGGCCTACCGCGAGCAATACGGTGTATAAGGAATAAGAAGAAGTTGTTCGTTACTGACTAGGCTTCGTTCGCTGCGCTTGGTGCAGCAAAGGGCACCAACAATCTCTTGCTGAGAAACTCCCACTGCAATTCCCACGCTTCCAGCGGCGAGTGTTTGAATTCGCTGCGCACGAATTGAATCAGCCGGCCTTCACAACTGGCCAGAAGTAAATTGGCCAGGGCAGCAGCTGAAATACTCGGCTTCATGTTTTCCCTGATTTGCGCCTCTCGGAGGATCTGCTTCAGTTGCGCTTCCAGGCGATCGAAGAACTGTGCGATGCGTTGTCGCAGCCGTTCGGTTTCCCCTGCCAGTGCATCCCCGGTGAGTAGCCGTGTCATGCCCGGATTTTTGTCAGCAAAAGTAAGCAGAAGGGTGAGAATCTTGTAACAGCGCTCTTCTGCGCTCGCCTCTTCTTTCAATATACGTGTGATTCTCTGGAACAACGTGTCCTCAATGAACTTGATCAGCCCCTCGAACATTCTCGCCTTGGAAGGAAAGTGGCGGTACAGGGCAGCCTCGGAAACACCAACTTCTTTTGCCAGCGCTGCAGTAGTGATGCGTTCACCAGGCGCAGTTTCCAGCATGCGAGCGAGTGCTTGCAGAATCTGGTCTTTACGCGACACCTTGTGGCTATTGTCCATAGAGAATTCCGGAGCCATGCCAGCGGCATTAACTCACTATTTGTTTATCTTTTTACTTCTTTAGCCCTGCCTGGGTAATCAGGGTACCGACTCCTTCGTCGGTGAATATTTCCAGCAGCACCGCATGTTCAACTCTGCCATCAATAATGTGGGCACTGCTGACACCGCCTTTGACGGCCTGCAGGGCGCACTCAATCTTTGGCAACATGCCGCCTTGTAAGGTCTTATCGGCAACTAGCTTGGCAACTTGCCTGACGCTGAGACCGGTCAGGACCTCGCCTTTCTTATTCTGCACACCGGCCACGTTGGTGAGCAGCATCAGCTTCTCAGCTCCCAAAACCCTGGCGACCTCACCAGCGACGGAATCGGCATTGATGTTGTAACTGGCACCAGTCTCATCGGTGCCAATGGGTGCTATAACCGGGATGAAGTTGCTGTTGATCATCATCTCCAGCACTTCTGTATTGATGCTGACGACTTCGCCTACCTGGCCAATGTCTACCACATCGTCATTGGCGGCTTTACCCTTGCCCCTGCGTTTGAGTTGCAACTTCTTGGCACGGATCAGGTTGCCATCCTTGCCGGTCACGCCAACGGCTTTACCCTGGTTGCTGTTAAGCAGGTTAACAATTTCCTTGTTGACCAGGCCGCCCAGCACCATTTCCACCACATCCATGGTCTGGCTGTCGGTGACGCGCAGGCCATCAACAAAACTCGACTCGATGTTGAGCTTGGCGAGGAGATCACCGATCTGCGGTCCGCCACCATGCACGACGATGGGATTGATACCAACCAATTTCATCAGCACGATGTCGCGAGCAAAACTCTGCTTCAGCTTGCTGTCCACCATGGCGTTACCACCGTACTTGACCACGACGGTCTTGCCAGTGAATTGCTGGATATAGGGAAGTGCCTCGGTCAGTACCTTGGCTATGTTCTTGGCTTTGTTGATTGTGAGCGACATGGCGTTTTATCCGGTTACCTGTGCAGCGATCAGGCGCTAGAAGGTAAGTTCAATGCTTTTATCTGCTTGCTGAATTAAAGCTTTAAAGCGGGATTTGATTTGTTTCAGGCTGGTTTCGTCATCCGCTTCAAAACGCAATAACAGGGCGGGGCTGGTGTTTGAAGCCCTGATCAAACCCCAGCCGTTATCAAACTCGACCCGCAGCCCATCCAGTGTATTGCATTGGCCATCAGGAAAATCTGCCAGCTGTACTATCTTCTCTACCAGGGAAAACTTTCTGGCCTCTTCGACCGGCACCTTGATCTCTGGTGTGCTCTGGCTCGGCATCTGGAATGCTGCAAACACCTGCTCCGTGGTTTTGTCCTGCGCCGCGAGAATTTCAATGATGCGCGCCGCGGCATACATCCCGTCATCGAATCCAAACCAGCGGTCTTTTATAAAAACGTGGGCAGCGTACTCTCCACCCAGTGGCGCGCCAGTCTCTTCCATCTTCTGCTTCATGAAAGAGTGTCCACTGCGATGCATCACCGGCTGCATTCCCAGCTCAGCGATATAGTCAGCGAGTCTCTTGCTGCACTTGACGTCAAACACCACCGCCTGGTTCTGATATCTCGGGGCAATGTCAGTAGCGAGCAGGAGCAACATTCGATCTGCATCTATAAATGTGCCCTCGTTGCTGACAATTCCCAGACGATCACCATCGCCATCGAACGCAATACCCAGATCCGCGTTTAACTCACGCACCTTGTCTGCCAGCGCCTGTAAATTCTTCGGCACTGTGGGATCGGGATGGTGATTGGGGAAACTGCCGTCCACCTCACAGTAGAGCTCGTCGACCTTGCAGCCCAGGGCAGCAAAGAGTTCCGGTGCGATAGATCCCGGCACCGCATTGCCACAGTCCACAACCACGTGCATGGATCGCTGCAGCTGTATTCTTTCTTTCACTGCAGCAATGTAGTCGCCCCTGATGTCCAGCTCGCTCAGGGATCCCATGCCGTCTGGTAAATCCCGGTTTTCGATACGAGTGCGGATAGCCTGAATCTGGTTGTCAGCCAGGCAGGTCTTGTTGAACACAATCTTCAGGCCATTGTAGTTCGCCGGATTGTGACTGGCTGTCAGCATGACGCCGGAATGGATGTTGGTAGTATGAATGGCGAAATACAACAGCGGCGTGGGCAGCATGCCCAGCGAAGTCACATTGCAGCCAGACATTCTCAGGCCTTCAATCAAGGCGACAGATAACTCGGGGCTGGATAACCTGCCATCAAATCCCACCAGCAACTCGGTAATCCCCATGCTCCTGGCTTCACTGCCAATGGCATGACTGATTAGCCTGACTGACTCCACGCCCAGCTCTTCATAAGCGACACCGCGAATGTCATAAGCGCGGAACACGGATTTTGGAATGTTCGCCAGCGCATTATCAGTGACAACTGGCGCTTTCGATTGGCTATGAGTATGACCTTCGAGCATTGTCATCCAACGTCGCGGTTTACGCCGCTGCACCCTGTTGAGAATCTTTGAACGCGCTCGCAATCATTGACAGCATTTCTCTTGCTACCTGTTGCTTGCTGCCTTCGGGTATTTCGCTGACACCTTGCTGCGTAACGGCAGTTGCAGCGACGTTGTCGCTGTTAAAGGTGCTGGTCGCATGATTGGCAAATAACATGTCCAGGTTTTTTGCCCTGAGCTTTTCCTTCCCATTGGCTTCCAGATTTTCCGTCTCTGCGGCAAAGCCGATGACGAAGGGTCGTTGCTCCAGGCTGGCAACCTCGCTGATGATGTCAGGGTTCTTTACCAGTCTGATGTGCATCTCTGCATCATGCTTCTTTATCTTCTCTTCGCTAACTTCTGCGGGTCGATAATCTGCAACCGCAGCGACACCAATAAAAATATCTGCGTTAACAATTTCTTTCATGACCGCTGCCTGCATGTCTTGTGCGCTGACAACATCAATACGGGTTACTGTGTCTGGCGTCGCAAGTGAAACCGGACCACTGACCAGCACAACCTCCGCACCAGCGTTTGCAGCTTCTGCGGCGAGTGCATAGGCCATCTTTCCCGAGCTGTGATTGCTGATGTAACGAACCGGATCGATCGCTTCTCGAGTGGGGCCTCCGGTAATGACTAGCTTGCGGCCAGCGAGAAATCCCTGTTCAAAACTGGCGGCGCAATTTGCAGCCAGCACTTCGGGTTCAATCATACGACCTGGCCCGACGTCTCCACATGCCTGTTCGCCACTGTCAGGCCCCCAGACCTGCACGCCTCGCGCCTGGATGTTTTTGAGATTGTCCTGCGTCGCCGGATCTGACCACATGGCCTGGTTCATCGCTGGCGCGATCGCGACCGGTGCATTACTTGCCAGCAGAAGTGTAGACAACAAGTCACTGGCCTGGCCGTGTGCCATGCGCGCAATGAAGTCCGCAGAAGCGGGCGCGATGACAATCAGGTCTGCCCACCTGGCCAGTTCGATGTGGCCCATCGCTGCTTCCGCTTCAGTATCCAACAGATCCAGGTGTACCCGATTGCCGGAAACAGCCTGCATGGTCAGCGGCGTGATGAATTCGGTCGCGGCCTTTGTCATTACCACGCGCACCTCGGCACCCGCGGCAACAAGCAGTCGCGATAGCTGGGCACATTTATAGGCAGCGATGCCACCAGTAATACCCAAGAGGATGCGTTTGTTAGTGAGGCTTAACATGGGAACCCTTGCAGCATAGGCGATTTGAACCATCACTGTCTGCACTGGAGTAGAGGAGCGCTAGACTAGCAGCTAGCCTGATGGGACGCAATTTGCTGCCAATTACGCCTTTCTGGTGCCCCCGACTATGCTTAATCAGCCACAGTGAGCAATAGAAGGGGCAGCTACAAAAACCAATGACAATGATGCAATGGCCGGCAGATGAGCGGCCGCGGGAGAAACTGCTGCAGCACGGCCCGGCCAGCCTGTCCAATGCCGAGTTGCTGGCAGTGATTATCCAGACCGGAATCAAGGGCAGATCGGCGCTGGATCTGGCCCGCGACCTGCTCAACAGCTATGGCGGAATCAGCGGGCTGATGGCCCTGGAACAGGCAGAGCTGTGCCAACAACCGGGCCTGGGGCCGGCCCGCGCCGCCTGCCTGGCAGCCTTCCAGGAACTCTCCCAGCGACAACTGCTGGAACAGGCGCAGGCCCCGGATTCGCTGACCAGCTCGGCTGCGACCCGTCGCTACCTGATCAGCAAATTCAGGTTTCATGAGCACGAGGTGTTCAGCTGCGTATTTCTCAATAATCAGCATCATGTTGTCAAAATCGAGGAATTGTTCCGGGGAACCATCGACGGCGCCGCCGTATATCCGCGGGAAGTGGTCAAACGCAGCCTCTACCACAACGCGGCGGCAGTGATCTTCGCTCACAACCACCCGTCTGGCGTGGCCGAACCGAGCCAGGCGGACCTCGCCATCACCCTCAGACTCAAAGAAGCCCTGGCCACCATCGAGGTCAGGGTCCTCGACCACCTGGTGATCGGGGCCAACCAGATCGTCTCCATGGCAGAGCGAAACATGCTTTAAGAGGGGCTGGAATGTGGCTCCGGACTCAAGGGAGGATAGTAGGCAGGGTGGTGAGAGACCGTGCGCGGCAGGGACGCCGCGCCCGAGCCCCCATGGATGGGTTTACGGCGGGTCTCGAACTACCCTGACTACTCTCCTCCCATTCTTGGATTTCTGCAGTAAATACCAGCCTCAGGCAGCGGTTTTCTTGCCTTCACTGGGGTGTTCTGGTATAAAACGCAGCTCTTTTTTGCCCGCCAAATACCGGCCCGGATAAAACCGGCCCAGGCAGGCATCAACTAAGCATTAATTCACTATATTTAGCAGCGAGACGAGGCAGCACATGTCCAGGGTTTGCATGGTAACTGGCAAGAAGCCAGTAACGGGAAACAACGTTTCTCATGCCCACAACAAGACACGACGTCGGTTTTCGCCCAACCTGCACACACATCGATTCTGGGTTGAATCCGAGAAGCGCTTTGTGAAGCTGCGCGTGTCCACCAAGGGCATGCGAATCATCGACAAGCTCGGCATTGATGCCGTCCTGGCCGATGTGCGCAACAAAGGCGTGAAGGTGTAAGGTCAGCGGACTGGCATCGCGATTTAAGGGAGCAATTTGAAATGAGAGACAAGATCAAACTGGTTTCAAGTGCCAATACTGGTCACTACTACACCACAGACAAGAACAAGCGCACCATGCCCGACAAGATGGAGATCAAAAAGTACGATCCCGTTGTTCGCAAGCATGTGATCTACAAAGAAGCCAAGATCAAGTAAGCGCTTCTCAGGCAGATACAAAAAAGCCGGCATCAAGCCGGCTTTTTTATTTCTGCTTTATTACCACAACAAACTACTTACCTTTACTCAGCTTCTTGGCCAGGCGCTCCGTAGTAGCCAGAAGTTTGGGATCTTCATCAAACTCCTTCTTCAACTTGCCTACGGTTGTGGACACCGTGCCATAGCGTTTCAGTTTGAACAGCTTGGCAATAGCTTGCAGAGTTACAGCCGAGAGTTCCTGGCACAGGTACATAGCTACCCAGCGAGGCACATTCTTGGATCCAGGACCCCGTGCCGCATTGTAAATACTGGATTCGCTAACCTTGAATTGCCTGGCCACCTCTTTGATGATCTGGCGGCAGGAAGGTCGCCACTTCGACTTCGCTCCTCTTGAGACACCGCGCTCGGCGCTTGCAGAACGTTTCTTCTGTGCAGCCTTCTTGAACTTGGCATCGCCCATGATGGAAGAGAGATTCTTCTTGCCATAAAAATGGGCCATCTCTTCATCAACTCCCTCCGCAACATACTTCTTGTAGGCAAGAGGACGCTTGGCGGCCGCAGCCTTGAGCTGGCGCAGGGTGTCGTCCCTGTTAAACCAGCCAGGAGGTTTCGCCTTGCGGGTGAAATAGGAATAACTACTGTATTTATAGGTATTTCTGTCTGCTGGCCTGACCAGGCAGTGGATGTATCTGGACAGCGGCAGCAGGCATTTGTCGGCCTGGACCAGCACTGCCTTGTAGCGGCCCCTGAACAGCGAACCATCGGAGTTTTTCATGCGCTGGTAGTTCTGCGTATAGAGACCATCAACCTGGCGCATGAAGCGGCTCAGGTTGCCTTCAGGAGTCTTGATTACCAAATGGTATTGGTCACGCAGTAAACAGAACGCATGCACTTCCACGTTTAATCTTGCACAAGTCTCTGCCAGGCCTTCCAGGAAAGCGTCAAAGTATTTGGCAGAAGGAAATGCTCGCTGATTATCCAGCGCAAAATTGGACACATGATAAGTCGCGTCCGGATATTCTATTCGCAGAGGTCTGGCCATAGTGATTCTCTATCGTGTGCTGATTTAGTGTTTTTGTTGGGGTAGATAGTGTTAGAGCTGACCCTGTAAAGGTCAGCTCGTATAACTATCGCAATTGGATTCGACCGTCAACAGAATTAGCGGGAGACAATGTAATTTCGAATAAAACTGGAACAACCGACACGGTTTGTTTTCTGTGTCACTGCAATTGCAAGATATATTGTAGCGAAACGTTTAAAGCGAGGCTTGACCCCTTTTGTTGCGCTACCAGTTTTTCACTGCCAGAAACTCACGCTTTCTCGCAGAGAAATATTGCTCGCTGGGGTGCGGGATATCCTTCTACAGTAACCGAGGGATCTTTATCGCTGAGTGCTTGTTGCAGAGAGTCGAACGGCATCCATTCAGTCTGCCTCTGCTCACTGTGGCTGGTTGTAGACACATCGACCAGCCGAACATTCTGGAACTCACACTTTTCCAGCCATGTCTGTAGCGTGTCGACACTGGGGATAAACCAGACATTGCCCATATTGGCATAGCGAGCTTCCGGCATCAGGCTGTAACCCTTCTCACCATCTACCACGATAGACTCCATCACCAGCTGTCCCCCCGGCCGCAGGCAATCGGCAAGCTGTAACAGGTGATCCAGCGGTGAGCGGCGATGGTAGATCACGCCCATGGAGAACACGGTATCGAAACAGGGCAGAGGCCTGGGCAGGGCTTCCAGGGCGAGCGGAAGCACGTAGACCGGCAGATTCTGGATGAAGTGCTTAAGGGCACTGAATTGACCGTAGTAGGGAATATGAGGCTCAAGACCGATTACCAGCCTTGCTCTTGCGGCGTGCATGCGCAGGCTGGAATAGCCGTTGCCGCTACCCACATCCAGCACGGTCCTGCCCTCCAGGGGCGCTATGGCGTCTGCGAGCCGGTCCCACTTCAGATTCGACTGCCACTCGCTGTCGATATCCACGCCGAACACACGAAACGGGCCTTTACGCCAGGGCATGAATTCAAACAGAAGCTTGTGGATCTGTTGTCTCTTATCCTCGCTGCACTCTGCGGCACTGCCGATCTCTATTACCGGACCAAAATCCAGGTGCTCCGGGACCAGCTCTGGCAGTTCTGAGACCAGCCGTTGCCAGCGCCGGTGATCTCCGTGTCGAATGCTGTCCAGGAAGTCCGCTTGCAGAAAGGGTGAAAGCTCTTGCAAAGGCGAGTTGGCGATGAGCTTTTCCAGTTCAGAGAAGTACAAGTGCCCGCTTCCTGCTTATTTGAATGCAATCATGGAGGCGAAATTAAAACACTGAAACCACGCCTCGACCGCCCGGAATCCACTCTGGGTCATTCTGGATTTATGCTGTTCCAGGGTCTCGGGAATCAGCACGTTCTCCAATGCAGTGCGCTTCTGGCTGATTTCCAGCTTGCTGTAACCCATGTTTTCCTTGAACTTGTGGTAGAGCTCGATCAGCAACTCATTGAGCTCCGGGTCCGGGAACACGATCTTTTCTGAGATGACGAGAATGCCGCCTGGATTGAGCCCCTGATAAATCCTGTCGATCAACAACTGGCGATCGTCCGGGTTGATGAATTGCAGCGTGAAGTTCAGCACCACCACTGACGCATTTTCAATCTCACAGTCGCGCAAATCCTCGCAGCGGGGCACGATGATAGTTTCGGGCTCGGAGTGCAATCGTTGTTGCAGGCGTTCAATCATTGCCGCCGAATTGTCGATTGCGTGGATCGAGCAATCTGTGGCCGTTAAGGAACTGGCCATGGAGAAACTGGCGCCGCCCAGGCTGCAACCCAGGTCATATAGATTGCTGCCAGGGCGAACATACCTGGCGGCCAGGACGCCGATCATGGAAAGAATGGTGCTGTAACCAGGGATCGAACGATTGACCATGTCTTCGAAAACATCAGCAACCTTCTCGTCGAACACGAAGTCGCCAGCTTCACCCGCGGTGGCAAAAATATTATCCCGGCGCTGATTTTCTTTAGTCATGATCAATCGATTTTGAATTGCTGTGCTCAGCCTATTGTGTGCTGAGGCAGTTTCACTTATTTTACTCTTCGCTTGGGGTGTGAGTAGCCAGGGGAGTATCGATTCCCCATTATCCGATTATCCATGTCACATTCAAATGCCATTGTTGCGCCGCTCGTGTCGGACAATCTTGGATTGTTGCAAGAATTGAATATGACAGAAGGGGTATTGGACCTTGCCTGTGGCAACGGTCGAAACGGGTTGTTTCTGTTACAGCATCATATTCCCGTCACATTTGCCGACAACAATGAGTCTGCACTTGGGGAAGTCGAACAGAAACTTGAAGCTTGCACCACTAAGGCACAAATCTGGCAGGTCGACCTCGAGGTCCCCGGACAAGATCCGCTTGCTGGCAAACAGTTCGATGCGATCCTGGTGTTTAACTACTTGCACAGACCATTGATGAACAGTATCCAGAACGCAGTAAGGCCAGGTGGTTTAGTGATGTATGAAACGTTTACTGTCGACCAGGCTAAGCATGGCAGGCCGAGCAACCCGGACTTCTTGCTGAAACCAGGAGAGCTGCTGGACAGTTTCGCAGCCTGGGAAATTCTCAGCTACAACGAAGGTGAAAGAAGCAATCCCGTCTCGGCCAAGGCCAGTCTGGTAGCCAGGAAGGCAGAGGCGCAGTAGCAACGATGGCTAAATCCAGGGTTCTCCCACTTAATATCGGCGTTATAGGCAAGCGTCACCTGCTGCCCTACGAATGTGAGGTGCAACGCAGCAGGCGCAAGACGCTGGCCCTCTACATCAAGCACAGGCAGGTAATCGTGCGCTGCCCCTACCAGGCGTCCCGCGGCGAGATTCGTGAATTCATCTCCAGCAATACCGAATGGATTGAACAGCGTTTGCTGGAAGAAGCGCAGCGCGAACGTGAAATGCTGCGCATCGAGAATGGTGGCAAGATTTTCTACCGGGCGCGGGAACGCACTATCGTATTCAAGGAATCACGCAAGCAGCGAATCATCGTGCGTGGCAATGAGTTCATCATCCAGGGCCACAAGCTGACTCCGGCCAAGGCGCGCGAACAGGTGGAAGACTACCTGATCGACAAGGCCAGCGAATACATCCTCCCAAGGGCCAGAGGTCTCGCCCGCTATCTCGGCGTGGAGAGGAAAATCAAAGAGATCAAACTGCGCAAGACCAAGTCGAAGTGGGGACACTGCACTTCCCAGGGTGTGCTGCAATACAACTGGCTGATCATGCTCGCGCCTTACAGCATCATCGATTACATGATCACCCACGAGGTCTGCCACCTGGTGCACATGGATCACTCGAGGAGATTCTGGGGCCTGGTGAATTCTATCTGCCCGAATCATGAGCATTACGTGGACTGGCTAAAGGAACACGAGCACCGCTTCTGGTTCTGATTTACCTCGAAAAAATGCATCCCTGCATTTTTTCCTTGTCGCCTTCAAATTGCTATCGGAATTGCGCGGAATTCCTTGCAATTTGCAGGCTCGCGTTCGCTACGCGAACGTCGCCATCCATGGCTCACTTCGTGCATCTTTCAGATAAAGTGGCATCTATAGCTCAATTCGATTTTTTGTAGAGCAAATCCCATACGCCGTGACCGAGGCGCTTGCCGCGAGCTTCAAACTTGGTCGGCGGGCGATCGGGTGACTCCCAGAACTTTCCCTTCCCGTTGACGTTGCTGAGCTGGGGTTCCTGTTCCAGGACTTCCAGCATGTGTTCCGCATAGGGCTCCCAGTCGGTGGCGAGGTGAAAGCTTCCACCTGTTTTCAGGCGGCTGACCAGCAGCTTCACGAAACCGGGCTGCACGATGCGACGCTTGTGATGTTTCTTCTTCGGCCAGGGATCAGGGAAGAGTAACAGAACCCTGTCGATCGAATCAGTTTCGAGACTGTTGTTCAACACCTCCACTGCGTCGTGACAGATAATGCGCAGATTCTGCAGGCCGCGTTGATGAATGCCGTGCATCAGTTTGCCGACTCCGGGCTTGTGTACTTCGATGCCGAGAAAATTCTGTTCCGGATGGGCCTCTGCCATGGCCAGCAGTGAATCTCCCATGCCAAATCCAATCTCCACGGTAAGTTCACCCGATTGCGGAAACAGCTCCGTGAGCTGCAGGGGTTTGCCATCGTACTCGACCACATAGTCCTGCCAGTGATCGTCGATCGCCTTGCGCTGGGATTCCGTCAAGCGGCCAGAGCGAATGACATAGCTGCGCACGGGGCGCTTTGAGCCTGTGACCTCTGTCATCGAATGTCCGGGTTAACTGATACGAGTGAATTGATACTAGAAGAATGTGCCATCGATAGGCGAAGAGGCGCTGGCATACAATCTTCTCGGCATGCGGCCGGCAAGAAAAGCTTCTCTGCCCGACTCAACAGCCTTCTTCATTGCCGAGGCCATCAGCACAGGGTTTTGTGCTTCCGCGATCGCGGTGTTCATCAGCACACCATCACAGCCGAGTTCCATGGCTATGCTGGCATCGGAAGCGGTTCCCACACCGGCGTCGACAATAATCGGCACCGAGGCATTTTCCAGGATCATACGGATGTTGTAGGGATTACGAATTCCCAGACCCGAGCCGATAGGTGCGCCAAGCGGCATCACCGCGACGCAGCCGATTTCCTCCAGTCGTTTGGCAACCAGTGGGTCGTCGCTGGTGTACACCATCACATCGAAGCCATCCTGTACCAGGATCTCGGCAGCCGCCAATGTCTCGGTGACATTGGGATACAGGGTCTTCTCATCGCCCAACACTTCCAGTTTGACCAGGGAGTGGCCATCAAGCAGCTCGCGCGCCATGCGGCAGGTGCGAACAGCATCGTCGGCGTTATAACAGCCAGCAGTGTTGGGCAGGATGGTGTACTGATCGGGTGAGATGACCTGCAGCAGGCTGGGCTCATCCTTGTTCTGGCCAAGATTTACCCTGCGTATGGCAACTGTAATCATTTCGGCGGCGCTTGCTTCCAGGGCGGCACGGTTTTCTTCGAAGTCGCGATACTTGCCGCTGCCGATGATGAGTCGTGATTGGTATGTCTTGCCGGCAATGACCAGCGCCTTGTCTTCCTTGTTTGTCACAATGTTCCTCTCTTCACTGCCTGACTAACCGCCACCGATTGCCTGGACGATTTCGATCTTGTCATTCGCTTTCAGTTGATAATTCGCATGTTCACTGCGGGGCACAATCTCACCGTTTACTTCAACGGCTACCGGACCCGAGGTGATATCCAGTGAATGCAGCAACTCCGTTATCTTGAGATCTGCTGCAATCTCTTGTGGATCGCCATTGACAGTCACCGGTACCGACATGATGCTTACTTCTCTTCCCGCAATTGCCAGGCGAAGCGAAACAATGCCCCCCAGCCAACCAGGAAAGCGACACCGCCTATCGGGGTGATCGCGCCTAACCAACGTACTCCAGTCACCGCAAGCAGATAGAGACTGCCTGAAAAAATAACGATGCCCGCAATAAACATCAGGCCGCTGAGTTTCAGGGATTTCTGTTCCTGGTGACCCGCTGCCAGGATTCCAACTCCAAGCAGTGCCAGGCTATGGTAGAAGTGATACTCGACGCCGGTTTGATAGGTCTGCAGCAGGTCGGGTTCGATGACCGATTCCAGGCCATGCGCACCGAAGGCGCCCAGGGAGACCGCCAGGAATCCACTGATGGCTGCACTGCCCAGAAACACCTTGCTCATGGCTTGTATTGTCCGCGCAATCGTAGAGTGATGACAAGCAGTCTGCTTTTAAGATTTGGGAAAGGCAGAAAGAGAGTGGCAGAAAGAAAAAAGCCGCGATGAATCGCGGCTTTAAATCAACATTGAAAATCCAGGAACCGGAACTCGATCAGGCAGCCATCCTGGCTTTGATCTTGTTCATGGCATTTTTTTCTAGCTGGCGAATGCGTTCGGCAGAAATGCCATACTTGTCCGCCAGGTCGTGCAGGGTGCTCTTGTCATCGCTCAACCAGCGGCTGCGCAGAATATCCTGACTGCGCTCATCCAACTCGCCCAATGCGACATGTAAGCTGTTGTTCGTCACCTCTTCCCATTCGGCCTCTTCAAGATTGACGGCCACGTCGGAAGATTGGTCTTCCAAATAGTATGCCGGAGCCCGATAAGCATTCTCATCATCACTATCAGGCTCGGCGTCAAAAGCGGTGTCGTACGCACTCATGCGGCCTTCCATCTGCCGCACAACTTTCGGATCAACACCCAAATCCTGTGCTACTGCTTCAGTCTCTTCGTTATTCAACCATCCCAGCTTCTTCTTCGAGCTGCGCAGATTAAAAAACAATTTTCGTTGCGCCTTGGTGGTGGCGATCTTGACGATGCGCCAGTTACGCAAGATGTATTCGTGCATCTCGGCCTTGATCCAGTGCACGGCGAAAGACACGAGTCT
>CAYTLI010000014.1:0-27716 GCA_964438455.1 uncultured Pseudohongiella sp.
TGAAATTTACTCTCGTTTCGAAAAGGCGGGATTGAAAATTGTGGCGGCAAAGCTGCTGCAACTCAACGATGAGACAGCCGGTGGATTCTATGCCGAGCATAAAGGCAAGGGATTCTATGATGATCTCATTGAATTCATGACTTCCGGTCCGGTTATGGTTCAGGTGTTGGAAGGTGAGAATGCCGTGGCATTGAATCGTGAATTAATGGGTGCAACCAATCCCGCGGAAGCAGCACCAGGTACGATTCGGGCGGATTTTGCCAAGTCGATCGACGCTAATGCCGTGCATGGATCAGATTCACCTACTTCTGCCCAACGAGAAGTCAGCTACTTCTTCAAGCCTGAGGAGATTTGTTCCTAGGGCACGTGTTCCAGTCGGATACGTACCGGAGTGCGTTGAACATGACGACGAGTGAACCAACCAACCTGCTCGGCCTGAGCAGGGCTGAACTAAAAACCCTGTTCACTGAGCTGGGTGAAAAGCCATTTCGTGCCGAGCAGGTCATGAAATGGATTCATCAGCGTGGAGTCATCGATTTTGACTCCATGACTGATATCAGCAAGAAGCTCCGTGAGCAGCTGAAATCAGCCACCCGAATAAGCCTGCCTAAAGTAATTGCTGAGTATCCTTCCGAAGATGGCAGCTGCAAGTGGATCATCGAAGTCGCTTCTGGTTCGCGGGTGGAGATGGTATTCATTCCGGAAGCCGGGCGAGGAACCCTGTGTGTTTCTTCCCAGGCCGGTTGCTCACTCGATTGCAGTTTCTGTGCTACTGGCAAGCAGGGTTTTGACAGTAACTTGAGTGCAGCCGAAATCGTAGGTCAGCTCTGGATAGCGAATGAAAAATTGGGTGCATTCAGCCCGGAACAGAAGCGTGGTATCAGCAACGTGGTGATGATGGGCATGGGCGAGCCCCTGCTCAACTTCGATAATGTCATGGCAGCAATTTCTGTGATGATGGATGATTGTGCCTACGGTTTGTCCAAGCGCAAGGTCACTATCAGTACTTCTGGTGTTGTGCCGGCGATCAGGCGACTCAAGGAACACACCGATGCTTCTATCGCAGTGTCCCTGCATGCACCAAATGACCAGTTGCGTAGCGAGATTATGCCAATCAATAACCGCTACCCTATTGCTGAGTTGCTGGCCGCTGTGCGGGAATATATGGACAGCCTTCCTGATCGCCGCGTCCCGGTTATCGAGTACACGTTGATCAAGGGAGTGAACGACCATCGTCAGCATGCCCGTGAGTTGGCCGAGTTGTTGCGTGATTTTCCCTGCAAGATTAACCTGATTCCCTTTAACCCGTTTTCTCTCAGCGATTTCCAACGACCCAGTAGCACATCGGTGAGTAATTTCCGCCACATTCTTCAGGAGGCGGGGTTTACCGTGACGGTGCGGACTACCAGGGCTGATGATATCGGCGCCGCCTGCGGTCAATTGGTGGGGGATATTGCAGATCGCACCCGCCGTAGCGAGCGACACCTGGCAAATGCCGGGAAAAGCGGGAGAAATACTGCTAATTTGGCAGTTTCGGCCGACAGTTAAGACTGAGTCATGCGTGCAATATTCACCATCCTGATGCTGAGAAGGTCTTCAATCATGAAAATCCCTGGCCTAAGCCTATTATTGCTTGCAGGAATGCTGAGCGCCTGTGTCACAACGACTACTGGCGGCTTCAATGTGGAGCCGTCGGATGAAGAGGCCCTGGACGATTATGTGCAACTGGCAATTGCTTACTACGATGCCGGAGATTTGCCGGGTGCCCGTCGACACATAAATAATGCCCTCGAAATCAACGACCGCAATTCCGATATCTATAATGTGCTGGCATTGATCTTCCAGCGCGAAGGCGACCTTGATTTGGCGGACGAAAATTTCCGCCGCTCGATTCGTCTGGACAGAACAAATTCCCGGGCAAGAAATAACTATGCTGCCTTGTTGTTCAGTCGTGGCCAGTACGAAGAGGCCTACGAACAGCTGGAGCAAGTCACAGCTGACACAATGTATGAGGGCAGGGCAATCGCATTCGAAAATCTGGGTCGCAGCGCGCTGGCGCTGGAGAACAGTCGCGATGCCGAATTGGCATTTCAACGGGCACTTCAGTTAAACGGTAATCTTTATGTCTCTGCTGTAGAATTGGCTTTACTGCGTGCCCAAAGACAGGATTGGGAGGGAGCCAGGCAGGCGTTCCGCCAGTATCTGACTACTGCGGATTTTTATAATATCCCCCACACTCCCCGAGCTTTGCTGGCGGGCATCAGCATAGAGAGCAAATTTCAGAACGAAGAGTTGGTCCGGGATTTCACCAGGATTCTCACCACGCTTTATCGCGAATCTCCAGAGTTTGAAGCCTATCTAGAACTGACAGATGCCAACTGAAGATGCCATTGAGCTAGAACAGCCTGCGTCGCCGGCCTCGCCCGGGCGCTTGCTTGCGCAAGCCAGGGAAAAAGCCGGGCTCAGTCAGAAAGAAGTCGCTGATAAACTCCACATTACAGCTCACTACGTGCGCAGTATTGAGCAAGACGCCTATGAAAAACTTCCCGGCACTATTTTTGCAAAAGGCTACATCAAGCGCTATGCGGAGATTTTGGATATAAACGTTGCGGCGATCCTGCAAGAGTTTGAGGAATACCAACAGGACCAACAGGATCAGCGCAATGAAGTCACCAGAATTCATGCGCGTAAAAACAGGGCGCGGAACAGAAACTTCGCAATCGTCTCAGTGCTCGCTTTCATAGCAGTGTTTGTTGGTTTGTGGGCATGGAATGTCATGTCAGTTGAACAAGATAATGCCGTGGACAATGCTGCGAGAAACAATGTGATAGGTGATCGTATTGCGTCGGCCATGGAGCTCGAGCCAGAGCAAGCGGACGACAGTACACTGCAGCCCTCCACGACGTCGCAAGCGCCGGCAGATCCCACGCCACAGACAGTGGGTGAAGTAGAGCCGGACGATCCGCCTATCTTCGATTCTGCGGCAAATTCTGTCGAGGGAATGACCGAGGAATCAGACCTGACAGTGATCGCCATTTCCAACGAGGGTAGTGACGTATTGCGGGTTAGTTTCGATGACGACAGTTTCATTCAGGTGAGCGATGAGAATGCGAATCGAATCTATCGCGGTACACTTGGTCGTGGAGAGGTTCTGGAGATTACCGACGACGCGCCCTTCGATGTGCTTGTTAGTGATGCGCCTCTCGCCCATATGACACTAAACGGTACAGAAGTCGATGTTATGGACAGCGTCCGCATCGACAACTCGGCACGTCTCACAGTCGGTTTGTAGTCCTTATGCGCACTTCGCCAGCAATAACACGCCGGAAAACTCGGCAAATCATGGTTGGTAACGTCGCCATTGGCGGGGACGCACCGATTTCAGTGCAGAGTATGACCAACACTGAAACAACCGATGTCGATGCCACGCTGGCACAGATTGCGCGCCTGAGTAAAGCTGGCGTAGATATTGTTCGCGTTTCAGTCCCCTCGATGGATGCCGCTGAGGCCTTCAAGGTGATTCGCTCCCGGGTGGAATTGCCCCTGGTTGCTGACATTCACTTCGATTATCGCATCGCTCTCGAAGTGCTCGAACACGGCGTCGACTGTCTGCGTATCAACCCCGGCAATATTGGCAGCGAAGAGCGGATACGTGCCGTAATTGACAGCGCCAAGGATAAAGGTATACCGCTTAGAATTGGCGTTAATGCCGGGTCTCTCGGCAAGGCCCTGTTGCGCAAGTATAAGGAGCCTAACGCTGAAGCTATGGTAGAGTCGGCTCTTACCCAGATCGACATCCTGGATAAACTCGATTTTCAGGATTTTAAAATCAGCCTTAAAGCCTCTGAAATATTCATGACCCTAGCCGCCTATCGCAGCCTCGCAAGTCAGATTGATAATCCGTTTCATCTGGGTATCACTGAAGCAGGTGGGTTGCGCAGCGGCACGGTAAAGTCAGCGATTGGGCTTGGAGCCCTGCTGATGGATGGCATTGGAGACACCATCAGAATTTCTCTTGCTGCAGATCCTGTTGAAGAGGTGAAAGTTGGCTTCGACATCCTCAAGAGTCTGGGGCTGCGTCACAAGGGCGTTAATCTCGTTGCCTGCCCGAGTTGTTCCCGTCAAAACTTTGATGTGATTGGTGTAGTGAATCAACTGGAAGCCCGACTCGAAGACATCACCACACCTATTGATGTTGCGGTTATCGGTTGTATCGTCAACGGTCCCGGGGAAGCGAAAGTTGCTGAAATAGGTCTCACCGGAGCCAGCCCCAATAATCTGGCCTACGTGGAAGGCGTTCCTCATCACAAAGTAA
Source organism: uncultured Pseudohongiella sp. (assembly GCA_964438455.1). Lineage (GTDB taxonomy): Bacteria > Pseudomonadota > Gammaproteobacteria > Pseudomonadales > Pseudohongiellaceae > UBA9145. The sequence goes on from CAYTLI010000014.1 coordinate 4,316, forward strand.
ACAACGACCAGTTGGTAGATGAGTTGGAAACCATGGTCAGAGAGCGCGTGGCAGCACGAGAAGCAGCTGAAAAAGATATTATTGCCTCCGACTAACGACAAACACCCAAAACTTCATGGCAAAACTACAAGCGATAAGGGGAATGAATGACATTCTCCCGGAACATTCTCTTAGCTGGCAATATCTGGAATCAAGATTCCAGGATGTTGTGCAGCGTTTTGGTTATCAGGAGATTCGTTTTCCCGTTCTTGAGCAAACGCAATTGTTCAAGAGATCAATCGGGGAAGTTACCGATATCGTTGAGAAGGAGATGTATACCTTTGAGGATCGCAACGGCGATAGTCTGAGTCTGCGTCCAGAAGGTACGGCAGGGTGCGTGCGCGCAGCGGAACAACACGGCCTGCTGTACAACCAGCAACAGCGCTTGTGGTACCAGGGACCGATGTTTCGGCATGAGCGACCACAGAAGGGTCGATACAGGCAGTTTCACCAGTTTGGTGTCGAGGCATTTGGCATGCCGGGTCCTGATATCGATGCAGAAGTCATTCAGGTCTCTGCCGAGCTGTGGAAAGTTCTGGACCTCACTGACTACCTGCAACTGGAGATTAACAATATCGGTAGCGCCGAGGATCGTAAGCGTTTCGGTGCAGACCTGACTGAGTTTTTGCAGAGCCACACGGACAAGCTGGACGATGACGCTCGTCGCCGCATGCATACCAATCCAATGCGGGTGCTGGACAGCAAGAACCCTGATGTGCAGGCAGTTATTGAGAACGCACCCAGACTCTCCGACTATGTCAACGAAGAGAGCCAGGCACATTTTCTGGCTTTGAAAGCCTTGCTGGATGATCTGCAAATCAGCTACCAGGAGAATCCTCGATTGGTCCGCGGGCTGGATTACTACAATAACTGTGTTTACGAGTGGACCACGGATCAACTTGGCGCGCAGGGGGCTGTCTGTGGTGGTGGGCGCTATGATGGCCTGGTAGCGCAACTCGGAGGCAGAGCCACGCCCAGTGCTGGCTTCGCAATTGGTATTGAGCGCCTGGTACTTATGCTGGAAACCCTGGACAAGATTCCCGCCGAGGCTCTGCGCCCAATCGATGTCTATGTGTTGGCAGTGGGTGATAATCTTGCCAGTCAAAGCTTGCGCCTGGCGGCAGAGATTCGAGCTGCGCATCCACAACTCGGTGTGGTCAGCCACTGTGGTGGCGGCAAATATAACTCACAACTGAAGCGTGCATTTAATGCTGGTGCCAGGGTTGCGGTCATTCTGGAGCGGGATGGAGCCAATGTCGGCCCTGTGAAGTGGGCCAAGCTGCGTCGTCTCGATGCAGATGGTGATTCACAACTCGTTGATATTGAAGAAGTTTCTTCTAAACTCAGCGATTTTCTTTAAAATTACCCCGAGCAGGTGTGTCGCAGGCGGCAAACAGGTAAAATTGTGCGCTTTTGGCGCCCGTGTGGGATTGAACTTCACGGTGGTTACAGAATCATAGTTAGGTATTGCTTAAGGAGTTGGTCGTGGCTTTAAACGCGGCAGAAGAAGAAACCCTAGAGGCTGTAAAGAAGTGGTGGAACGACAACGGGAAGATGCTCGTTGCTGCCGTAATTCTCGTTTTTGGCGGCTATACGGGTTGGTTGTTGTATCAGAATGCGAACGCCACTCAAGTGGCGGCCGCGTCAGACCTGTACGAAGAGATTCTTACTCTGGTTTTGGCAGAACCGGATCAGCCTGTCAGTGTGGAAGACGGCGACCGGATTATGGCTATCTCCGATGAATTACGGGCTGACTATGCTGACTCTGTCTACGCGCGTTATGCCGCATTGTTCGCGGCACAGCAGGCAGTCAACCAGAATAATCTGCAAAGGGCCGAATCCGATTTGCAATGGATACTCGATAATCCCGAGCAGGGAATGTTTGGCGAAGTCGATGAGGGACTGTTGCTCACCACGAGCCTGCGACTAGGACGGGTTATCCTGGCCCAGGGTGAGGCGGAGAGAGCGCTCGAGCTGGTCAACGGCATCGATCCAAAATCCTATGAAGCAGGCTTTTCGGAATTACGTGGTGACATCTATCTTTCAATGGATCGCATCGTTGATGCTCGCGATGCCTACATCGCGGCACAGCAGGCAGGTTCTACCAGTGACGGTCTGCGCATGAAGCTGGACAATCTGCCAGATCCCAGTTAATTCACCTACCATCGGGCAAGCTAATGCGGTTCACCTGGCGCTCTTATACAGCTAAAAAGTCCTTGCTGCAGCCTCTAGCCATGATGCTAATGGCTCTGCTGCTCGGTGCCTGTTCGAGTATCAATTGGAATCCAGCAACCTGGTTTGGCGATGACGAAGTCAATCCGCCCAAAGAGTTGCTGGAAATCACATCGGAAGTAGAACTAGATCGGTTGTGGAGCGTAAATGTTGGCAATGGCCAGGGCGACAACTACACCAAGCTGACCCCGGCGATCGACAATAACGTCATCTATGCCGCCAGCGAGAATGGTACAGTGGTAGCTGTCGCCATGAGCTCCGGTGATGTGCTGTGGCGTAACCGTCTTGATGATGTGGTCATTACTGGTGGCGTTGGAGCCGGTGGCGGTCTGGTGGTGTTTGGTACCCGCGATGCTGAAGTAGTCGCCTTGAGTCAGCAAGATGGGGAAGTAGTCTGGATAAGTCAGGTCACCTCGGAAGTTGTGGCGCCACCGGTCAGCAATAGCGATATCGTTGTGGTGCAAACCGTGGACGACAAGGTTGCGGCTCTCGAGGTCAGTGATGGTGCGCGGCGTTGGATCTATGAGTCCACTCAGCCTGCCCTGACTCTCCGCGGTACCAGTCGCCCAGTTATTACCCCGCTGGATACGGTGGTGGCTGGTTTCAGCAATGGCACACTGGTTTCAGTATCTGTTGATGATGGAGTGTTCCGCTGGGAAGAGCGGGTCGCGGTACCCGATGGTCGTTATGATATCGACCGCGTTATCGACGTAGATGGCGACCTGTTACTCGATGGCAATCGCGTGATTGCTTCCAGCTACCAGGGCAACCTGATCGCACTCGATATAGTCAATGGCCGTATCGTATGGGGCTTGCAGGACGCTTCCAGCTACCATGGTCTGGCCAGGGGTTTTGGTAATCTGTATTACTGCAACGATGAGAGTCTGGTGATCGCGGTACGAGACAACTCGGAAGACGTTGCCTGGGAAAATGAAGATCTGCAGTACCGCGCAATAACTGCACCAACAACCGTGGGTAATTATGTAGCAGTAGCCGATTTTGAAGGCTATCTGCATTTAATCTCCCAGATCGATGGACGCATTGTCGGCAGAACCAGAGTGGACGATGATGGTGTCCGGGCAAATCTATTGGCCAGTAATGGTCGCCTCTACGCTTTCGGAAACGGTGGCACTCTGATGGCATTGGAATTGCGCTAATTCTCAGAATCACTTTTTGCGACTATCTCGCTAGTCGACCCCTGACATGAAACCTGTACTCGCCCTTGTTGGCCGCCCAAATGTGGGCAAGTCAACTCTCTTTAATCGGCTGACTCGAAGCCGCGATGCTATCGTTGCCAATCTTCCCGGACTGACTCGCGATCGGCAGTACGGTGAAGGCAAGCTTGGGCAACACAAGTTTATTGTCATCGACACCGGCGGCATCACCGGCCATGAAGAGGGAATCGATGCGGAAATGGCTGCCCAGTCATTATTGGCGATAGAAGAAGCGAGTTTTTGCTTGCTGCTTGTTGACGCTCAACACGGACTGGCCCCCGATGATGACAAAATTGTGCAGCACCTGCGTAAGTCCGGAAAACCATTTGCGGTACTGGTAAACAAGATAGATGGGCTGGACCCTGACCAGGCCTGTGCCGAGTTCTACAGTCTCGGCGTCGATCAGCTCTATCCAATCACCGCAACCCAGGGCAGAGGTGTTCGCACCATGCTGGAAACGGTATTGGCTGATTCAGAAGAGGACGCCGAAGATGCAATCGAAGCGCAGGGTATCAAGATTGCCGTGTCCGGTCGTCCCAATGTAGGCAAATCGACTCTGGTGAATCGCATGCTTGGAGAGGAGCGCGTGGTTGTTTACGATCAGCCAGGCACTACCAGGGACAGTGTGTACATACCTTTCGAGCGCAGAGGCAAAACCTACACCCTGATCGATACGGCGGGGATTCGCCGACGTGGCAAGACCAAGGAAGCGGTAGAAAAGTTTTCCGTAGTTAAATCATTACAGGCCGTCCAGGACGCGCACGTTGTGTTGCTAATCGTGGATGCAAGGGAAGGCATTGTTGAGCAGGACCTTCACTTGTTGGGGTATGTGCTTGAAACGGGCCGGGCTCTTGTGATTGCTATTAACAAATGGGATGGCATGGAGCAGGACGAGAAGGAGTGGGTGCGCAGCGAAATACGGAGGCGTTTTACCTTCGTTGATTTTGCCAATATTCATTTCATCTCGGCATTGCATGGGACTGGCGTGGGTGATCTCTATAAATCGATCGACAAGGCTTACGCGTCGGCTACAAGGGATCTACCCACTAACTTGCTAACCAATATATTGACCGATGTTGTGCAGGAGCACTCACCGCCGATCATCAATGGGCGACGCATCAGGCTTCGATATGCCCACGCAGGTGGTCATAACCCACCAACAATTGTGATACATGGTAAGCAGACCAAAAAGCTACCTGGTAGCTATACCCGATATCTTGAAAAGTCATTCCGCACGAGGTTGAAGCTGGAAGGTACGCCAATAAGAATTGAGCTGAAGAGCGATGAGAATCCCTTCGTCAAAAAAGAAAAGGATTTGACGCCGCGCCAGGTCGCACGCAAGCGACGAATCGAGAAGAACCGCAAGTCCCCGAGGCAGGTGAAGAGAACATGATCACCAGTTTACAGGCAATTCGCGAAGCACAGCAGCGTCTGGATGGCGTTGTAGTGAATACGCCAATCCTGCAGTCAGCGGTGTTGAATGAGCGTGTTGAGGCACAGGTATTCATCAAACCCGAGTGTCTGCAGCATATCGGCGCATTCAAGTTTCGAGGTGCCTACAACCGGCTCAGCCGGCTCGATGAGGATCAGCAGAGCAAGGGTGTCGTTGCCTTTTCATCGGGAAACCATGCGCAAGGTATTGCCTATGCAGCAAAACTTCTGGGCATGTCGGCTACCATCGTGATGCCAACCGACGCACCAACAATCAAGCTGGAGAGTACGCGTGCGCTCGGTGCCGAAGTCATTCTCTACGATCGGCACAACGAATCCAGGGAGCAGATTGCGGCTGATATTGCCGCTGAGACAGGTGCTACCCTGGTACCGGCTTTTGATGACCCTTACATCATCACTGGTCAGGGCACCTGCGGTCTTGAGCTGATGGAAACTCTCATTGAGGATGGTAATACGCCCGACCTGTTGCTGAGTCCCTGTGGCGGCGGCGGTTTATTGGCTGGTGTGTCCACTGCGGCCACATCGATGAGTGCCAGCACCCTGGTATTCGGCGTCGAGCCAGAGAAATTTGATGATCACTATCAGTCCAGGAGGGCCGGCCAGCGGGTCAAGATACCAGGCACAGCTCCCACACTCTGTGATGCTTTGATGGCTACCACACCCGGAGAACTAACCTGGTCGATTAACAGCAAGACCGTGAGTGATTATCTTGTGGTTTCGGAGAGTGATGTGGAACACGCGGTGAGTTTCGCCTGGCGTTACCTGAAGTTGGTTGTAGAGCCAGGTGGAGCAGTAGCGCTTGCTGCGCTACTGCAGCACAAGATCGATATCACTGACAAAAAGGTTGCCATCATACTCTCCGGAGGCAATATCGACGGCAACACCCTCTGCGAGTGCCTGGCAAAGTTCCCCCGACCCTGATCCAGCACTGGTTTTGTATTCTGCTTGTGGCACGCCGAGCAATTTCGGGTTAGTTTAATCAATCCAGTATTTTCAAAACCAGACAGGTTGGTGTCATGAAATTCTTATCTCTCTTCCTTGCGTCCAACGCGCTAATTTTCACACTACAAGTCTCCGCACAATCATCCACCGATTGTGTTGATAGCCTGGATTGTGGATCTTCCTGGTTAAGTTTGAGTGCGTCTGAGCGCAATGAAGTCTTCGAGTTCGCTGAAGAGTACAAGGACTTCATTCATCAGGCCCGCACCGAACTAAGCTTTGTAGCCGAAGCCATAATCCTGGCTGAGGCAAATGGTTTTCGTCCCCTGGAAGAATTCTCGCAATTGCGTCCCGGTGATCGCATCTATGAAGTGAATCGGGATCGCACGATTAGCCTGCTGGTTATCGGTGAGGAAGATCTGCAGTCAGGATTTCATGTTATTGGAGCCCATATTGATTCTCCGAGGCTTGATCTCAAACCCAGGCCGCTTTACCAGGACAATGAATTCGCCCTGTTCCAGACCAATTATCATGGAGGCCTCAAGTACCATCAGTGGACCAACCTGCCATTGGCGCTTATCGGCCGGATCGATCTCAAGGATGGCAGGATCGTACCAGTCTCCGTCGGGCTGGAACCTGGTGACCCAATCTTCATGATTCCCGAGCTGTCTCCTCATGTAGATCGCGGACGCAACAGCCAGTCCCTGGGAGATTTTCTCGGGCCAGAAGATCTCGATCCCGTGGTGGGTCATATTCCGGTTGATGCCGGTTCCAGCGCTGTTGTTAACCAGGTGCTGGCCTACCTCGATGACCAGTATGGCGCCACCCGTGCCGATCTTGTTTCTGCAGAGCTGGCATTGGTCCCGGCGGGCGCGCCCCGGGACATGGGATTCGATCGCGGTTTAATTGCAGCCTATGGTCAGGATGATCGCCTTGCAGCATACGCCGCCCTGCGCGCGATTGTGGAGGTCGATAACCCGGAACTCACTACCATGGCATACCTCGTGGACAATGAGGAAGTTGGCAACAGGAATAACACTGGTGCACGTTCGGATTACTTCGCTGGTTTGCTGTCGAGATTGTTATATACCGAACTCGGAGAAGCTTATCGTGAGCCGATACTGCGGCAGGCCCTGCGAGCTACACGCTTCATCTCGATCGATGTTAATCCGGGTGTTAATCCAATGAACCCGGGTGCCTGGGAATTGGGTAATGCGCCGCGCCTGGGTTATGGCGTGAATTTAAAACTTTACGGGCAAGGCAACAATGCCAATTCCGAATTTGTTGCCTGGACGCGCGCGCTATTGGATGACAGTGAAGTGCCCTGGCAAACTATTACTTATCGTGTTGGTAGTGCAGGCGGTGGAACAATTGGAGGCGAATTCTCCAGCCAGAATATAGAAGTCATTGATTTTGGTGTTCCCTTGCTCTCAATTCATACGCCTTACGCAGTAAGTTCCAAGGTGGATGTCTACAATCTTTATCTTGCTGCCAGGGCGTTCTATGCATTCGAGGAATGATCCTCCAGCTATCCGAATTTTGGTAATAAAAACAGGCACTACGGTTAAATCTCTCCTGGCTCGGGGAGAGGATTTTGAGCTCTGGTTTCGCGATGGCATGGAGCTAAAGCAAAGTCAGGTGGCGGTGTGTAACGTCTACCTCGATGAGCCGCTGCCGGATCTGGGTACGATTGACGGCATCGTGATCACAGGCTCGCCCGCTTTTCTTACCGATCTTGCGCCCTGGAATTTTGTTGCTGCAGACTATCTGCGACAGGCTCATAAATACGGTATGCCAATTCTGGGGATCTGCTACGGCCACCAATTGCTCGCCTGGGCGTTTGGTGGTCGCGTCGATTTCAATCCCAGGGGCAGGGAAATAGGTAGTGTTGATATTGATCTTAGCGAAGCAGCGGAGACCGATACACTATTCTCCGGTTACCCATCTGAGTTTTGTGTCCAGGTCTCACATTTACAGTCGGTAATCGAGCTGCCGGAGTCAGCAACCTTGCTGGCCAGTAACGATTATGATCACAATCACGGCTTTCGCCTGGGGGAGCGAACCTGGTGTTTGCAGTTTCACCCGGAATTCACTGCCGAGATTACCAGAGCTTATATTCGGGAGCGGGCCACGGAGATAGCCGCTGAGGGCCTAGACCCCCAGGCTTTATTGACAAGGGTTCAAGAGACAGAGACTGCCGCTTCGCTGTTGCAGAGATTTGTGTCTATCGTTGAGCAGAATTCTCGCTCAGCCTAATCGCCAGCTGTGCCAGCATATTCTTCTTCGACTACTTCGCGAATTCGATCGCGGGTAGGGCGGGCAATCTGCCTGCCGTTGATGAACACTGCCGGTGTGCCTCGAACTCCAGCTGCATTGCCACCGCGTTGATCATTTCGCACCTTGGCAATTACCTCGTCAGATTCCAGGTCAGCATGTAGCTGATCGATGTCCAGGTTAAGTTCCAGTGCATAGGAATCAAACTCGCCTTCGGCATCGGGAAGCGCCGACCAGATACCCTGGGTGGCGAACAGAAAGTCATGCATCTCCCAGAAACGGCCCTGCCTTCCGGCTGCCTCCGCGTAGAGAGAAGCGGTCCAGGAGTGTGGATGGGCTGTGGTAATGGGAAAATGGCGAAATACCAGGAATGCCTTGTCGCGAATCTCAGGCCACACCTGTGTCATGCTGTCATGTTCCGTAGCACAGGCCGGGCATTGAAAATCGGCATAGACAACGATACTGACCGGGTTGTTACTGATGCCTCGAACGTGATCGCTGTCAGCTATCTCCACCGGAGAGTAGGTGGGGCCCTGGCTGAACAGGGTATATAACACCAGCAGGATCAGTAGCGGGGCCACCACAAACATGCCGAGCTTGGCCATCATGCGCCTGGTCTGCTCTCGCTGCTGTGCGGCTTTCTGTTTTTGTTCTTTTCTCTTGCGTTGCTCGTCCCGTTTGCTCATATCACCTGCCTGTTCAACTCACTTTTTCATACTGTGCCCGAGGGCTGCCGTACCAAGTCGGATTAGGGAATACTATACAAAAACCCCTGTCGCTGTCTGCAACAGGGGCCCGGGAAGCCTGTCTTATCGGTGAGTGTACTGGAGAGAGAGCCAGGCCTACATGAAAAAGGCGTAGCCGACCTTACAGCCTATGTGAATACCCTGATCCTGGTGCATACCAATCCAGCCCTCACACTTTGCGAAATCCGTAAACCAGTGGATGACAGTTTCCAACAGGGCGAGCAGAAGGGAATTGGTTATCAGGTACACCACGCCGCCGTGCACTAGTGCATGGGCGGTGAGCCAGTACCACCAGACAGGAAACAGGCTGTGTTCCTTGCTGTGTATTTTGTCATTGCGATTCTTGCCGTATCCCATCGCATCTGGCTGCAAGACAAAATCAGCGAGAGCGTGTCCAAAGATCAACATGAAAAGATTTTCAGCTAAAAGCATTGGTGTTCCTCAAGCCCCGCGAGTCAGAGATTCGCGGGAGACAGAATATTCCTTTTCTAACGATGACCTGATGTTAAGCAGTTAAAGGACCAACTTTGATCATTCTAAAGGGAATTTGCTAGCCGGTTCACACAATCGCGGCAACTTCGCCCCAAATTGACCCGATCCGGTAAGCAGGTATAGCTAAGCTATTGAATTAGCTGGTTTTTGTAAAAAAAACCTACACTGCGCAAAAGGTTCAAAAGTGCTGGCGAAGGGCTTGTTGTGACAAATTCTGTCAGTGCCTGGGTGCTGCCAACTGTTACTGCTTTTTGTGAATCTCATCCACAGTTGAAGTGATTGTGCCGTCTGTCAGTGTTGTAGTCAGCCTGGCGCCCTTGGCAACACTTTCCGTAGATCGCAGGATGTCGCCGTCGGCATTGGCCGTGATGCTGTATCCCCTGGCCAGGACCTGGAGCGGGCTGACCGCATTCAATCCACGGGACAGGTTGGAAATCTGGCTCTTGCGTCTGCTGAGATCGGCGAGCATTGAGTGAGTAATCTGTCTGGCCAGTGATCGCATGCGATCACCAGTGCGGCTGATGCGCGCTTGCGGTGAACCGGCAAGCAGTGCCCGTTGCCGCTGCCTCACTTCACCGCGCAAGCTACTGAACTGGTTTTGCATAACCCGCCTCATCTGACCGTCCAGGCGATCCAGGGTTTGCGCATGTTCCTGCAGTTTCCGGTCAGGTCGCTTGAGCTGGCGGTGCAGCCAGTGCAATTGCTTTGCCTGGTCCTTGAGCTTGCCGTTTATCGCCTGCAGGAGCTGGTAGCGGCAGGCCTCCAGGTACTCCAGTGAATCAGCGACATCGGGGCTGAGCAATTCGGCGGCCGCGGACGGAGTTGGCGCGCGCAGGTCGGCGACAAAATCCGCGATAGTAAAGTCGATCTCATGCCCGACTGCACTGACGACTGGAAGTTCGCTGGCAAATATGGCCCTTGCTACAGCTTCCTCATTGAACGCCTGTAAGTCTTCCAGTGAGCCACCACCTCGACCGACGATCAGCGCTTCGATGCCGAGCACGTCCCGCAAACGGTTTGCTTTGCCAATCGCGGCGACTATTTCGTTCACCGCTTCTTCCCCTTGTACTGCCACCGGCAGCAGGGTGAGTTGGATACCCGGGAATCTTCTACCGAAGACGCTGACGATATCCCTTATCGCAGCACCGGTACGTGACGTGATGACGCCGATGTGGCGAAAATGATTGCCGACTTCCTGTTTTTCTGCCTCATCAAAGAGCCCTTCCTGCTGCAGTTTTCTTTTCAATTCTTCGAACGCCCGCCTGAGTGCACCATCTCCGGCTTCTTCCATGCTCTCCACGATCAACTGGTAATCGCCACGCCCCTCATAGATGCTCAGGCGCCCACGCACGACGATCTGCATTCCATCCCGGGGTCGAAACCTTAATAGCATGTTGCGATTGCGGAACATTGCACATCGAACCTGTGCCTTTTTGTCTTTCAGTGTCAGGTACATGTGACCAGAAGCCGGCGTCACCAGGTTGGAGATCTCTCCTTCTACGGTGACGCTTGGGAAATTTGATTCCAACAATGAACGGGCAAGCTTGTTCAGGCTGCTTACGGTGAGTACGGCAGTGGAATCGAGGTCTGGAGCTAAGGAGGTGGGGTCAAGCTGCGGCATGGCTAAAGTCTACCGCAGGGAGGATGATGGCGATAGCCAGCTCAGCCGCCACGCTGTGCAGCGACTGAGTGTTCAGGCTAACTATTGACGATTATTACAGTGGCTAGTTGCCAGCAACCAGGTTCGAGTCTGTCTTGGTGAAGCTCTCTTCGTTGCGCAGGGAACCATCGACATCGAAAGAGGTAACATCAACCCGTTTGCCGGCAGGACCGAATGGGAATGACAGCTTCACAAATGCGGGTGTGCCGCCATTGGTTACCAGTCCACCAGTGATGGCGTAACTTTTGGAGACTCCCATGGCAGTCCATTCACAGGCACCATCTCCTGAAGACTCCAGTTCAAAGAGTTCATCACCATACTTGTGCTGTTCATTAACGCTCTTGATCACCAGAGTGCAGACGCCATTACCATTTGCATCACCGGCAGATTGGTACACACCATCGACAAGAGACTCGGCCTGGGCACTCGTTGCCAGCATTGCCGCTGTGCTGATGCTGGATAACAGAACTAGTAGCTTATTCATAACTCACCTTTTAAGTCGCAGATCGGAGATCGCAATATTCAGGAAAGGACGGACGAAACCGCCAGTCTGGTTATCAATGGTAAGGTGGGGGCTGTGCGGGGATTTGACCTAGGTCAAATCCCGGAACGATTCAGCTCAGTTGGCAGAGTTGAGCTTGAACACGTACAGGGCATTGTGGCCGTCGGGACTGACCAGTTCCGGGGCGAGGAAATTGCCGATACGCCATGGGCTGCCGCCTTCCCTGCCTGCGGGAATAGCGATGTATTGCTCGCCATTGACGGCATAGGTAACGGGAAATCCCTGTACCGAGGTGGCCAGTCGGGTTCGCCACAGCTCCGTGCCATCGCTGATGTCATAGGCATGAACGTAGCGATCGTAGTCGCCGATAAATAGCAGGCCACCACCGGTGCTCAAGGCGGCGGTGAGAAAGGGGGCTCGTTGTTCGATACTCCAGCTTTCATCCATTGATGCCACATCATAGGCAGCAAGTTTGCCAAACTGACCCTCCGTGCCCGGCATCTCCATCCACATGCGATCGCCCTGGTTGCCCCCGGATCCCACCTCGAAAGTCACTTCCCGTGGTGACATCTCCATGCAGGATTGGCTCAGGGGAATGACCAGCTGCTGAGTTGGTGGATGGTATGCCGTCGCTTGCCAATTGTGTCCGCCTGCTGTGGAGGGGCAGGCAGAAAGCCATTCACCCACCTGCATGTTGCGGATGTCCTCGCGATACCTGACCTGACCGGTTTCCAGGTTAATCTCCGAGAACACATTCTGGAATACGGTTTGTTGCAGGCCTTGAAACTCACCGGTGCGACGATTCAGTTTCCAGAGGATGCCACTCTTGCCAATAGTAAAAAGATAGGGCTCATCAAACAGGTCGACCAGGACCTGTTCGAACGCTTCATCCATATCCAGAGATTCTCCTGGCACGTGCTGGCGATGCCAGACGATACTGCCATCGTCGGGATCGATGGCGAGGGTCGAATTGGAATAGAGTGCGGCGTCTTCGGTAGTCAGGCCCCGACTCACAGCCATCCAGGGTTTTGCCTGGGCGACACCGAAAAATACCAGGCCCATGTCTGGATCCCAGCTGCCGGTGAGCCACACATCGCCACCGCCGCGGAATTCCACCGGCAGTCCGGCCCAGGTTTCGTCTCCGGGTTCTCCAGGCTGGGCGATGGTATACGTGCGCCACAGCTCTTCACCGGTGCGCGCATCGTGGCCAGTGATGAAGCAACTTTCCTCGAAGAACCGACCGCAACCAGTAATACCATTAATTACTTTGCCGTCGGCGACAATGGGTCCAGAGGTATTCGAATAGCCAAGGTTCTCATCAGCAATTTCCACATCCCAGCGCACGGCACCGGTTCGGGCATCCAGTGCGACCAGGTGAGCGTCGGTAGTCGCGACGTATACCATGTCTTCCCACATGGCCAGCGTGCGGAGATTCCCGCCACGTCGCCCACCTTCCGGAAACTGGCGGCGATACTCCCAGAGCAGAGTGCCATCACTGCCATCCAGCGCCTGGACCACGTTGCCAAAATTGGGAATGTAAACGATGCCGTCCCTGACCAGGGGTGCAGGTTGCGATCGGCCTGATTCCATTCCCCAGACCCAGGCCAGGCTAAGCTGTGCCACATTCGATCGATTGATCTGGTCGAGGGGGCTATAGCCGTGGCTTTGTGGTGTGCGTCGCCAGTATGTCCAGTCTTCTGCTGGTGGGTTGGCGAGAACTTCGGTGGTCACGTTATTGAAGCCAGTTACCGGCCTGAAGCTGCGCGTGCGTGCTCGCTCACTCTGGTAGATGGTTGCTATTTCGGGAATAGCATTGCGCGTACCCGGTGATGGCGTGTTACCAGCAAGGCCAGGCACGGGTGTTCGAGGTGCCTGGTTGTTCAGATTGCTGCCGTCGCCACGAAACACCACGGCGTCAGTACCGGCCAGCAATTCTGCGTTGCCGTCGATACCATTTTCGGAAAGCAGATAGGCGATTATCTGCAGAGTTTGTTCCGTGCCGAGGGAGCCAGGAGCCTGAGGTGGCATGGTTCGGTTCAGCAGATCCTGCAGTTCGGCTACGCCCCGGTTGGTCCAATTGCTGCGAAAATTTGCATCGTTCAGCGAAGGTGCTTCGAATGAGCCTTGCAGGTTGGGCAGATGGCAGACAGAACAATTGTCGGCATAGACCCGTTGTCCGGCAATGGCCTGGGCCTCACTGTAGCTTGCTTGCTCCAGTTCCTGTGCCGAGAGGCTGAACCCAACCCAGCCGGTGAGCAGGCTGAGGCAAATGACTTTATGCAGGCGGTAGGGCATGCCGATGCTGCCTAGCGCAGGCGCAAAGTTTCCTGTTGCGCACGCCTTTCGGCGATAGATTGCGCATACTGTTCTTCATTGATGTAGGTGATGCCAACCCAGGCATGACTCATCTCGTCGACGCCCCGGCGGCCGAACACCACCCACTGCTCCGGATCCGGATTGATCGGGTTGTTGGCTGTGTTGTCGAATACCGATGTGAACTGCAGGATCGTACCTTCGGGCAATATTGGCTTGCTATCGTCGTCATAGATGTATGAGATCTGCCAGTTATGGTTGTACTTGTCCACCTGGCTCAACACTTCCTTACTGCCATCGGGATAGATAGCTTCCATGGTCATCACCCGGCCACGCATATGCAAATGCGGTCTATAGGAATGGATAATTGCCGGAGAGTCCAGGCGATGGGTGCCCTGAAGCACCTGGTAGCCATGGGGTGGAATCACGATGTCCTGGCCGCGTGCCATGCCTTTCAAGCCATCGACACGAAACATGGCTTCGCCGATAGTTTGATATTCAGGAATTTCGTCTTCCGGATGAAACCATAAACCGACTTCAACCACATCACCAGGTCCTTCGGCGCCGACCGGGAAGTAATGCAGATTCCAGGCTATCTGCCCTGAAGTCGGGACACGCATGCCCACGCCTTCCGGAAACATCTCCCAGGATTTGCCAACGCCATAACGTGCCAGCGCCACGGAGCGACCTCCACCCTCAGGCACCAGCACTGCATGTCCGTGATGTACTACTTTCTTGCCTAATGGATAGGAAGGTTTGAACTCCGCTGCCTTCAGGAAGCGTTCCTTGTCCATGCCTTCAAACGGGACCCGCGGCTCCCACCACTGGTCCTGCCCGTTGGCGATAACATCATAGGGAGTTGATTTGATAACCAGGTCCGGTGGTCCCAGCTCCTCAGCCAGTTGCCATGCGCCACCGGAAGGAATTTCTATGGCCGGGGGCAGATCCGCCGGATCACCCTCGGGCGCACCAGCATCGACCCATGCAGCGATGGTCGCAATCTGCTCATCGCTGAGGGAGGCATCATTCTTGAAATCCTGGATTCCAATAGTGGTGTCCAGATGCCAGGGCGGCATGATGCGCTTGCTGGTTCTGTCCTTGATCAAGGGCGCGAAGGGCTGCACTTGTTGAAAGGTCATCAGCGGCATTGGACCGATACCCTCAGGGTTGTGACAGCTCTGGCACTTCTGCTGCAGTATCGGGGCGATGTCTCTTGAGAAAGTCGGCGCTTCCTGAGCCTGCGCTGTACCGAGTACGCAAATCAGGCCCGTGGCCAGGAATCTCAGACTACTTATAAGTGGTTTAATCTGCATCATGTGGCACTCCTTACTGGTTGCTCACGGAGATGTGAAAATAGGCATTGGTATGGCAGCAATAAAACTCGAATGCCGCTATGTCATCGATTGTCTGCATGCGCACGATGTAGTCGCCTGGTTCAGAAAAAGTCGCCTCGACTTCAGTTAGCGAATTCGAAGGCGCCATGTATTCCTTTTTGCTAAATGCAACTTGTCCGGGGCCACTGTGGTGGGACCAGCCTACCCAGATCTCCTCTGCTGTGTGTGCAATGGTCGCGGACAATGGAACCGCCTGTCCGACTCGTGCGGCTATGGTCTGTTGATGGTGTACTCCTTTGCGGCCGCGCACACTTTCCTCATCGACTGTAACCAGGGGCGCCACATCTCCGCGCCCGTCTGATCTTGGCTCATCGAGAACGTAAGCAGGGATAAGGTGGGCAGGTACCTTCAGCGCCTGACCGTTACTGGTCAGGTGCCAGTATATCTTTTCATTGCTGCCAAAAGTCTCAGGCACAGTCACGCTAAATGCGCAAAACACATGACGATATCGAGGTGGTAATGGGTCGAAATGGGTAGGTATATCAGCGGCAAACCTGTCATCGCTCAGGTAGTTGTCGGGTCCTTTTGGAATATCCAGAGCCTGGTCACGATTCATGTTGAAGTAACCGAAGCACAGGGTATTGCTGCCGTCCGGATTCGGAAACCAGCCGTCAAAGAGTGGAATGACCGGCTGTCCATAGTCGCGAATCACTTCAGCGGACCAGGACTGATTGGACAGGTCGATCTGCTGGGCCAGTCCTGCGGGCAGCCAGGATGCGGCTACCAGGGGCATTGCAGGGAGGAGCAGGCGCAGAATCGAGGCAATTGAGTTGTTGTTTTTATGCATCTGTGTGCTGCTTTTTATCAAGCTATTGGACCCGAGTTTAGCGCAGAATTTGCGGTCTGTCTGCGTTTTCACGGGCCTGGAGCGTCTGTCTCCTGTGCTAAACTCCAGCAACCCTGTGTGAGTATTGAACTGGAGATCGGGATGTCAGATGACAGAGAAGCTATAGAATCACTCGTTGATCAATTCGAGAAAAAACGTATATCCCGGCGTGAGCTAATTGCCGGCTTATTGGCTGGAGCGGCAGCAGGCAGCGTGGGAACTCGAGCCCTCGCGCAAGCACCAGAGCCGGTTGCCATTGGACGTTCAATGAATCACGTTTCACTCTCCGTGACCGATGTGCAACGATCAGCTGATTTTTACCAGCGCGTGCTGGGAATGGAAATAATTAGCAGGCCAGCCAATGGTGGGCTCAACATGGGCTTGGGGCCGGAGAGTTTTCTGGGTCTTTATCAATTACCTGAGCCGGGTAGCATGCATCACCTTTGTATTGGGGTTGATAACTATGATCCGGATGCAATGGCGGCCGGGCTGGAGGCTCATGGCATTGCCGCAGATGTAAACCGAAATCCGGCAAATCGTACGTCAGGTGGTGATCAACTATATTTCAATGATCCCGATGGAATTCGTGTGCAGCTGGCCCAACACGGTTACCTCGGATAGCTATAAATGGGGTCGGAGAGAATATTTCCTAATTGGTTTGCCAGTTGTTCGTCAAAGATATTCTCTCCGACCCCATTTATTCCGGAGCCTGTAACCACTTCGGATCTGTAGCCAATGGTGCCGTAAGTGTAAGCAGGAATGCCTGCAACTGTTCGAGTTCTGATTGACGCAATCCCAGTGGCTTGGCTTCATTGTGACTGAGAATTGAAACCGGGGCCTCGTTGTAGTGGGTCAATACGTCTTCAAGCGTGGCGACCTGTCCGGCATGCATATAGGGAGCAGTATCCGCCACGTTACGCAGGGTTGGCGTCTTGTGGGCACCAACCAGTTCATTGGAGTCGCGTGCGAATCTTAGTTCCAAACACTCGTCAACATCGGCATCACTGTAATCTCCAAGGCAATTGAACGGATCGTTGCGCGCGATGCGAATTCCATCATAGCGTCCCATCGGCGGTAGCTGTCCAGGAGCAACCAGGACTCCTGTGTTATGAAATTCGTTATTGGTGAGCAGCGGGCCGTTATGGCAGTTGACACACTGCGCCTTGTCAATGAACAGGTTGAGTCCAGCGATTTCTTCATCACTTAACGAATCGCTCGCAGTCGCGTTCGCCGACTCACTAAGTGCATCCGCATAATCATCGAAACGCGTGCGACCGGGCATAAGTTTGCGCTGGTATGCCGCTATCGCCTTACCAATATTGGCGAATACCTGATTTACTTTCTGCTGTTCGCCAGTCTCCAGCGAGTTCCAGGCATTCATCACCTGCTCGCTACCCAGTGGGGCAGCGCCACCCGGGATGCCGGGTAGCTCAGGCAGATTCCCGAATATCGCCTGGTATTGTTGGTAATAGTCCGGATCTGATTCGATGAGCCTGGCTACCGACAAGCGGTCAGTGTTGTGTTCGTGAATGGCTTCGAGTGGTGCGAGGGCCTGGGCCCATTGGCTGTCCTTGCGGCCGTCCCAGTAGTACCAGGGACTGTAGGACAAACCCACCAGGCTCGGAGTGTGACGAGTGACCACTGAAGTACCAACGGCAATTGGCAGGCCGTCGGTGAAATACAAGTCTGGTTGGTGACAACTGGCGCAGGAAATCATACCGTTGCCGCTGAGCCTGTTGTCAAAATAGAGTTGCTGTCCGAAATTTGCCGCTGATTCGCTGTCGGCATAACGGTTACTGGGATCTTCAGGCAATGGAGGAAGCCTTCTCAGGGACAGTGACATGATCAGCGCTACCTGTTGCTCAGTCCAGTATTTAGGAGCAGGGGGTGATCGCAAGCTCCAGAATGTGACACCTGATACTAATAGGATGACTAGAAGCAGTGCGTATTTCATTACAGGGTGAAATCAAGTTGGAATACTTCGGTGCTATTTCCGTGAGTCACTGTGAACAGCAATTGCCACGGGCCTGGCATATGAAATCTCACGCCCTCAAGCAGATATCTGCCTGGATCGGCCTGGGGGCTAACCTGTGGCAGGGTGGGCAAGCCATGATCATGCAATGGCATGCCACCTGTGACCTGGATGTTCGCGCCTGTGATGTCTTCGCCATTACTTCCTCGTAGCACCAGTTGCCAGCTATGAATCTTGTTCAATTCTATTGGAGTCAGGTTGCTATAGATCTCCAGGGAAGTGGCCTGGTCAGATTGCAGGCGCCAGAGCGCATCCTGGGCAAGGGTGAAGGAGCTTAGTGCCAGACCGAGTACCAGTATCTGGGTTGTGAAGTGTTTGCGCATGTTAGTCAGGTCTATACAGAAGCGGGGATTGTAGCAAATCCATAATCCGAACTTGCGATGATCTGCGGGCTTGCTGTGCTTACAGATTGTGATAATTCAGATGGCTGAAGCGTGGTGTGCAGATGGCCAGAAACTCGAGGTCACCTTCGCCGATGTTGGTAATACGCTGTCTGGTCTGGGGAGGGATCAATACCACATCACCAATATTCACCTCGGTAGGCTGCTCAGCTCCGACCTCAACCAGGCCCGTGCCCTTGATGACTACGTAGCGTTCGAACGTATCATCAAGCCAGTGCCAGCGGGTCTTATTGCCCGGTTCTACCCGCGCCAGGGCAATCGAAACATCCCCGTCATGGGAAGAATTCGAAGTCTCAACAATGAAGCATCCTTCTTTGAAGTAGAACTCTTCATCACGATTGCAGGGCTTGATGTGCTCGCTCATCGGGTCTTAAGCTAAATCCAGTACTGCGCAATCATTCCTGAATGCGTTGATAGACTCCGAAATGCACATAAGGGGCGGTTGCGGTTCGGCCGGGCGCGACATTCGCGGGTACGCGATGCCGAACCGGCGGCAGACTCTTCAGGTAGGCAGCAATAGCCAGCGCGTCTTCGTTGGTAATACTGGCATAGGCGGGCCATGGCATGACCGGGATACTGCTGGTGCTGTGTTCTGTGGTACCGACTCGAATCATGGTGACGAGTCGCTCCATGGTCCACGCTCCGAGACCTGTTTCCATATCCGGCGTGAGGTTGGCGGGATAAACCACACCAGGGTCATCATCGACAAAGGGACTGGTGTAAGCGATCCCGGTACTGGATCCGGCCAGCAAGCGGTCATTGTTTGGGTCGCCAACCAGCGATCCATCCGTATGGCAACTTCCGCAGCCCAGCAGCCCCACCAGGTAGCGACCGCGCGACAACTGCTCAGTCGAGTAACTTTGCGAAGGCAAGGGCTCGGGGGTGGCGAAAATGGTCGCCGGGTCAAGCTGCTCAAAATCATTGAGCGGGTTGTAGCCAGTGTCCGGGGATGAACTGGTTGAACACGCTGTAAGCAGATATACACCAAGCAGACTGGCAGACTTCATCAATAAGCTGGACTTCATGCTTTTCTCCTGGAGACTTCAGGGTTTGATAATGACAGTTTTATCTCTGCCGTGGATTGATCTTGCGCAATGGCTGTTATTGGCTGAGCAGCCACCAGCGCATGGTTTTGGTGACCTGTTCGGCTGCATCCTGTTGCACAAAATGATTTGCTCCCGGTACGGCCATGATGGTTGTCGTATCATCGTTCCAATCCCAGGTATTGTTCAGTCCATCGGAATGCAGTGCGGTGTCTTCCAGACCATGAAAAATCAATAATGGCAGGTCAAGTTGCGGTGCAGCGGGCGCAGCACTACTGCTGCTATCTCCACGCGGATAATTCTGCTTGTAGTATGCGAGCATTGCATCGAAGTCAGAGCGGGAGAAAGCCTCCACATAGTGCTCGCGAGCCGCTGGATCGCTCACCCAGCCGGACAGTGACTGTGGAGTCATCGGACCGCCGAAGAAGATATCCGGATCGCTGGGCGAACCTTCTATAAACACCCTGGCATAGTTGCTGTTGGCTTGTTGCTCTGCATTGCTGCTCAATTCCCTGCCCATGCCATTTGGATGGGGCAGGTTAAGAATGATGAGTTGGTCGACCATTTGTGGCAGGGCAAAGGCAAATTGCCAGGCAACGGCGCCTCCCCAGTCGTGCCCCACGATGGTGGCACTGTCTTCTCCCAGATGACGTATAACTGCCGCAACATCAGAAACCAGGTATTGCATCGCGTAGTTGGATTCGCCTTCCGGTTGATCGCTGCGGTTGTAGCCACGCTGATCGATAGCGACAACCTTGAAATTGTCACTGAGGCCTTCCATCTGATGGCGCCAGCTATACCAGAAGTCGGGAAAGCCATGGATCATGACTACCAGCGGGCCTTCTCCCATGGTTGCGTAGTGAATGCGGACACCATTGCTGTCTGCGTATCCGTGCTCGGCTTCGGTCCAGGCATCAGCCATCGCAGAGGTGGCGAAAAGGGCTGCGATCAAGGCTCCTGCAATAATTCTCGGTATCATGGGGAAGCACTCTATGAAAAGTAA
Organism: uncultured Pseudohongiella sp.; assembly: GCA_964438455.1. Classification (GTDB taxonomy): domain Bacteria; phylum Pseudomonadota; class Gammaproteobacteria; order Pseudomonadales; family Pseudohongiellaceae; genus UBA9145. The sequence goes on from CAYTLI010000014.1 coordinate 24,878, forward strand.
AACGGATGGGAATTAAAGCAGATTTTTGCCGATTCTTTAACCACGAGTGCTTGATCTTCAATTGGCTGCATACGGCATTCGAATCCGTCTTTCCTCGTGCTAGCATGGGGGATGAGTTCCTAAACGGTGGTATTGCTATGAAATTGCAGAAATTTTTCGCTTCAAGGCTCAAGTCGACGGTATTGCTGAGCTTCAGCTTGCTGGCGAGTGGAGCGCTGGCGCAAGAAGCTGACTTCCCGCGCACCAGCTTTGGCGCGCCAGACCTTCAGGGCACCTACAACATTGCCACGGTTACTATGCTGGAAAGGGGTGAGCAATTTGGTGACAAACTGGTACTGACGCCAGAAGAGGCGGCCAGCATTGGCACGACTGGAGAAAGTTACCTGGAGGACCTGACCGAGAACGTCGGCGGCGATGAAGGCACGATCGGTGGCTACAACACGTTCTGGATGGATCCCGGCGAGCGCATGGCGGTGATCAACGGCGAAATTCGTTCTTCTATTATTGTTGATCCTGAAAATGGTCGCTTACCCTGGTCTCCCCAGGCACAACGGATGATCTTCTCACAACTTTCCGGCGCTGGTGCATTCGATGGTCCGGAAGCCAGACCGATGGCAGAGCGCTGCCTGGTAGGTTTCGGTTCCTCGGGTGGACCCCCGATGCTGCCGGTTTTGTATAACAATCATAGTCAAATTATCCAGACTGAGGACTATGTCGTGATCCTGGCGGAGATGAACCATGATGCCCGCATAGTCCGCATGGGTGATAGCACGCACAGGGAGACCAGCAATTGGCTGGGTGACTCAATCGGTTATTACGACGGCGATACACTGGTGGTCGAAACCACCAACTTCCATCCCCAGGAAGGATTTCGTGGTGCCCTGCGTCATTTTCTCTATCTTTCCCAGGACGCGATGGTTACCGAACGCTTCTCCAGATTGGACGACGATACATTGTTGTACCGCTTCACAGTGAATGACCCGGCGGTGTACACACAGCCCTGGACTGGTGAGCTGCCGATGCGCGCAGTGGATGACAAGATCTATGAATACGCCTGTCATGAGGGCAATTATGCGCTACCGGGCATACTCGCCGGAGCGAGGCAGCAGGAACTGGCAGCGGAGCTGGGTGTCGCGCAGCAGGATTAAATACTGCCTTGTTGTGTGCCGCAGAGAATTCCTGCAGAACTTGATGCCAGTCAAGTATCGCCTTCAGGTATAGGAGAAAATTGCGCCGTTATGCAGAATACAGGGAGAGCCAAGATGGCGAGGCTTAAACAAGCAGCTGCTGTGCTTCTGGTGATTGTTTGCGGCAGCGTCACACTGGCGCAAGTCGAACCAGAGCTCACAGTGAAGGAAATCATGAACGGCATCATTACCCCCACGACGAATACCATTTGGGGAGCGTATCAGTTGCAGACAGATGCTCAATGGCAGGAAGTTCAGAATGCTGCCCTGGCAGTAATCGGGGCTGGAAACCTGCTCGCGCTAGGAGGCTCTGCACCTGGCGAGCCTGCCATCGCAGCAGAAGACGCCTGGCGTGAATACAACGAGCAGATGATTGCGGCAGCCAGGGAGGTGTTAGTGGCGGTTGCAGAGAAAGATGAGGAAGCTCTGTCTAATGCGGGCAATAATTCTCTCTACCCACCTTGTGAGTCCTGTCACCAGCAATATCAGCAGCGCTAGTGCTTGTTGATGTTCAGGCAATGCTAAATAAAACTGGCAGCCTTTCCAGGAACCAGAAGCAGGCAATACCTCCCAAGCCGTAGGCAATCCCGCGATGTGTGCTGGCAACCAGATCACGCGCCAGGCGACTGTAGATTCCATGCAATGCGGCGATGGCTCCAATAAATGCAACCTGGCCCGCTTCTACGCCTAGATTGAAAAACAGTAGCGCCATCGGAATATCAGCATCATTCAAGCCCAACTCACCCAGCGCGCCCGCAAAACCAAAGCCGTGAAATAATCCAAACACGAAAGCCACTATCCAGGGTTTGCTGTGCACCAGGGTTTGTTTGCCACGCTGCCCTTCGATTACTTCTCTCGCCAGTAACAATATTGACAGGGCTATGAGCACCTCTATGGGTGCATTAGGAACTGGAAATATGCCGAGCACGGCAAAACCCAGAGTAATGCTATGCGCGATAGTGAATGCAGTGATGGTTTGGATGACTTTCCAGAAGCCGTGCAAAAGCAATAGTAGTCCGAGTACAAACAACAGGTGATCGATGCCGAACAAAATATGTTCTGCGCCTAGTATCAGATAACGCTGAGCCAGGCTTCGCAAACTTCCAGCGCCTGCTTTTAGCTCAGAGAGAGGGACCGTTATCGCGCTGCCATCACCAGGAAAGTATGCAGAAACATCCGAGCCATCGGCCCAGCGTGCGATCACGACGATGCCTTCGAGGGGCCAGGGAAATACAAACTCGTCGGCGATGTTTAGTGATGGGGAGCAACTAAAACGATAGGCAAAATTCCCGGGAGCCAGTCCGTCGCAGTGATCGGGCAGGATACGTTCTATATTGAATAGCGGTGGAACCTGCTGATCGACAATGGAGAGGCTGTAATTACCGGGAGATCCTTCGTCCAGGAAGACCCGGGCCACGCCAGTGACATCGACATCATGAGCAAGGCTGTTTCCGCTAAAGGTCGCAAGCAATAGCAGTATTGCGGCGAACAGGTATTGCCGAGACAGCATCATTCCTCGCTACTACCCTCGTTGGTGATGACAATGCTGTATTTTTCCCAAAGCTCGCCAATCTGTTGCGCGAGGCGAACATCCTCTTCATCGCTAATCCATTCCAGGCGAACCTGGTCACGTATGTCTTCCAGTGAAGGCA
>CAYTLI010000015.1:0-26356 GCA_964438455.1 uncultured Pseudohongiella sp.
GGATCAGGTCGAGGAACTGCAGGCCGCGGTTGGTGTACTTCTTGGCGATGGAGATAACCAGTCGCAGGTTGGCTTCCACCATTTCCTTCTTGGCGCGACGGCTCTTGGCTTCGCCGATAGACATCTGTCGGTTGATGTCCTTGATCTCGGTAACGGTCAGGCCGGTTTCTTCCTCCAACAGGCGAATCTTCTTCTGGGCGCGGACCACTTCGGTTTTCACGTTGACCAGCAATTCGCTGTACTGCTTCTTGGCGCGGATGTGTTTGTCGATCCACTTCTCATTGGTCTCGTTGCCGGGGAAGGACTCTATGAATTCCTTACGTGGCATCTTGGCGCCGCGCACACACAGGCTCATCACAGAGCGCTCATGGCGACGCAGGCGTGTCAGCACGGCGCGGATATGGGAGAGCAGGGGGTCGAACTGGCGCGGAGTCAGCTTGAATGACTTGAAGATCTCGCCCAGCTTCTCCAGCTCGGCTTCGGCCTTGGCATGGTTGCGACCATGGCGGCCAACGACCCGACTGGTGACCTTGTATTGATCGTTCAGTTCACCGAAGCGAATCCTGGCTTCTTCCGGATCAGGACCGGTTGCTGCCTCATCCTCGTCATCGCTATCATCGTCATCACTATCGTTGTCGTCATCTACATCATCATCGTCGCTATTGCTATTTGTTACGTCATTGCCGCCTGCATTGGCAGGAGGGATGACTTCATCGGTCACATCCAGGTAACCGGTAATCAGGTCGCTGAGGCGACGCTCTTCGCTATCGATCAGGGCGTACTCATTGAGCACGTGCTCCACGGTGCCGGGAAACAGCGCCATGGCTTTCATCAATTCACGCAGGCCTTCTTCGATGCGCTTGGCGATAACGATCTCGCCCTCACGGGTGAGCAGTTCCACAGTGCCCATTTCGCGCATGTACATGCGCACGGGATCAGTGGTGCGGCCAGCCTCGTTCTCCACTGCGGCCAGGGCGGCAGCAGCTTCGGCAGCGGCGACCTCGTCGTCGCTGGAATCCTCATCGTCGTTGAGCAGCAGGGCATCGGCATCGGGTGCGGTTTCGAACACCTTGATGCCCATGTCGTTGATCATCTGGATGATGTCTTCTACCTGGTCCGGATCGGAAATATTTTCCGGCAGGTGGTCATTCACCTCGGCATAGGTCAGGTAACCCTGTTCCTTACCTTTGGCGATCAGAGACTTAAGACTGGATTGGGGTGCAATTAATTCGGCCATGAACTCTCATCTTCCCTGGCGCAGGTGCCAGGAATTGGGGGAATGCGTGGAAAAAAGTGAGCCGGGCATTATAGCGGCGACTTGCATACTTGTATATCGACAATGTTGCTGAAACTGACAGGGAATTAGACAGTATTTGGGCCTTCAGAGTTTGCGCGTTTGGCCGCGGAAACCCGGGTACTGGCCTCTTCCCGGAGCTGCAAAATATGCAGCTTCTTCTTTATATCTGACAATATATTGTCAACTATCTGCTTGAATTCCTGCTCTATGCCTTCCTGGGGAGTGATCTTTTCCTCCTTGAGGAGCTGGGTAAGCTGACTTCCCAGGGGTGTCGCATAGCAAGCACCAAGCAGCGTATAAGTTTCTATTTGGGGGTTGGCGTGGACTTTTTCAATGAGATCCACCAGTAGTTTGCGGTTGGGATCTTCTGCATTGCGCAGGGGGGCGAGGTCGTCTGTATTAAACGTCAGCGCTGCTTCGGGATTGCGCAGCAGCAGCTCAACGGCCTTCAGAGCCGACGACTTGCGATAGCGGGTTAACGGGGAGGCGGACTCCCGGCTGGATTGCTGGGGGCCTTGGGGATAGGGTGAATAGTGTCGGGAATACGCTTCGGGTGGCGGTGGCGCCTGGTCATGTGAAGGCATCGAGGGCGAATGCGGAGTCGGTTCCGGTTGCGTCGCCATCAGCTGGTTCAGGGATTCGCTGCTGACCCCAAGCGTGTCAGACAATTTATCCAGCATCAGCTGTGCGTATACGCCCTTGGGTAATTTGCGAATCAGTGGCTTGGCCAGGTTGCTCAGTCTCGCCTTGCCCTCGATGGAGTTGATGTCCAGCTCGGCAGAGAGCTTGTCGAAGAAAAACTGTTCGAGCGGGTCCGCGTTCGAGACGGCTTCGAGGAATTTGTCTTTGCCAACTTCTCTTATATAAGTATCCGGATCGCTACCGTCGGGCAGGAACAAGAAGCGCACCTGTCGACCGTCTTCCATCAGCGGAAGGGTAGTTTCCAGTGCTCGCCATGCGGCAGTGCGCCCGGCCTCATCGCCATCGAAGCAGAACACAACTTCCGAGACTGCGCGAAACATGCGATTGAGGTGTGTGGCACTGGTGGCTGTACCGAGTGTCGCCACCGCATTGCGCACGCCCATCTGGGCCAGGGCGATGACATCCATATAGCCTTCGACGAGCAGCAGCTTGTTGAACTTCTCACCACTGCGTTTGGATTCATACAGCCCGTACAGCTCAGAACCCTTATGGAAAACCGGGGTCTCTGGTGAATTCAAATACTTGGGTTTGTCATCACCCAGTACGCGACCACCGAAGGCGACGGTGCGGCCGCGGCTGTCGCGAATGGGGAACATGATGCGATCACGAAAGCGATCGTAGTAGCCAGACTGTTGCTTGTTGTCACCCGATTCTTGCTTGTCCTTGTTCCGCTCAATAACCATGCCGGCCTTGAGTAGCGAGCGTTGCTTTTCTGCATCGTCACCGACGCTTGCAATCAGGTTGTCCCAACCCGGAGGTGCAAATCCAAGGGCAAAGTCGCGGGCGATTTCGCCGCTGAGGCCGCGAGACTTGAGATAGTTCACCGCGGATTCTTTCTGCGGGTGCTGGCGCAACTGCTGCTGGTAAAACTTGCTGGCATTCTCCAGCACCTCCAGCAGTTTGCTATGCTCCGATTGCTTGCGCGCTTCCGCTTTCGACTCCTCCCGCGGGACCTCTAATCCTGCGTCCCTGGCCAGGATCTCAACCGCTTCCGGAAATTCCACAGAGTCGAAATTCATCACAAAGCCGATGGCATTACCGCCGGCACCACAGCCGAAGCAGTAGTAGAACTGGCGGTCTGGTTGCACGCTGAAGGAGGGTGTCTTCTCGTTGTGGAAGGGGCAGCAGGCCTGGTAGTTCTTGCCTGCTTTCTTCAGGGGGACCCGCTTGTCCACGACCTCGACGATATCGACCCGGTGCAGCAGGTCATCGATGAAGGTTTGTGGGATCAGGCCAGCCATGCAGTAGTTCTATGCAACAGGGAACGTATGCAACCTATTGTATAGGATGCCGGGAGGAAAAGGAGGAATCCGGGTAGAACGAGCTGAGATTAGCTCAATGCAGACTTAACTTTTTGGCTCACACTGCCCATGTCCGCCTTTCCGACAACTTGAGGCTTTACGAGACCCATTACCTTGCCCATGTCCTGCATGGAAGCGGCACCAGAATCGGCAACTGCCTGCTGAATGATTGCATCCACTTCCTCGTCGGTAAGAGGTTGCGGCAGGTACTCCTGGATTACGTCGATCTCGGATTGTTCCTTGTCGGCCAGTTCCTGGCGGCCACCGTCCACGTACTGCTTGATGGAGTCGCGGCGCTGCTTGACCATCTTGTCCAGGATGGAAGTAATGCGTGCATCATCAGGATCGATACGCTCGTCCACTTCGACCTTCTTGATCTCGGCAAGTATCAATCGAACAGTGCCCAGGCGCTCTTTGTCTTTCGCGCGCATGGCATCTTTCATGGCTTCGGTAAGCGTAACTTTTAGTGGACTCTCAGACATGGTGTGTCCTGAGTTAGCAGGGATGGGGACGGAATGAAAACGCCCGATTGGCATCGGGCGTTGAATTCAATTAATAGAGACGTTGAGTCTTGCGGCTCTCGCGCTGCACTTTCTTTGCGTGGCGCTTAACAGCTGCGGCGGCCTTGCGCTTGCGCACGGACGTGGGCTTTTCATAGAACTCACGCTTACGTACTTCGGCCAGAATGCCAGCTTTCTCGCAAGAACGCTTGAAGCGGCGAAGTGCCACGTCGAAAGGTTCATTTTCCTTAAGCTTTACCTGAGGCATTAGAACTCCGGTGTTTTAAATTAGGGCGCTTGTTGCGAACCCCGTAATCTTCGTTAAAACCCTTCTTGAAATGCTCACGTACTTCTCGTGTACGCTCCGCTTTCTCGAAGGTTTTTGCCTCGATTCCGGCGCTCTCACTGGCGCGCTCAGAATCGACAGAATTTCCCTCAGCTGCCCGCTAAATTGCGCGGTACAGACGATTTGAGGGTGCGTATCTTATAGATTCGCCGGCGTAATTGCAAAGAATTCGGGGCCTGTGGCGGCGCGAGCAAACAAAATTTGGGATAAATGGCGATTTTTGGCATGATTGCCGCCTGATTTTGCTTTGTGAGCATCTAAGTCATTGTAATTCAATGAAAGTTCTGGGAATTGAAACCTCTTGCGATGAGACCGGTATCGCTGTCTACGACAGTGAGCGGGGCTTGCTGGCGGATGGCCTGTACAGCCAGGTGGATATCCATGCCCGCTATGGCGGGGTGATTCCCGAACTGGCCTCCCGGGACCATATACGCAAGGCCATGCCGTTGATTCAGCAGGTGATTGCCGAGGCAGGCATCGACAAGTCTGCTATCGAAGGGGTGGCCTATACCGCTGGTCCGGGATTGATTGGCGCCTTGCTGGTTGGTGCCTCCATCGGTCGCAGCCTGGCCATGGGCCTGGGCGTTCCCGCCGTGGGAGTGCATCACATGGAAGGGCATCTGTTGGCGCCCATGCTCGAAGACGAACCGCCTGAATTTCCCTTCGTCGCTCTGCTGGTTTCCGGGGGTCATACGCAACTGGTGCGCGTGGACGGGATCGGTCGTTATCAGCTATTGGGTGAGTCTCTGGACGATGCTGCCGGCGAAGCATTCGACAAGGTCGGCAAGATGCTGGACCTGCCCTATCCGGGTGGGCCCCAAGTGGCGAAGCTGGCAGAAAAGGGCACGCCGGGCCGCTATAAATTTCCCCGACCGATGACCAATCGTCCGGGGCTGGATTTCAGCTTCAGTGGTCTGAAGACTTTTGTGCGCAACACCATCGCAGATGAGCAGGAATCAGGTCAGCTCGACGAGCAGACCCGCGCCGATATCGCCTATGCCTTCGAGGATGCGGTTGTCTCTACTCTGGCGATCAAATGCCGGCGTGCGCAGGAACACACGGGGCTCAAATCACTTATTATTGCCGGTGGCGTGAGTGCCAACCTGCGCCTGCGCGAGGTGTTGGAAGCTAACCTGGCCAAGGTGGGTGGCCAATTGTTCTATGCGCGGCAAAACCTGTGCACCGATAATGGCGCCATGATTGCCTACGCCGGTTGTCAGCGTCTGCTGGCGGGACAGCAGCAGGATCTGACGATCGAAGCGCGCCCACGCTGGAATCTGGAAACTCTGCCGGCCATCTAGCCTGCGATTCAAGGAACTGTCATGGACATCGTGTATATACGGGAACTGGAAGTCCGCACCATCATCGGCATCTATGATTGGGAGCGAGAGCAGCGCCAGGTTGTAAGTCTCGACCTGGAGATGGGATTCGATAATCGTCCCGCTGCAAGCACCGATAACATCGACCAGGCATTGGATTACAAGGCGGTGGCGAAGCGATTGATCGACTTCATCGAAGGTTCCGAATTTTTCCTCGTCGAAACACTTGCCGAGCGGGTGGCTGAAATCGTGCTCAATGAATTCCAGGTGCCCTGGCTGCGCCTGCGGCTGGGCAAGCCCGGTGCTGTGACCGGTTCGAAAGATGTGGGTGTTGTCATCGAGCGCGGCAGGAAATTGGGGTCAGAGTAAAATTTACTATGACTCTTCGAAAAACATACTTTCGCAAAGTTAATTTTACTCTGACCCCTTTATCGAGAAAGTAATAAGTGCCACTTCTCACACTCAGCATTGGCAGCAACATCGACCCGGAAGCCAATGTGCGGCTCGTGTGCAAGGTGTTAAGACGCAAGTTTCCGGGCCTCGCCCGTTCCCCCGTCTATGAGAGTGAAACCGTCGGTTTCGAAGGCGATAACTTCCTAAACCTGGTGGTTGCGACGGAGACTGATGAAACCCTGGCGGACTTGTCCGTGTATTTGAAAGCACTGGAAGATGACATGGGGCGTGATCGCAGTCAGCCTCATTTCTCATGTCGAACCATGGATGTGGATATTCTCACCTACGGTGATCTTTGTGGCGAGTTTGGTGCTGTGAAACTGCCGCGGGACGAGATTCTCCACAACGCGTTCGTCCTGCAACCACTGGCGGATTTATTGCCAGACGCAAAGCATCCGCTGACTGGGCAGAGCTATGGCGAGCTGTGGCAGGAGTTTGATAAGCCTGAGCAGAAGCTGTGGCCGATCGAGTTCGATTGGCAGGACGACGAAGCTTAATTAATGGGGTCGGAGAGATTAAAAAATAATCTCTCCGACCCCATTAATCTACAAGGATCTTCCGCCGTCTACCTTGATGGTCTCTCCGCTCACGTAGCTTGCCTCGCAGGCCAGGAAGTAGGTGGCAGCAGCGATGTCCTCCACTGTTCCCAGGTTGCCCAGGGGTATCTGCACCAGAATCTTTTCCCGCTTCTCGGCTACGGCTGAATCTTCGCTGTTTTCCAACGAAGATGGCCAGAGTATCGCGCCGGGGGAGACGGCATTGACACGCACGCTCGGGGCAAGTTCCACGGCCAGGGACTTGGTCATTGACTTCAGTCCGGATTTGGCGATGCTGTAGATGCTGTGATTGGGCAGGGTCTTGTCTGCCAATGCATCGACGATGTTGACGATAGCACCTGCGCGCGCCTGGAGTTCTGGCGCCAGGGCCTGGCAGAGAAAGTAAGCGCCGCGCAGATTGCTGTCGATCAGCGCATCCCAGTCCGATTGGGTCGCATCTTCTAATGGTGTCGGATAGAAAGCAGACGCGTTGTTTACCAGCACATCGATGCGATCGAAACACAGCAGGCTCTGCTTGGCGAGGATCGCGACCTGCTCTTTGTCGCCAAGATCGGCAGACAACATCATTGCGGAATCGGGCCGATTTGCATTCAGCTCTTTGACAACAGCGGAGGCTTGTATGGAAGAGCGATGGAAGTGAATGATGACGCGAAAGCCCTTGCCGTGAAAGTACCTGGCAATCGCCGCACCGATCCGTTTCGCGGCGCCTGTAACGAGAACAACTCTCTGGTCACTCATCGCGTAATCTCACGACAGTTTGCTTTACGATCTCGAGGCGTGCCCTGGAGATGATCTCCCTGGCATCACCGCCACCGGCTTCTGCGATGATCTTGCCGCTGTCCATGGCCAGCAGGGCATCAAGTACTGCCTGCAGGTAATCCCGCTGGGGATATTCCCGTGTTTCCAATCCTGTTCGGCCGCGCGCGTCCGCCTCGCAGGCAGCGAGAAATTTTTGCAAGCGTTCTGGTCGACGAATAGCGTCGAGCCTCTCCATTAATTCCAGCAGGGTATTGGGTCTCAGTTCCTGTACCCGATGCAGCTTGGTGTGATGCTCACAGACCAGCCGCGACAGTGCTGAGTATTCTTTCGGTACCGGCAGTCGTGCCTCGATGTCAGCGAGCAGAGAGAGGCCAGCCTTCTCGTGTCCAATATGACTTGGCCACTTGTCCCTGGGCGTCAACCCTTTGCCAACATCGTGTACCAGCGTGGCATAACGCACCGTCGGATCATCGCTCAGCTTGCAGGCCTGTTGCAGGCAGAGCAGGATGTGTTCTCCGGTATCGATCTCAGGATGATATTTCTCTGGCTGGGGCACACCAAACAGCCGATTCACTTCGGGCAGCACTACTTCGAGGGCGCCGCACGCGCGCAGCACCTTGATAAATTCTTCTGGATTCTTGTAAGAAAGCGCCAGCTCGAACTCTTTCCAGACACGCTCCGGGGTCAGTTCCTGCAGTTCTCCGTCTTCGACAACTTGCTTCATCAGCTGAATGGTCGGCTCGACAACACTGAAGCCCTTGCTGGCAAAACGTGCGGCGAAGCGGGCGACGCGCAGGACGCGTAACGGGTCCTCGGTGAAGGCATCCGACGTATGGCGTATGTGGCCATTTTCCAGGTCTTTGGTGCCGCCATAGGGATCGATTATCTCTCCATCGAGAGTCTCGGCGATGGCGTTGATGGTAAGGTCACGACGCACCAGGTCTTCTTCCAGGGTCACACTGGTCGAGCTGTCGAACGCGAATCCGCGATGGCCGGGTCCGATCTTGCGTTCGGTGCGGGCCAGCGCGTATTCCTCTTTAGTTTCCGGATGAAGGAACACCGGGAAATCCTTGCCTACCTGCCTGAAGCCCTTGGCGAGCATGTCTTCTGCAGTTGCACCGACCACGACCCAGTCCCGATCTTTAACCGGTAAGCCAAGTAATTTGTCGCGTACGGCGCCGCCAACGAGGTAGGTTTTCATCTGGTAAGTGTTGCTGGTAGTAGTTGCTACTGGGAAACAGAAAAGTTGCGCTTGTCTTCCAGTCGCATCATGGTGAGAGAACGTCCCCACACGTAACCGGTGTCGAGGGCGTATACATGAGGCCTGCCCGTGTATCCCTCTAATGCAGCCCAGTGTCCGAACAGAATTGTAGCTTCCGTGGTGATTTTTTCATACTCGAACCAGGGCTTGAATCCGGCCGGTGCGGCGCATAGTCCTTCCTTGACATCAAGATCCAGCGATCCGATGTCATCACAGAAGCGCACGCGGGTGAGATAGTTGGTAATGGTGCGCAGACGATCCTGTCCCTGCACCTTGTCAAACCAGCGAATCGGGCGATCACCATACATGTGGGTGAGATATTCCTTGTAGTCGGGCCCCTGCAATGCGTGTTCAACTTCCGCCGCGAGATCGAGGGTGCGCTGCAGGCTCCAGCGTGGCGCAACACCCGCATGAATCACTAAAAAGTCTTCCAGGCCTTCATTGGTGCGCAGCGCTTCATGATGGGCAAGCGGTTTGAAGCGCAGCCACTCGGCAAGTTCTGCGCAATCGGGCGCTTCCAATAGTTCATCGAGAGTATCCTTGCCCCGTGCTGGCGCGCAGCCGTAGTGAATCGCCAGAAAGTGCAGGTCGTGATTACCCAGTACCGTACTGAAGGAGTCATCCATGTCGCGCAGGAAGCGCAGGGTATCCAGTGAGCGCTTGCCGCGATTGACTACGTCACCCACGGACCAGAGCTTGTCCTTGCCGGGTTTGAAGTCCACCTGCTTTAGCAATTTTTTCAGTGGCTTGTAACAGCCCTGAATGTCACCTATAGCATAAGTGCTCATGGGAATGATTCGGGATTAATGGATCGCTGCAAAAAGGCCGCAGTATAGCACTGCTGTTTTGCAAATACGGCGTGTGCTAGCCCAACTAGTGGATTGTGTGAGGAGGTGCGAGCAGGAATGCAGGAATTGCCGTTTTGAACGTTTCACCGTTAGCAGCCAACATTTCATAACTGCCCTGCATGGTGCCGATTTCGGTACCGATCACTGCACCACTGGTGTATTGAAACGACTGGCCTGGAGGTATTTCCGGTTGCAAGCCGACAACGCCTTCGCCGATTACTTCTTCCACGCGATTGTTGTCATCGGTGATGCGCCAGTGACGGTTCAATAGCTTGACTGGCTCGGCGCCCCGGTTAGTGATGTCGATGGTGTAGGCAAACGCATAGCGTTCTCTCGCAGGATCGGAATGTTCCTGGAGATACTGGGTGTTTACTGCGATCTCGATCGTGTCAGTTTCTTTTGCCATGTTTTGGCTCCGCTCGCCTTGTCTCTGTGCTGAGACTCTCAGCCTTGCTCGCTGAATACGTCGCTGATGCGGACGAAGTCAGCCAGGCCAATGTTCTCCGGGCGCTGCCCCAGATCAATCTGCAGTTGCGCCAGACTCTCTATAGACATGAGGTTGCCGAGGCTGTTTTTCAAGGTCTTGCGGCGCTGGTTAAAAGCCGTTCGTATCACGGTCTGCAGCGCCTCTACGTCCTTCGCTGTCACCGGAAATTCTACGTGCGGGATCAGGCGTACGATAGCCGAACTCACCTTCGGTTTCGGTGTGAAGGCGGCAGAAGGCACGTTAAACAGGTGTTCGATCCTGCAGTAATACTGCGCCATCAGCCCGAGGCGGCCGTAGTTCTTGTCGCCGGGTTGCGCGGCCAGGCGTTGCACAACCTCCAGTTGCAGCATGAAGGTCATGTCCTGGATCAGGCGGTGATTTTTCAACAAGTGGAACATCACCGGTGTGGAAATGTTGTAGGGCAGGTTGCCAATCACCCGCAAGCGTTGATCTGATCCATTGGCTGGCAGCAGGCTTGGTAAATCGAATTTGAGAATATCCTGCTGATGAATAGAGACATTGTCAGCATGCCTGAACTCTTCCTGCAGGAAAGCAGCAAGATCACGGTCCAGCTCTACGCAATCGAGTCGCGCCTGGCTGGCGGCGAGAGGATGAGTCAGCGCTCCCTGTCCCGGTCCAACTTCCAACAGATGGTCGCCAGCCTCGGGATCGATAGCGTCGATAATCCGATCGATCACCTGCTGGTCATGGAGGAAATTCTGCCCAAAGCGTTTGCGGGCCTGGTGCGGTTGTCCGTTCGCCATGCGAACGGGAGAGGAACGACGGCTCATGAATTTGTGCTGTGCTCAACCATTTCGATTGCGGTTTCGATTGCATTGTACAGGCTGCCGGCATCCGCCTCGCCGCTGCCGGCAAGATCAAGCGCAGTGCCGTGATCGACTGAAGTGCGAATAATCGGCAGGCCGAGGGTGATGTTGCTGGCCCGGCCAAAGCCTTTGTACTTGAGTACCGGTAGACCCTGGTCGTGATACATGGCAAGCACCGCATCGGCATTTTGCAGATACTTGTCAGTAAACAGGGTATCCGCTGGAAGAGGGCCTTGCAGCTGCATGCCTTGTTCTCGCAGTTGTTCCAGTACGGGTTCGATCACCTCGATCTCTTCGCTGCCCAAGTGGCCACCTTCTCCGGCGTGGGGGTTAAGGCCACACACCAGGATGCGTGGCTCCGCGATGCCGAACTTGTGTTGCAGATCCTGGTGCAGAATCTGAATCACTTCGGTCAGCGACCTTTTAGTGATGGCACCTGGCACCTCTTGAAGGGGCAGGTGAGTGGTGGCCAGGGCAACGCGCAGCCCTTCGGTAGCGAGCATCATCACCGTCAATTCTTGCTGACATTGGTCGGCGAGAAATTCGGTATGCCCGGTGAATGCGAAACCCCCTTCATTGATGTTGCCCTTGTGCACAGGCCCGGTGACCAGCGCATCGAGTTTGCCCTGCTGCACCATTTCGGTTGCAGTTGCCAGACATTCGAGCACATAGCTGGCATTGGCAGAGTTCAGCTTGCCGGTCTGGGTGGGTGTGGGTAGGGGAACATTATGGATATAGAGCTCGGTGGCCGCTGAAGGCATGGGCTCAGATTCTGCATCGAATTCAATCAGGCTCAGTGGCAGCCCCAGTTCGTCGGCGCGGTTTGCCAGCAACATGGCATTGGCGACGATAACCAGCTGGGTATTGTTAGGGGGTTGTTGCGCCAGCGCAATACACAGGTCCGGACCGACGCCAGCCGGTTCGCCTGGTGTAATGGCAATTCGATAAACCACGATTTACTCCGGGGAGGGTTATTCGGAGAAGCTTATTCTATGAGTTCGACGAAGGCTTCTTCCCGAATCTCAATCAACCAGTTTTGCAATTCCAGGTCGTACTTGCGAGCACGCAGTGTATTGAATGCCTGGCTGCGGGTATAGTCCTGGCTCAGGTCGGTTTCCCTGCGCCCCAGTACCTCGGCGATGTGCCAACCCATCTGGGTGCGGAAGGGCTCGCTGATTTCACCTTCTTCCAATTCGTTGATTACCGCCTCCATCTCGATAGGCATGCCGCCTTCGGAGACCCAGTCCAGATCACCACCTGCTACAACGGAGCTGGCATCATCAGAATTCTGTCGCGCGATAGAAGCGAAGTCGTCTCCTTCTTCCACGATGCGGGTGCGCAATTCGTTAATCAGCTCGATAGTCTGTTGCTCATCACGAATCTCATTGGGTGACAGCATGATGTGGCGAATATTGGTTTGCTTGACGATCTGTTCGGTGCCGCCACGCTTATCCCGGAGCTGAACGATGTGATAGCCATTACCTGCCTCAATAGGCCCGACCACCTCGCCGACAGCTAGCGGCTCTACCGCGTTGGAAAACAGCGTTGGCAGTTGATCCAGCTTGCGCCAGGCGAAGTTGGTACCATCGATAGGGAAGACACCCGACTGCACAGCTTCGGTTCGTGTCTGCGCGATGGACTGGCCTTCTTCCAGCTTGGCCACCATGTCGGCAGCGAAAGCCAGTTTCGCGCGTTTAACCTGGTCGGTATCGGTAGCGGTCAAGGGTACGAGGATATGGTCAATCAGATAGTCTGCAGCAACGACTTCCTGCCCCATTTCCGAGTTGAGGAAATTATCGATTTCCTGTTCAGTGACATGGATGCGCGAATTCACCGCGCCTCGTTGCAGCTCCTGCAGGGTGAGTTGCTGGCGCACGGCTTCGCGGGTGCGCAGGTACACGCCTTGCTGTTCCAGCACCTGAACGTACTGCTCGAAGGACATGCCATTGTCCTGCGCCATGTTGCCCAGCACCTGGTTGATGGTGTCGTCGTCGTAGCGAATGCTGGCACGTTCGGCAAACTGCATCTGGATGTTTTCCAGAATCAGGGTCTCGAGAATTTCTTCGCGCAGCTGGTTTTCCGGTGGCAGCTCCTGGCCAGCGGCTTCTGCAGAGCGACGGATATCATTCATACGCCCGAGCAGTTCACTCTGTAACACCACGTCACGATCGACGATGGCAACAATCTTGTCTAGTAGCACGCGCTGTTGCGCCTGGGCCGGCGCAGACACGCAGAAGCTCACCACGCTGGCGAGCAGGAGTGCCAGGGTGGTGACTTTGTGTTGTTTCCTGATGCTTAGCATACTCATTGATCTTCTCGATCTACCGAATCTTTGAATCCCCAGATACCGTCCTGTAACAGGTTGCTGATACCGCCGCCGGTGAGATTGCCCAGTCCTTCCAGGGTAATCTGCACGAAAACACCGCGATTGGGCTCGATATTAGGGACAAAGAGCTCGTTCTCGTCAACCCATTCTCGACCAATCAACCGGATCGTGGCACAGCAATTACTCCATTCGACACCTGCGAAGCTCTCCAGGTTCCGATCATTGCTGTGATCGTAGTTCCAGCGGGCCAGTAGTTTCCAACTGTCGGTGACTGGCCAGATGCCCGAGACATCTGTCTGCTTGATGCGCGAGTCGATCCCGGCCGGCAATATAAGGAAGGGAGAGTTTACCAGACTCCGGTAGCGGTAGGAGACATTGAACAGGTGGTTGTTGTCCCGATGGTAGCGGAGCTGGAAGCTGCCTTCGTTGATCTCCTCCCTGTCCTCATCCCACTGCACGTCTGAATTGAGGCGCCAGTTGGAGCCCAGGGACAGGCTCAGCTCCCCCGCGATCGCAGATTTTTCGCTGGTCTGCGAATAGCGCGGCACCCAGCTCTGCAGCGGGCTGTTCAGGCTCACCTGCCGGTCGGAGAAGTACTTGATTTGTCCCAGGCTGACCCGTGCCCGTTCCCGTCCGCTGCTATCCAGGAATCGGCTGGTCAGGGCGAGGGAAACCTGGTCGGCATCGGTGATGCGATCGCCGCCGCTGAAACGGTCTTCGCGAAACAGTTGCATGAAATTGAAATTCAGCTCAGAGGTATCGAACAGGGGCAAGCTGCTCTGGTCGGCAAATTCGCTGTACAGGTAGAACACCCTGGGTTCCAGGGTCTGGGTGCTGCCGTTACTGCTGCGGCGTTCGAAGATGAGCCCACTGTCGAAGCTATATACACCGACACCGAAATCGGGATCATCCAGCGTGCCCTGGGCCTGGTTCGTCAGGGAGTAGGCCACATGTTTGTAACTGGCATTGGTGCGTACAAACCAGCCCGGCTCTTCCACCGACCAGGCTAGCGTGGGTTCCAGGTTTACCCGTTGACCGGAAACCAGGGCCCCGTTTTCGATCTGTTCCATGGTCAACAGGCTTTCATCCAGCGTGCGATCGAAAGCGGTGGCTTCCCCGCGCAGGGAGATGCGGAAACCTGCGGGCAGGTAAGTGCCGGTTTCAAAATTTAGCTGCGGCAAGCGATCGAAGGGCCGAGTTAGCGTTGCAGTATTGATGAAGGGGTCGATGATCTCCAGCCGCTGCACATTGAGTCCGGCAGACAAGTAGTCAGACCTGAAGTTGAGCTGTCCCTGGCGGTTGAGGTGGGTGCGATTGACCACGTTGAGGCCACTTCCACCCAGGTCATAAAAGTAGTCATCGTCACTGACCGCATTGTAGTCAACGAAGGTAGACCAGTTGCTGCCCAGGTTGCCGGTATGCTGGAGGCCAACGAACCAGCGATTCTCCACCGGCGGCGAATCGGAGCCCGGGATGTCTTTGCTCAGGGGATCATACTGATCGTCGCCAGGCAGATGAGTGAGCTGCAGGGTATTCATTGACCAGTTTGCCAGGTAGCGGAATTCGGCCCCGAGCATGGCGCCGCGATCGGACAGCAATCTGGGTGACAGAGTCGCGTCGTAGTGAGGCGCCAGGTTGAAGTAATAAGGTAGTTCGAAATCAAAGCCGCCGGTGCGCGTGGAACCCACGCTTGGCGGCAGGAATCCTGACACGCGCGCATCCCCCAGTGGGAAGGGCAGGGTTCCCGGGTAGTAAAAGATCGGTACATTACCGAGGCGGATGCTGGCCTTCCGCGCGTAGCCGCGGCCCATTTCCTGATCGAGAATGATGCTGTCGGCGCGCAACACCCAGAATTCATTCTCCGGCTCGCAGCGGCTGAATTCTCCGTTCTCTATGGTTACCAGGCCTGACTCGCTGTTGTAGACAATGCTGTCAGCATCGCCATGGGCGCCGTAATCGTGCAGGACATACTCCGCCGACTCGATGCGATTCACCCGTTCATCGCTGTCGATGAATGCGCTGTTGCCTTGCAATAGCAGGCCTAGTTCACGAAAGGTGATGTTGCCATCCATGAGGATGGTGTTGTTACCGCGATCAATACTGGTGCTGTCATCGTTCTGAATAGTGCGTGAGCCCTGTTGCACGACGACATCACCGTCAATGCTGACCAGGTTCTGATTGATCTGGCTGAATCCACCGGATGCGAGGAATAGCGTTTCACTGCTGTCAGGATCTCCGGGGATCACCGGCATCTCCTGCAGGGGGTCGATGAAAGCGCCGCAACAATTATCGGGCAGTGCCGCCCTTTGTTCTGCGGTCATGGATTCCTCCGGCACCCAGTCCAGCGGGAATCGCGATTCTGGTGCCCGAATCTGAATCCCCGGCTCAACCTGTGCCGCGCTCGCCGTCGGCGATTCAATCGTATCGTCTGCTATTTCCGGTTCAGCTTCGGTTTCTGGTTCCGTTGGCGCAGCGGGCTCTGGTGCTGATGTCGGGTCTGGCACTGGTCCCGGGAGAACCGCATTGTCGCTGTTGTACTGATCGGGCCGGTCGGCGGTGTTGGGGAGTGATGAGCCGTCGCTGGATTCACAGATCCAGCCATCGCCGGCATCATTGGGCCGACAGCTATACTGGGTTAATTGCCCTGAAACCTCGCCGGAAAGCAAGACCAGCAAGATCGCGCAACACAGGGAACCGATTGAGCCAGCTCTGATTACCGGGCCTGGAATCAGGCTATTTTTTTGTGGGGGAGTTGTAGCAGGGCTGATGCAGCGGGTAGTGTTGTGGCAATGAGTAAACAAATTGGGTGACAAACCGATTAATCAGTGGGGCGCTGCTTGAAAAAAGCGGCGTAATCGCCAGTCATGATGGCCCGTATGACCGGTTCGATAATAATAGATTGGGCATGGATTTCATAGCTGCCCGCTTTCTCTTGATGCAGGATAGATGACGAATAATCGCGAACAAATGTTACGGCAATGGGTGGAGGAAATTCTCTCCGCCAATGCTGGTTCGATCACTCTCAATATAGTGAGTGGTGATGCCAGTTTTCGTCGTTACTTTCGCGTTCAGGATGCTGGTAATAACCTGATCGCTGTCGATGCGCCGCCAGAGCACGAAGACAATGAATCTTTCCTGCTCATCGATGAGTTGCTGCTTGCCGCAGGAGTTCGGGTGCCGCGGGTCAAGGCTTATGACAAAGACAATGGCTTTCTGTTACTGGAAGACTTTGGAGATGATCTCTATCTCGACAAACTTTTGCAAGTACAGCAATCCGGCGACCAGTCCATTTCTGACACGCTTTACACCGGTGCGATTGATGCGCTGGTTAAAATACAGGCCAACGCAGATAGTGGGAGACTTGGCCCCTATAGCAGAAGCGAGCTGCGTCGGGAAATGTCTTTATTCGACGAGTGGTTCTGCCAGCAACTTTTGGGGCTGGAGCCCTCAGAGCAGGATAGGGCGCTGATCGAAAACACCTATAGCTTCCTCGAAGACAGCGCGCTCAGTCAGCAGGCTGTTTTTGTGCATCGGGATTACCACTCCCGCAACCTGATGATCCTGGACGAGGGTGGTCCCGGCATCATCGATTTTCAGGATGCGGTCAGTGGCGCCTATACCTATGACCTGGTTTCCCTGCTGCGGGATTGCTATATCAGCTGGCCGCAGGAGCAGATCGATCGCTGGGCTGACTATTATCTGCAGGCTGCCCAGGGGCAGGGTATTGCGACGGCTGTGAGTGCGGACCAGTTCCGTCGCGACCTGGATTTGATGGGCCTGCAACGGCATCTCAAGGTAATGGGCATCTTCTCCCGCCTCTTCGTTCGGGATAATAAATCTCGCTATCTGGCCGATATTCCTCTGGTTATCCATTACTTTTTGGAGGTCAGTAGCCGCTACTCAGAATTGAGTACCTTCCGGAATTGGTTTCAGCAATCGATTCTGCCCCCGGCCCGGAAGCGTCTTGAATTTTAGGGACTAACCGAAGTCATAGACCCTTAAAGAGCGCTGGCTGAGTCAAACTATGCGAGCAATGATCCTGGCGGCAGGCCTGGGCAAGCGAATGCAGCCCCTCACCGCCAATCTTCCCAAGCCCCTTTTGAAGGTGGGTGACAAGAGCCTGATCGAACACCAGATCGAGCGGCTGGTGGCTGGTGGTGTCACCGGCATCGTCATAAACCATTTCTACCTGGGTTCGATGATCGAAGAGGCACTCGGCGATGGCTCTCGTTACGGGGTGGAGATCCAGTACTCCCGCGAGGCAATTCGTCTGGAAACGGCGGGGGGCATTATCAAGTCCTTGCCCATGCTGAAAGACGACAGCTTCATAGTGGTTAACGCGGACATCTGGACCGACTTTAATTTTTCCAAACTGCGCGAAGTCGATGGTGAAACCCGACTGGCGCACCTGGTGCTGGTAGCCAACGCCGAACATAACCCCCACGGAGATTTCTTCATCGATGAGCAGGGTCGTGTCCATGAAGATCACGATCACCGGGAAGGCAGACTGACCTTCAGTGGCATCAGTGTAATGCACAAGAATCTCTTCGCTGGTCTGCCCATTCAGCCGCGCTCTTTCGTACCCCTGCTGCAGGAGGCCATGCAGGCCGATAAAGTAAGTGGAGAGGTGCATGAAGGTGTGTGGATTGATGTCGGTACACCGGAGCGCCTCGAGGAAGTGAATCGACTGGTCAGCGAGAGCTGATCGGGTTCGGAGCCCCGGCTCCGGCATCACAGGAGTGTGAACCTTGCTGGCCCTGCTGCAACATCGATCCTACAAGCGCGCCATCGCCAGTCGTCTCGACGGTTCGGCGCCGGGTACCCCTGTGCCCGATGGTGGCAAGTCCAGGGTGATTATCAGCCGCGCTTTGTTTGCCACACTTGGTCGCCTGGCCAAGATCGACGGGTTGGTAACCCGGGAAGAGGTGGCCTATGCCTCGTCGGTCATGAAACTCCTCGGGCTAACGCCTCGACAACGCCAGGAAGCCATCGACTATTTCGAACTGGGCAAGCAATCCGATACAGACGTGTTGCTGTTCGTTGAAAAGATGGCTGCCAGCGTGGGTCGCCGCAGCATCCTTTCCCAGCACTTGTTAAAGATCCTGTTTCGCCTTGTCTTCGTGAAGGGCTGCATGCGACTGAAAGAAAAATTACTGCTTCGGGACGTGGCGGAACTGCTTGGCTTTACCCGCGCAGAGTTCCTGGAAGTATGCGCCAGTTTTGGTAGCAACAATGAAGGTGGTGAGAAACACTTCTCGTTCTCTTCCCCGCCAACAGGCAGCAGTTTGCTCAGCAATGCCTACCGGGTGCTGCAACTGGATCCCAATGCCGACGATGGAGAAATTCGCCGGGCCTACCTGCGACTGATGTCGCGTTACCATCCGGACAAGCTCGTGCGTGACAACCTCTCCGAGGAAGCCATGCGCATGGCGCAGGAAAAATCCAGCGACATACGCGAGGCCTATGAAGCCTTGTGTGGCTATCGCAAGATCAGGGCTTGAGCGTTCAAGGAATTTGAGGATCCGCAGCGGGAAACTGCTCACGCGGACGCTCGGATTAGCAAGTCGTGGGCACTGGGTCCGGGAGAGTCGCAGCAAGAGGTGGGTTTCGCGACTGTCGCCAGCAGGGGCAGAAAATTGCTCCTGCATTTTCTGCATTCCCGCCATCCCTGGCGGTCATGCCGCGCCGAGCCCCAGGGGTGAGACCGAGCGTATTGCAAGCGCCAGCTTGCAGCGAGAATCGAACGCCACCGATCTATGATCGGTGGCCGGGCCGGGTTCACGGCGTGTCGCGAAATCCATCTGTTGGTGCGGCTCTTCAGAACTAGTTCTGCGCTGCATCCTGTTGCGTGTCAGGACATATCTCCTCTTAGCAGGTAGAATAGCGCCCAGTTTGCAAAGGGCTGCCCCATGAATGATTACCTGATCGCGCCATCCATCCTGTCTGCTGATTTCGCCAGGCTCGGTGATGAAGTCAACGCCGTGCTGGACGCCGGTGCCGACGTGATTCACTTCGATGTGATGGACAACCACTACGTGCCCAATCTCACCATTGGTCCCATGGTGTGTGAAGCCTTGCGCAAGCACAAGATTACGGCGCCTATCGATGTGCACCTGATGGTGACTCCGGTCGATCAGTTGATTCTCGATTTCGCCAAGGCCGGGGCCAGCTATATTAGTGTGCATCCGGAGGCGACCCAGCATGTGGATCGCTCCCTGCAGCTGATCAGGGACCAGGGCTGCAAGTCAGGGCTGGTATTTAATCCCGGCACACCGGTTGATTGTCTCGAATACCTGATGGACAAGCTGGACGTGATTCTGCTCATGTCGGTCAATCCAGGTTTTGGCGGGCAGAAGTTCATTCCCTCGACCCTGAAAAAACTGGAACAGGTACGCAAGCTGATCGACGACAGTGGCTACCCGATTCGTCTCGAAGTCGATGGTGGGGTCACGGTGGATAACATCGGTGAGATAGCAGATGCGGGCGCGGACATGTTCGTTGCCGGTTCGGCAATCTTCAACAGTCCCGATTATCGCGAGACTATTGCCGCCATGCGCACCGCGCTTGGCCAGTCAGCCCAGGATAATCACTAAGCTCCCTGCTTTTGCCTCATGAACCCTGAGCAATTTCAGCAACTCGCCGGGCAGGGATACAACCGCATCCCCCTGCTGCGCGAGGTATTGGCGGATACCGAAACGCCGCTCAGCACCTACCTCAAGTTGGGTAAGGGCAAGCACAGCTATTTCTTCGAATCGGTGCAGGGTGGAGAGAAGTGGGGGCGTTTCTCCATTATCGGTTTGCCATGCCAGACCGTCATTAGAGTGAGTGGCCAGCAGGTCAGCATTGAAACCGACGGTGAAGTGATCGAGTCCGTGGAGACTGCTGATCCATTCGAGTTCGTAAACGAATACAAGGCACGCCATCGCGTCGCACCCATAGGTGGTGACCAGCGATTTACTGGCGGCCTGGTGGGCTACTTTGCCTACGATACGGTGCGCTACGTCGAGACCAAGATCGGGCCCGCCGAAGGCAATGATGTGATCGGTACGCCTGACATCCTGCTCATGGTGTCGGAAGAGGTGGTGGTGTTCGATAACCTGCGCGGCACCATCTCGCTGGTAACCAATGTGGATCCTGCGATCGAAGGAGCCTATGAGGCAGGACAACAACGCCTGGATGAGTTGACTACCCGTTTGCACGAGCCGGTGCAGATACCAGCCATGGCCGATGCCCATGAGATCAATGATTCCGACTTTCAACACTACTTTCCCGAGGCCGGCTACAAGGCGGCGGTCGAGCGCATCAAGGAATATATTGTCGCCGGTGACGTGATGCAGGTGGTGCTGGCGCAGCGCATGTCGGTGCCTTTTGCTGGTGATCCGATCCAGGTTTATCGCGCGTTACGCTATCTCAACCCATCGCCTTATATGGTGTTCTTCGATCTGGGTGATCACCACGTGGTGAGCGCCTCACCCGAGATACTGGCCCGGGTGGAGAACGGCAAGATCACCGTGCGACCCCTGGCGGGTACTCGCAAGCGGGGTGCATCGGAGACAGAGGACCAGGCACTGGAAAAGGAGTTGCTGGCAGATGAGAAAGAGATCGCCGAACACCTGATGCTGATCGATCTGAGTCGCAACGATTCTGGCAGGGTATCGAAGATCGGTTCTGTTACCGTGCCGCGCAAGATGTTTGTCGAACGTTACTCTCATGTCATGCACATCGCTTCAATTGTTGAGAGTGAGATGCGTGACGACAAGACCGCTCTGGATGTACTCAAGTCGACTCTGCCAGTTGGCACGCTCAGCGGTGCGCCGAAAGTCCGCGCCATGGAGATCATTGATGAGCTGGAGCCTGACAAGCGTGGCATTTATGGCGGCGCCATGGGCTACCTGGCCTGGAATGGCAATATGGACATGGCCATCGCGATTCGCACCGCGGTGATCAAGGATGAAACCCTCTATGTGCAGGCCGGAGCGGGAATCGTCGCCGATTCACAGCCGCAGAGCGAATGGGACGAGACCCAGAACAAGGCACGCGCCATCGTGCGCGCCGTGCAGATGGCGCAAAACTCGCTCTTGATAGATTCTTGACAGTCTCTTATGAGCAGGTGGGCTGGACGACTAGTTCAGGGTTTTGTAAGCGGCCAGTGCGCGCTCACGCGATTCTTTAAGATCAACGACAGGTTCCGGGTAATCCTTGCCCAGCCTGATTCCCGCTGCTTCCAGTTCCTGTTGCGGGGCGTTCGACGGATTATGAACTAACTTGTCGGGCAGCTTTGCCAACTCGGGTACATAACGCTTGATATAGGCTGCCGCTTCGAATTTCTCCGACTGGGTAAGCGGGTTAAAGATGCGGAAATAGGGAGCAGCGTCGGCTCCGCATCCGGCAACCCACTGCCAGCTGCAAGTGTTATTGGCCAGATCGGCATCCAGCAAGCAATCCCAGAACCATTTCGCCCCCTGCTGCCAGTGTTGCATCAGGTTCTTGACCAGGAAAGAACCCACCACCATGCGCACGCGGTTATGCATGTAACCGGTGGTCCATAGCTCACGCATGCCAGCATCGACCAGTGGGTACCCGGTTTCACCTTTCTGCCAGATATTCAGCAGGGCTGCATCTTCCATCCAGGGGAAACTGTCGAAGCGCGAGTTCATGTTGTCTTCGGTCAGTGTTGGAAAGTGGTAGAGCAGTGAGTATGAAAACTCTCGCCAGGCCAGCTCGCGTTGAAAATGTTCGGCCTGTGTCTCCACACTACTATGCATGCCGGCCTCGTGGGCTTGTTGCCAGACACGCTGGGGAGAGATCTCGCCGAAGTGAAGATGGGGCGAAAGCCGTGACACTTTCTCCATGGCCGGGTAGTCGCGTCCCTGTTTGTAGTCAGCGATACCGTCGCATAAAAATTTATCGAGCTTCTGTTCAGCTCCGGACTCTCCAGGTGTGAAGTGTTCGGTAAAGCCTTCATACCATGGAATCGATGGCAGCAGCTCCAGGGCATCAATCTTGTCTGGAGATTGTTTGCAGTCAGCCAGGTGTAACTCGGCTGGCATATCGCAGAGTTGCGAATTGTCCACGCCGAGACTCAATCCGTTGCGATAAAAAGGCGTGAACACCTTGTATGGAGTTTCGTCTTTTTTCAGGTTGGTCCAGGGTTCCCAGATCAGCAAGCCGTTGTGACTGAAGACTTCTGCGCCGTCTTCTTTCAGTCGTTGTTTTAACTCTCCATCCCTTTTGATCTGCCAGGGCTCATAGCAGCGATTCCAGTGGATCGCATCTGCGCCACTCTCGGCCATCAACCGGGGAATCAGCTGCAGCGGATCACCGGCAAATACCTGAAGCTTGCCACCGAGACTCTTGTCCAGTGATTGCAGGGAGTGATGCAACCACCAGCGACTGGCGGCACCCATGGCGGCATCGCCTGCATGCACATCGTCGAGAATATAGACGGGCAATACCGTGCCCTTGCTCGCGGCAGCGTGCAGGGCGGGATTATCGCGAAGGCGCAGGTCCTGCCGAAACCAGACCAGGATGGTATTGCTCATTTTCTCAATTGAACTTTATTTGGATTGAACATGGCAGATAGTACGCAGAAATCTAGTTACAAGATCAATGGGCAAGGCACTGGATAAGATTAAGATTTCTGCTGCTCGGGAAACAGCAGTAAGCAGCACACTTCGGGACACGCCGTGAACCCATCCCTGGGGGCTCGGGCGCGGCGTCCCTGCCGCGCACGGTCCCTGCGTGTGCTACTTACTCCTGTCCCCCCGTCAGAGCCAGTGATATTTTCTATCGAGGCTATAGAAGGGACAGTATGTCCCGTGGCTGCTATGATTGGCGCTTTTTCGGGACCGGCAAAATCCAGAGGCATATCAGACGCATGCTGTTGATGATCGACAACTACGATTCCTTCACCTACAACGTGGTGCAGTACCTCGGTGAGTTGGGTGCGGATGTGCAGGTTTTCCGTAACGATGCCATCACCGTTGCTGAAATCGCTGAGCGTAATCCGGCCCAGATCGTACTCTCGCCGGGCCCGTGTACACCGAACGAGGCGGGTGTTTCCCTGGAAGTGGTACAAGAGTTTGCCGGCAAGATTCCCCTGTTGGGAATCTGCCTGGGACATCAGAGTATTGGCCAGGCTTTCGGCGGTGAGATCGTAAAGGCAGGCAAGGTGATGCACGGCAAGCTCTCTCAGGTGAAACATAACGGCACTGGCGTGTTCAGCAATCTGCAGAATCCATTCACTGCGACCCGTTACCACTCCCTGGTTATTGATCAGCAGTCGCTGCCAGACTGTCTCGAAGTCACCGCCTGGACAGAGAACGAGGATGGCAGCGTTGAGGAAATCATGGGCGTGAGGCACAAGGAATTGGCCGTGGAAGGTGTGCAGTTTCATCCGGAATCCATCCTCAGTGAGGAAGGCCACCAGTTACTGAAGAATTTTCTAGACGCTTCGGCCTGAATGGGCTGAGCAGAAGAACCAGGAGAGCGGGATGGATATCAAAGCGGCAATCAAACGTGTCACCAGCGGAAAGGATCTCGCCAGCGATGAGATGATCGCGGTGATGCGTGACATCATGACCGGAAATACAACCGATGCGCAGAATGCAGCCTTCCTCGTGGGACTGCAAATGAAGGGAGTAAAGCCGTCTGAGATTCTTGGTGGCGCCACAGTCATGCGAGAACTGGCGACGCCGGTTGGAGTAGGAAATCGGCAACACCTTGTAGATACCTGTGGTACGGGCGGCAGTGGATCGAACAAGTTTAATGTCTCCACTGCGTCAGCAATCGTCGCCGCAGCCGCCGGCGCCAGGGTGGCAAAACATGGCAATCGAGGGGCCACCAGCACCAGCGGCAGCGCAGATGTGCTGGAGGCGGCAGGCGTAAAGCTGGGAATGGATGCTCATGAAGTGGGAAGGTCTATTGATGAGATCGGTGTGGGCTTTATGTTTGCGCCGGCTCACCACAGCGCCATGAAACACGTCATTACCGCCCGCAAGGAGATCGGTGTTCGGACTGTGTTTAATCTGCTGGGGCCGCTTACGAATCCAGCCAGTGCTCCCAACCAGATCATCGGCGTATTCGACGCCGCGTGGATTCCTTCCATGCTTGAAGTGCTGCAGGAATTGGGTAGCGAACACGTACTGGTGGTTAACTCTGAGGATGGCCTCGATGAAATCAGTATCTCTGCGCCTACCCGGGTAGGAGAGTTGCACAATGGTGAGATTAGACAATACACGGTTAGTCCAGAAGATTTCGGTATCGTTGCCTATGACGATTACTCCATGTTGCAGATAGACAGCGCCGAAGCCAGTCTGGCTATGTTGAGGAAGGCCCTGGCGGGTGAACATGAAGCTGCTACCGATATCGTGGCCCTTAACGCGGGGGCGGCAATTTATGCAGCAAACGTTGCCAGTGATCTGGGCACTGGAGTAGAGAAAGCGCGTGAGGTTATAGATCTCGGTGCGGCCACGGCCAAACTCGACGAATTGGTGGAATTCAGTCAACGAAGCTGAACGAGCACACTATGGCTGAAACAATCCTCGAACAGATCATTGCTCACAAGGCGACCGAAGTTGCCGCAGCAAAGGCGCAGGTTTCTCATGCTGAGTTGGAAACACAACTGGCGCAGGCGAATCCGACCCGAGGCTTTCAGACCGCTCTTGTGCAGCGGGTGGCGAATCAACAGCCCGCAGTCATCGCTGAGATCAAGAAGGCGTCCCCTTCGAAGGGTTTGATCAGGGAAGATTTCGATCCTGTGGCCCACGCGCGGGACTATGCAGCACATGGCGCCGCCTGTCTCTCTATACTTACCGACGAACGCTATTTTCAGGGATCGAATGCCTATATGCAGCAGGCACGTTCTGCCTGTGAGCTACCGGTGATTCGCAAGGACTTTATGATCGAGCCTTACCAGATCGCAGAGTCGCGCGTGCTCGGTGCCGATTGCATTCTGTTGATCGTTGCGGCATTGGAAGATGCGCAATTAAATGAGCTTGCTGCGTATGCGAACGAGATTGCAATCGATGTATTGGTGGAGGTTCACAATCGCGAAGAACTGGATCGTGCCCTGGAGCTGAATACGAAACTGATCGGTATCAATAACAGGGACCTGCACAGTTTTACTACCAGCCTCGATACTACACTCGCGCTGGCGAAGCACATTCCGGATGACAAAGTAGTGATTACTGAGAGCGGCATCAACACCACCGACGATGTGAATCTGATGATCGACAATGGCATCTATGGCTTTCTGATCGGCGAGTCACTGATGCGGGACTCCAGGCCAGGGCAGAAACTGCAGCAACTCTTCTTCTGAGTCCTGAGGTCTTAGCGCTGTCCTCGACCCTGATCTTGTCTTCGATCCTGGCTTTGACCCTGACCTTGTCCCTGGCCCTGACCCTGACCTTGTCCCTGGCCCTGACCTTGACCTTGACCCTGACCCTGACCCTGACCTTGTCCCTGGCCCTGACCTTGTCCCTGGCCCTGACCTTGTCCCTGGCCACCGCTTATCTGGCAGCTCGCATTGAGAACCTGCTGGCTGCCAGTGCCGCAGTATTGCCCGGAAGGTGCGGCAATTTCATCCTGGCAGGTTGCAGGTAACAAAGAAGAATCAATATTTCCGCCGGCACCGGGGTAAGGTCCACAACGCCAATCTACTTCACTGGTGACAGGATCGCGTACGCCCTGAAGCACCAGCATGCGTGTAAATCCCGGATTGATGTTGGTCTGGAAGGTCTGGTTTGGCCAGGCTTCAATATAAACCTGATTGCAGGAGTTTGAGCCAGCGCTCTGATAAGCAGACATGGACACACACTGCAGGTATTCCATGGGCAGAGTTGCAGGTTCCTTGAAAGTTATCGGGCGTTGCAAGCGCAGGTCAGCATCGGGTTCGGCGCGATAACCACTCATAAATTCGAGAGCGGTGCCAACCTGGGCCCGTTTCACATCGTCCAGGTATGAAGGCACTGCAATACTGGCCAGCACGCCTATGATCGCAACTACTACCATTATCTCCAGCAGAGTAAAGCCGGATTGAATCTTCCGATTATTGGCTGGTGACTTTTGTGCGTTTGTCATCATCCTAGTCCACCAGCCGTGGTATTGGATCATTCTGCGATACGCTCATTGTGCTAAAACCAAAATTCTGTGGATCTTGTACAGAGACGATTGTGTTGCTTGCAGACTCCTGTACCAGCAATGACAAATTGCTGCCGGCGCAACGCATATCGAGCGGCGGACGAAGTCCGGCCTGCAGTAGGTCGGAAACTTCGAGCAGTGTATAAATACACTCATCGACAAGATCTTTCTCGTAAATTGGCAATGCTGAAATTACTGAAGAATCGATTTCAAAATAGCTGGATAATCGCCAG
>CAYTLI010000016.1:0-25754 GCA_964438455.1 uncultured Pseudohongiella sp.
CTGTGACTCCGGTTGTCGTGGGTTCGAGCCCCATCAGTCACCCCATTTTCCCATCTTCATGTGACAGAGATAAGCTGCCGGCAGGTTCTCTTTCTATATGGGTATAAAAACCAGGACACTGGACGGTGAGCGCACCCGGGTTGATGAATTAAACCTCGGGGCTGATGAGGCTGCGAGCACCGGATTCCGGGGACGTATCCAGCGTTGGTACCGTAACCTGAACCTGGTGATGGCGGGCATGTACACCGGCTTAAACTGTTATGGCACGCCCAAGACTCATCATGATTATGAGGAAGACGATCCGGACAAGCCGGACAATCGTCCGATCTAGTGCTTAAGTGGCACGCCTGTTTGGATAGATGGCACGCCCGACAGGAATCGAACCTGTAACCCCCGGCTTAGAAGGCCGGTGCTCTATCCGATTGAGCTACGGGCGCACGCGGCGGATTATAAACTAATTGATAGTTGTAAATGGCTCGAATTCTGGCCCAGCCCGAAATCATAGATTTCGGTCGTTCAGCCTGCGCTGGAAGCTGACGCTTCCAGATCGCTTGGCCTCACCCTGACGGGCGTGCCAATTCCTCCCACGCGCACGAAAACTCTGCCCCTGTTAATCAAATGCTATGGCCGCCATAGCTCGGCTAGTGGTAAACAAACACAAAAACAACAAGTTACTAAAGAAACTTCCAGTACTGCCGTTAGTATTATCAGCAACATTTATACCTACAGCGGCCTAGGCCAGGATTAGATTCTTGGCGCTAGGCCTTTTTTTGCGCCAGGAAATTCCTGCTCTGATCAGGAATTGCTTAGCGGGAGTTGGCCAGCGAGTTCCCCTGGCACCGCCACTATGTCGTCCTGGCCGTGTTCACGCCAGCCGGGCAGGGGACTCAGCCGGTAATGGCCGCTGCGCTTTGCACGGGATCCGCGCCGGCGGTCGGTGCTGCCGTCCGGCTTGCGCACGTCAAAATGATAAATTTGGTAGTCAGCGGGCAGCAGTTGCAGCAGATCCTGCAGACTCTCGAATGATTGCTCTTCCCCATAGGTGATTTCACAAACCAGCACTGGCCGCGCCCTGGTCAGTACCT
This sequence comes from uncultured Pseudohongiella sp., assembly GCA_964438455.1. Lineage (GTDB taxonomy): Bacteria > Pseudomonadota > Gammaproteobacteria > Pseudomonadales > Pseudohongiellaceae > UBA9145. Next base: position 1,086 of record CAYTLI010000016.1, read on the forward strand.
CGTGTAATCCCTCGAGTACGGCACGTTCAAAGCCCTCTACATCGATCTTGATCAGCCTGGGTGATGGAATGTTACTGTCCCGGGAATAGCTGTCTCCCTGAACCACTCGCAGTTTGCCGATATCGGTTAGCCGGGATTCGCTATCTTCTTCTGTCTTGTCGATGAAAGTGCCAACTCCCTGGTTGCTACCGGTGGGCGCATAGAAGCTGAGCTCGCTGTCGCTGGCACCGAGTCCCACAGGGTGGACAGTGATATTGTCCAGCTGATTCAGCCTGATATGGTGTTCCAGTCGTTGTCTTACTGGCTGATAGGGTTCAAACGCGTGCACCTGTGCGGCGTGTTGCGACATGAACAGGGCATGTTGTCCCACATTGCTGCCGATATCCCAGAAACACAACGGCGCATCTTCGGCACGCTGCAGCTCCCTCGCGACATCACGAAGGAAAAACAGTAAGGGTTTCTCGAACGCGCCATAGTAAAAGAGTGCGAATTCGATGCCGTTGCTCAAATTGCCCTCGTAGCGCAGGCCAAAAAAGTCTTGCACAAAGGGCATATCCCGGTTTTCGCCCTTTTTGCTCAGGTGCCGGTAGGCGGACTTTTTGAATTTTAATCCCACCAGCGGAAAATCCAGCCACCAGCGAAACAGGTTTGTTACCAGGCTCACTATCTGGCGACTCCATGCAGGCAGGGTTTTACGGGCAATTCATCTGAGTCGGGCAAATAGGGGCGGGGTCGCAGGCTCGCCTTGAGATAGAGTGGGTGGGCCGGATGCCGGGTCTTGTTCATATGCAGGCAATGCAGATCGTCGAGCTGACCGCACACGGCCGTGGCCCGCTGTTGAAATTCACCATCATTGCCCCAGCATGCCACCGTGAGATTCGCTCGCTTGTGAGCCTCTTTTATCCAATGGTCGTTATCCGGGCCTACCGGATCAGCGGCTCTCTTCAAATCAGTCGGCAATGTCGCCTTGTAGGCGAATAGATTGACGATCTCCATGCCCTTGAATCCCCAGCTTCTTGCGAAGCCGACACAACGGCGGATGGTGGGATCGTCTTGACGGTGATCTGCTGTCGATGGATTGAGGCCAATGAACAACACGATGCCCTCGCCACCATGCCATTCCCTGTCGAGGCTGTAACGGTAGCGATTGCAGGAAGAAAAGCGGGCATTTTGTGAAACGTATTGCATTTTCAGTAGCGACTCGGGCTTAAGGGCTGGCAATTTTCAGACAGCATTACATAATTTAGCAAGCTACTCGAACATCTGTCTTCGCCAAGCCTTGGTTGGCTAGCCTGGACCAGCATGAGTAAGTCGCCAGGGGGACTCCAGTCCTCCTGGTTGTCCTATCTGCTCTACTTCTCCTTTATAGACCAGGAATGTCCCGCAGCGCTTGCTTTGTTGCCATGGTCGATGCCCTGGTTTAAGGTTCTTGGCCAGATGATTCCTGTTACTCAAGACACTTTCCTGTTCTCCCCCTGTCGAGCCCTGCCATGCTGGCGTTAATCGGTGGCTCCGGGCTCTATGCCCTGAACGACTTTAATGAGCCACGTGTTGAGCAGGTGAACAGCTCTTACGGGAGCGAGCCGGTACGGGTCGAAATCTATGATACGCCGGCCGGGCAGGTCGCTTTCCTGCCCAGACATGGCAAGTCACACAACACTCCTCCCCATCTGGTTAACTACCGGGCTAATATCGATGCGCTCAAGCAACTGGGGGTGGGCGAAATCATCGCGTTTAATGCTGTGGGTGGGATCGCTGCGGACATGGGACCAGGTGCATTCGCAATTCCAGATCAGATCATTGATTACACTCACGGCAGAGACAACACTTTCTTCGAAGGCGAGCAGAGCGAAGTTGTCCACATCGATTTTTCCAACCCCTTTTCTCCAGGATTGTCTGAGCGACTGCTGTTGGCGGCGAAAGCGCTTGCACAGGTTGGGGAAGAGCCCCGGGCGATTCAGATGGGCGCGGTATACGGTTGTACCCAGGGTCCGCGACTCGAGACCGCTGCAGAGATAAAGCGCATGGCTCAGGACGGATGTGACATTGTTGGTATGACCGCCATGCCGGAAGCGGCTCTCGCTCGAGAAGTGGAAATTGACTACGCCATGTTGGCGCTGTCGGTGAACTGGGCGGCGGGCATCGTGCCCGGCGTCATCACCATGGCGGAGATCAAAGCGGTGATGGATGAAGGGATGTCATTCGTGCACCAGGTGGTGCAGCGACTGGTCGCAACCAAATCCTGAGTGCCAATCCCGGATAGCAGGTACGGTCTCTAGAATGCCGGGTCAGGCTGGATCAGGGGCGGAACTTCATAAGGGAATACGGTGATAACCAGGCCCAGTGCAGGATGATCCACATAGTGAAACTCGTTGCTGCGCATCTCTCTGCTTTGCTGCATGTGGTAGACCTGAACCGGGTGCCAGGTCTCATTGTTTGTGCCATCGTCAATGCTTGACAGGGCAGAGCGGAAACCCGCAGGTACATCCGGCAGTCTCCATTCAACGTTCTCCAGTGGCAGGGTGCTGAACTCTGTCAGCCACAGATCTGCATCGATGACCACTCGATCGCGATTGTCATTGAACCTTATGGTGATGCTGCCTTGCAGTTCTGGCTGCTCGCCATAGTTCTGCCCTCCGCTGACATAGATCGGCGTGGCGCCCGGCGTGTTCTCTACCGGTTGACGCCAAAGGCCATGAAATAGCAGCCGGTGATCTGCTGAGCGTTCCAGGGCTCGATTGGTCTGTTGAAAATCACTCTCGGTGTTGGGTAATTGCAGAAAGCTGTCCCTGGCAAAATCAATAAACCTGAATCCCGTGCCAGATGTCTGTGGAGGTGGGCCAACTGCAGCAATCTGTTCTGCAAGCAATTGTTCCGGGGAAGGTTCTGCTGTCAGCAAATCTGCGACGTCGATTTCTGGCAGCAGGCTGTCTACAAACAGGAGATCGAACAGGGTCTGCAAGCGCTGCATACGTGCAGGAAAAACCAGTTCCTGCCGTTCCGGCAGCCACATCTCTTCTGCTCGATCAGCCAGTGATTCATTGCTGAATACAGAGACCTCAATCTGAAACCAGCGTTCCTGTGCTGTGGCCGGAAAGTGGAGGAGTAGCGCGAGTGCCGCAACAAGCCATGCGCCTGGTGCTCCCACTGCAGGATGCGGTTTATGGATATGTGATTGAGGCATGATCAAACCAATTCAGGCGGCCTGTTTCTCGTTCAATTTCATTTTGTCCAGCAACTGGCTGAGAAACGTGAGCTTTTGCTCAGGCTTTTCGCAAGCATGCTTGAATTGTAGTTGATTAGCGCTGCCAAGTTTATAGGTTTGTGGATCGTCCTGTATCAGTTGCACCAGGGACATGGGATCCACCCTGGTTTGTTGGGAAAACTCGATTCGCCCGCTGTTGATATTGGCATCAATCTTCTTGATGCCGTAATCACTGGCGCGCAATTTTAGTCTCGTCTGCTGGAATAGCATGGCAAGTGGGGGTGGCAATACCCCGAAGCGATCGATCATTTCCTCCTGCATTTCATCTATCTCTTCGAGGTCCGTTGCTGAGGCGATACGTTTGTACATGATCAGCCGCGTGTGCACATCGGGAAGATATTCCTCGGGAATCAGCGCCGGGATGCGCAGATTTATATCCACATTGCTGTCTGCCTGCAGGTCAAAGTTCGGTGTGCGGCCGTCCCTGATGGCAGCAACGGCCTCCTCCAGCATCTCCGTGTAGAGGCTAAAGCCAATTTTTTGCATATGGCCACTCTGCTCATCGCCGAGTAATTCGCCCGCACCGCGAATTTCCAGGTCGTGGCTGGCGAGTGTAAATCCGGCACCAAGCGTGCTGGCTGCCTGGATAGCTTCGATGCGTTTGAGTGCGTCTGACTGCAATCGACTCTGTGCGGGCAACAGCAGATAGGCATAGGCCTGATGGTGGGAGCGGCCAACGCGGCCACGCAATTGATGCAATTGTGCAAGGCCGAACTTGTCGGCTCGCTCGATAATAATAGTGTTGGCGCTGGGAATATCGATTCCAGTCTCGATGATGGTTGTGCACACCAGGATGTTGTGACGCTTGTGGTAAAAATCGGCCATGACTTTTTCCAGGTCGCGTTCTGCCATCTGGCCATGGGCGATACAGATGCGCGCCTGGGGTACGATCTCCTGCAGGTGTTTAGCGCAACGATCGATGGACTTCACTTCATTGTGCAAATAGAACACCTGCCCCCCACGCAACAGTTCTCTCGATACTGCTTCTTTAATCAGGCTGTCCTGCTCTTCTCGGACGAAGGTTTTCACCGAGAGCCGTTTTGCCGGTGGTGTGACGATCAAGGACAGGTCCCTGATACTGGAAAGTGCCATGTTCAATGTGCGTGGAATCGGAGTCGCGGTTAGTGTGAGGATGTCCACGTTGGCGCGGAGCGACTTGAGTTTTTCTTTTTGCCGAACCCCAAAGCGGTGCTCCTCGTCGATGATCAGCAAACCCAGGTTGCTGTAATCGATTTCGCCGTGCAGCAATTTGTGGGTACCAATCAATATATCAACCTTGCCTTGCTTGACCAGTTCCAGGGTTTTGGCTTGTTCAGAGGCAGACTTGAAGCGGGAAACCACGTCCACGGTAATCGGCCAATCGGCGAAGCGATCCTTGAAACTCTCTAAGTGCTGTTGGGCCAACAGGGTGGTTGGCACCAGCATGGCAACCTGCTTGCCGTTTTGCACGGCAATGAATGCGGCTCTCATGGCAACCTCGGTTTTGCCGAATCCCACATCGCCACAGACCAGACGATCCATTGGTTGCGCGCCGGTCATGTCATCGATGACGGCGGCTATGGCGTTCTCCTGATCGGCTGTTTCTTCGAATGGAAAGCTGGCGCAGAATTTATCGTACTCGTGGCTGTCCAGTTTGTAGCTAAAACCTTGCCTGGCTTGCCGGCGGGCATAGATGTCCAGTAATTCAGCAGCCACGTCGCGGATTTTTTCTGCCGCCTTGTTTCTCGTCTTCTGCCACTGGTCGTTGCCCAGTTGGTTGAGTGGTGCAGTGTCCTGGTCTCCGCCACTATAGCGGCTAATCAGATGCAACGAGGCGACCGGCACGTAGAGCTTCGCCTGATTCGCGTACTCAAGGGTAAGAAACTCTGTCGGTTGCCCATCGGCATCGATGGTTTGCAGTCCTCGATAGCGACCCACACCATGTTCGATGTGAACGACTGGATCGTCGACACGCAGTTCGGTGAGGTTCTTGATGATGAAGTCAGAGTTATTCTGAACTTTTTTCCTGCGTCGTCGTTGGGCGATCCGTTGACCCAGCAATTGGGTTTCGGTAATCAGGATCAGATCCTGCTCCGGGAGCCAGAAACCGCGATCGATAGCTGCCACGCACAGTCCTGTTGGTTCGGTGCCCTGATAAAAATCGTGCCAATGACTTACTGGCTGAGGATGAATGTCGGCCTGGCGTAACAGTTGTAACAGGGTTTCACGTCTGCCAGCAGTTTCTGCGCAGAACAGCACTCGCGAATCGGCATTGCCTTGCAGGAATTCCTGCAAGTGAATGAAAGGTTGGGCGAGACGCGCATTGCTCGCCAGATCGGGCAGGGCGCTGGTCTGCAAGCTTGTACCGTTGTCGTGAGTTTTAAACTCGATCTGTGGGAACGACTTTAACCGGGAAAGTATTTCATCGATAGGAATGAACACCTGTGGCGGTTTGAGAATTGGTCGAAAGCGATCAATCTGCCGATCCTCGAAGCGCTGTTGAATGTCCGCCCAGAAATTGTCACCCGCCTGCTTAAGATCTCCTATGCGGCAAACCGTCGTGTGTTGTGGCAGGAAATCGAAAATATTGCTGAGTGTCTCGAAAAACAGACCCAGGTAGTACTCAAGCCCCGGCGAGTTGATGCCAGCACTCACATCCTGAAACAGAGGGCACTGTCGGGTATCGACATCGAATTGCTCACGAAAGCGATTGCGGAATGCCTGAATTCCCGCTTCATCCATAGGGTATTCCCGGCCAGGGAGCAGGCGAATTTCATCCACTTCCTGAAGTGAGCGCTGTGTCTCGGGATCGAAGGTGCGAATGCTGTCCAGCTCGTCATCGAACAGATCAAGACGGAAAGGCACGGCACTGCCCATAGGATAGATATCCACGATGGAGCCACGCACGGCGAATTCACCGTGTTCCATTACTGACTCCACAGCCTGGTAGCCGGCCAGCAGCATTTGTTCGCGGATGCCTTCTATGCTGAGCTTCTGTCCCTGTTGCATGTGCAGGCTGTTGGCCGCGATGTACTGTCGCGGCGGCAACTGATGCATCAGGCTGGATACTGACAGAACGATGATGCCGCGGGAGAGGTCGGGCAAGCGAAACAAGGCTCGCAGGCGATCGGAGAGAATGTCCTGGTGGGGAGAAAAACTATCGTAGGGCAGGGTCTCCCAATCCGGCAGCGACATGACCTCCAGCTCGTCCTCAGCACTGGCGAAGTACTGCAACTCCCTGACAGAGCGTTCTACAGTTTCGTTGCTGTCGCAGATCAGCAGTATGGGCCCGGGACTATTCTGTGCAGCATGCACCAGGGCAAGGCTGGCAGCGCTGCCGTAAACGTCCTGCCAGTACAGGGAGCTGTACTGTTCCTTGGGCAATGGGGGAGCAAATACTGAGGACATCACTTACGAAGCTATTCTGGGCGAGCGGCGAATGGGCAAAGGGGCGGTATTGTATCCCATCGGCAGATGATGAGCAGGTTGTGCGCGAGCGCCGGAAGCCGTGTTGCACAAGCCATTCTTTCGCAAGATAATAGCGCCCTTTTTTAGCGCCCCCAGCCGAGGTACCAGTGAACAAAGCCACCAACGTTCGACCCCCTGTGGATGATTATTTTTCGGACTGGAAGCAAAGGGAGGCACTGGTACAGGAAATGATTCCTGTCATCGGCCGTCTGTTCAGCGGTCATAATGTTGGTGTTTTTATTTACGGTCGTCCCCTGCACAACCGCTCAGTAACCTTCATCATGAAATCCCACCGTTTCGTTCGTCAGGTGGAACGAAACGAAATGTCTGAATTTGAGACCCATCCTGTATTGATGGCGATGGCCAAGCTGGATTTGTGGAATGCACAAATCGACCTGGGCAAACTCACCGTCGCCTACATGGCTCACCAGGAAAAGGAGGGTGATAAAGCCCTCGATGTGGATAGCTTCGTGCGTGAGGAACTTGCCTACCTGGACGGGAAAAACGGCAAGCCAGTTGAGAAGAGCCAGGATGTTGTCCTCTATGGATTCGGCCGCATAGGGCGGTTGATGGCAAGACTGTTGATTGAACGCACCAGTACCGGGGAAGTCATGCGTCTGCGCGCCATCGTGGTGCGACCCGGCCAGGAAGGCGACCTGCGCAAACGAGCCAATCTGTTTACTTCCGACTCAGTGCATGGTGCATTTCAGGGCACACTGCGAGTCGATGAAGAAAACAACTGCCTGATCATGAACGGCAATGTAGTGCAGGTGATCTATGCCAATGGTCCGGAGGAAATCGATTACACAGCCTATGGCATCGATGACGCGCTGATCATCGACAACACCGGTAAATGGAGAGATGCGGAAGGATTGAGTCTGCATCTGAAGTCTAAAGGCGCGGCGAAAGTACTGCTCACCGCACCCGGCAAGGGCGATCTGAAAAACATTGTCTATGGCATCAACGATCACGAGATGGATCCTGCAGACAAGATCATTACTGCTGCTTCCTGTACAACCAATGCCATCGCGCCAGTGTTAAAAGTCGTCAACGATGAGTTCGGTATCGCTCACGGTCACATCGAAACCGTTCATGCCTACACCAACGACCAGAACCTGATCGATAATTATCACAAGGGTGCTCGCCGGGGTCGCAGTGCAGCATTAAACATGGTGCTCACAGAAACTGGTGCTGCCAAGGCAGTGGTGAAAGCGGTTCCTGAATTGGCTGGCAAGTTGACTGGTAATGCAGTGCGAGTGCCGATTCCCAATGTATCGATGGCGATCATGAACCTGACGCTGGAAAGGGAAACGAGCAAGGAAGAGTTAAACGAATTCCTGCGCCAGATTGCCCTGCACTCCGACCTGCAAAACCAGATCAGTTACACTGAATCCGAAGATGCAGTGTCCTCGGATTTTGTCGGTACACGCGAGGCGGGTATCGTTGACTCCACCGCTACTATAGTGAACGGCAAGAATTGCGTACTCTACCTTTGGTACGACAATGAGTTCGGTTACTGTTGCCAGGTAGGACGCATGGTGTACAAGATGGCCGGCGTTACTTATCAGCATTATCCGGTTAAGGGATAAGCGTCCACTCTCTGCCCAGGGCCTATGGCCGAAATATTCCGCAGACATGCCTTCTCGATCACCTTCCTGGTGATCCTGTTTGGCTTCGTCTTTTTTTCTGGTGGTGATGATGAGCTGGTGAGCCTTTCTGGCTTTACCATGGGTACAACATTCCAGGTCCAGCTTGTAGAAATTCCCCCAGACATGGAGCGGGAGACTCTGGCGGAAGAAATTGGCAGGCTGCTTGCGAGACTGGATCGGGAGATATTCTCTACCTATAGCGCGAATTCAGAACTGTCGCGTCTGAACCGGCATGCTGTCGGCACACCATTTCTGGTTTCAAAGGAGATGATGGACGTGCTGGTCATGGCGAGAGAAATTTCCCTGCTCACTGGTGCTGCATTCGATGTCACCGTCGGTCCCCTGGTGAATCTCTGGGGCTTTGGGCCGGAGATAAGTTTGCAGGACCAGGTGCCTGCGGATGCGGCGATAGCCAGTGCACTGGAAAACATTGGCTATCAGCGCCTGATGATTGAGCAGGCCAATTCCCGCGTACGCAAGACTCGGGATATCTCTATTGATCTCAGCGCGATAGCGAAGGGTTATGCGGTGGACAAGCTTGCCGAGTATCTCGACGAGCTGGGTGCAGAGAGTTACTTTCTGGAGATCGGAGGTGAGCTCAAGATCAAGGGATTGAAGCCCGGTGATGAGAGCTGGGTGCCGGCAATTGAAGCGCCGGTGGATCAGGTGTCGAGAGTCTATGAGATTTTTTATAGTCGCGGCGAGACAATCGCGGTGGCTGGTTCGGGAGACTACCGCAATTATTTTGAACAGGACGGGATACGATATTCCCATGAGATCGATCCACGCAATGGTAGGCCTATCAGTCATAATCTGGCGGCCGTTTACGTGATTGATGAATCCACGGCCCGGGCCGATGCGCTGGCCACGGCATATATGATTCTGGGCCTGGATCAGGCCAGGGCGCTGGCACAAAGAGAGAATCAGGCTGCATACTTCATCTATAAGGAGGGAGATGACTTTTCGGACTATGTCACTCCTGCCTTTCAACGCTACTTAGGCGACCAGGGAAACGGATAAGCAGATGCTAAAGAAGTCGCAACGGCAGAAGAGCCATTTTGACATCATCGTTATTGGCAGCGGCCCGGCGGGCGAAGCCGCAGCGATGAATGCGCGCAAGAAAGGGCGCAGTGTGGCTTTGGTCAGTGATCACAGCAAGGTCGGCGGTAGCTGTACACACTGGGCGACGATTCCATCAAAAGCCCTGCGACATTCGGTCAAACAGGTCATCGATTTCAACACCAACCCGATGTTCAGGGATTTTGGTGACGCCCGAAAGCTCAGTTTCCAGCAAATCCTCAAGCAGGCTGACCGAGTGGTTTACCAACAAGTGCGCATGCGCACCGATTTCTATGATAGGAACCGCGTACCAATATTTCACGGTCGGGCTGAATTCCTCGACAAGCACACGATCAAGCTTGTTGGCAAGCGACGCAAACTGTCTGCTGACTACTTCATCATCGCTACCGGGTCGCGACCTTATCATCCTCCGGATGTGAATTTCGATCATCATCTGATGTTCGACAGCGATACGATTCTCAAACTGGATCATTCTCCGCGCAAGGTCACCGTGATTGGTGCGGGTGTCATCGGTTGTGAGTACGCGTCCATCTTCGGTGGGCTGGGCGCGAAAGTGGAACTGATCAATCCCAATGCCAGTTTATTGACGTTTCTCGATACAGAGATAAGTGACGCGCTGGCTTACCACCTTCGCAACGTGGGGGTGCGCAGCCGTCACAACGAGGAGTACGATCACATCGAATATCACGACGATCACATCGTGACCTACCTGCAATCCGGCAAGAAGATCAAGAGCGATATCGTGCTCTGGGCCAACGGCAGGACGGGCAATACCGACAACCTGGGCCTGAATAATATTGGCCTGAAACCAAATAGCCGTGGCCAACTGGAAGTGGACGCATCCTACCAGACCCGGGTAAAGAATATTTACGCGGCTGGCGATGTGATCGGCTGGCCGGCGCTGGCGGGAGCTGCCTACGACCAGGGTCGTGCCGCCTGCAATGCCATCGTGGCCCCGGAGGAATGTTACCCGGTGGAACAGGTTGCCACAGGAATCTATACGATCCCGGAAATCAGCACGCTGGGGAAGACCGAGGCCGAGCTAACCGCTGCGAAGATTCCCTATGAAGTCGGCAAAGCGTTCTTCAAGAATACAGCGCGAGCCCAGATCACCGGCGAACAGGTGGGGATGCTGAAACTGATATTCCATTTTGAAACCCTGGAGATACTCGGCATTCACTGTTTTGGTGACCAGGCTTCAGAGATTGTGCATATCGGGCAGGCGATCATGCGGCAACCGGGTAATGCCAACACCATGAAATATTTCCTGACCACAACTTTTAATTATCCGACCATGGCAGAAGCCTATCGCACGGCTGCGCTGGATGGATTGAACCGGGTTTTCTGAGTAGCCTCCTCGCGCGCCAATCGCTCTCTTTGAGTGTCAATAAATTGACTGCTTTTGCTGCGCTGAAAAGGCGCGCAAACCCCGATAATACTTGCTTTAAACCCCTTATCCGTGTAAATTCGTCGCGGCTCAGAGGGGGCTGTTTTGTAGAGCTCCTGGCACCCAAAACCAGATAATAAAATCAAGCGTAAAGAGCTGTAAGGAATTTCACGAGCATTAGTCGGGAAGTTTCTGAATAAGTATTTTGGTGTGCCGATTTATTATTTTTTTGCGCAGATTGGAAAGACTCAATGAGAGGTGACAGTGCCCTGGCTCAGCGCCATTGCATCCGGAATCACAGGACGCCGCGATGCTGGACTGACCCCTCTGGAAATTCCCGGCAGCAAGGCTGCCAATTCACCGGATTCGAGTAGCATGATTTACCGCGCCCGCCATGGCTGGGACGCGAGGTCTGCTTATTGCCGGTGATTAAGTTAGCCAGCTAAGTAATTTAGCTAAAAAGTCAGCCAAGATAGTGGGCTGAAGGACATGGATTTGGAAACAGCAAGCAGCTACATAGATGCCCTCAGGCCATTCCTGTTTTACTCCGCTGCCGTCCTCGCGGTCGTTGTAACCATGCTGGGCCTGTCGTTTTTTCTTGGCCAGAAGATCAATCGCAAGTACAAGGAGACGCCCTTCGAGTCGGGCATCATCTCCGTGGGCAGCGCCCATTTCCGCATCTCGGTGCATTTTTATCTCACCGCAATCCTGTTCATCATCTTTGACCTGGAAGTGGTGTTCCTGTTTGCCTGGGCGGTAGCCGTCGAGCAGGCGGGTTGGCCCGGCTTCATTGAGATCAGCGTATTTATCTTCATTCTCATTGTGGCCCTGTTCTATCTGTGGCGCATTGGCGCCCTGGATTGGCGAACCGAGACGCAGAAACGTGAATTAGAGTCCCTCGCCGGTCCTGGAGGGGTAGTAAACAAGAAGGAATTCAAGCTATGAACTGGGAACTGCAGCGCGCTGAAGAAGCCGCCTCCCCACAGCCCGGTGGCAATGCGGTCGATGAGTTCATTCGCCGCAACGTGATGATGGCCAAGCTGGAAGATATGGTTGCCTGGGGCCGCAAGAATTCTATCTGGCCTTTCAATTTCGGGCTTTCCTGCTGCTATGTGGAGATGGCCACAGCATTTACCGCGCGTCACGACCTGGCCCGTTTCGGCGCCGAGGTTATCCGTGGCACGCCGCGGCAGGCAGATATGATCGTTATCGCGGGAACCGTATTTCGCAAGATGGCCCCCGTAGTGCGACTGCTCTACGATCAATTACTCGAGCCCAAGTGGGTGATTTCCATGGGTTCCTGCGCCAATTCTGGCGGTATGTACGATATTTACAGCGTGGTTCAGGGCGTGGACAAGTTCCTGCCTGTCGATGTCTATGTTTCGGGCTGTCCACCTCGCCCCGAGGCCCTGCTACAGGGGCTGATCCTGTTGCAAGAGTCCATTGGGCGTCAGCGCAGACCGCTGAGCTGGGTTATCAACGATCAGGGCATTATCCAGCGCGAAGAGAATCCGGTGCAGCGGATAGTGCGCCACGATGAGCGTATCCATGCCAAAGAGCTGCGCTCACCCTACGAAACATAAAGTCAATAAATACATATATTTAACTAGAATATCTAAAGTAAGATCAATGCAAGCAGCCGAGGACATCAGAAGCGATAGCGGGAACCAGGGATCCCTGTTGGGGCAACTGCGCCAGCGATTTGGCGATCGAATCCTCGCTGAGCAGGCCACCTGCGAAGGCATGCCCACGGTTTGGGTGGATCGCCAGCACCTGCGCGAGCTACTCACTGCGTTGCGGGATAACACTTCTCCCCGTTTCGAGATGATGTTCGACATAACCGGTATCGATGAGCGGGTCAGGGTGCATCGCGAAGGTCAGCCGGAAGCTGAATTCACCGTGGTTTATCATCTGATGTCCTTCTCTGGCGATTGTGACTGCCGCGTCAAGGTCCCGCTGATGGATGCAGATCTGCACCTGCCCACCATCGTCGACCTGTGGCCCAGCGCCAACTGGTATGAGCGTGAAACCTGGGACATGTTCGGCATAGTGTTCGATGGTCATCCCAATCTTTATCGCATCGTGCTGCCGCCAACCTGGAAAGGTCATGCCCTGCGCAAGGAGCATCCTGCCCGAGCCACTGAAATGGAGCCGTTCTCCCTGGATGATGAGGCGGCGGACTACGAGCAGAACGCCCTGTTGTTCAAGCCGGAAGAGTGGGGCATGGAGCGCGCATCCGAGACTTCGGAATTCATGTTCCTCAATCTGGGCCCAAACCATCCATCCGTGCACGGCGCTTTCCGCATTGCCCTGCAACTGGACGGTGAGATTGTGGTCGATGCCGTACCCGATATCGGCTATCACCATCGTGGTGCCGAAAAGATGGGAGAACGTCAGTCCTGGCATACCTATATTCCCTATACCGATCGTATCGATTACCTGGGCGGGGTTATGAACAACCTGCCTTATGTCATGGCAGTGGAGAAAATGGCCGGCATTGAAGTACCGGCGAGAGCGCAGACTATCCGTGTCATGCTGGTAGAGATGTTTCGAATTTGTTCGCATCTGCTGTTTTACGGCACCTTTGCCCAGGACGTGGGACAACTGTCACCTATCTTCTACATGTTTGTAGAGAGGGAACGGATTTTTAACATCATCGAATCTATTTGTGGTGCAAGAATGCACCCTGGCTGGTTCCGTATCGGTGGTGTAGCCCAGGATCTGCCCCAGGGCTGGGATCAGCGGGTCCGGGAATTGCTGGATTTCATGCCGCCACGAATCGATGAATATGATTCCATGGTGATGAATAACGGTATCGTCAAGCGCCGCACCCAGGGCGTTGGTGCCTACGACACCAAGCAGGCCTTCGACTGGGGTGTCACCGGTGCTGGTCTTCGCGCCACCGGGCTGGAATGGGACTTTCGCAAGAAGCGCCCATACAGCGGTTATGAAAACTTCGAATTCGATGTGCCTATCGCTGTCAATGGCGACTGCTACGACCGCTGCGCGGTGCGTGTAGAAGAGATGCGCCAGAGTCTGCGAATCATCAAGCAATGTCTCGACAATATGCCGGCTGGTGACTACAAGGCCGATCATCCGCTGACCACGCCGCCTCGCAAAGAGAAGACCATGCAGGACATCGAGACGCTGATCAACCACTTCCTTAGTGTCAGTTGGGGTCCGGTTATTCCGCCCGACGAAGTGACCATGGCGGTGGAAGCGACCAAGGGTATTAATAGTTACTACCTGGTGAGTGATGGTAATACGACTTCTTACAGAACCAGGATTCGTACACCGTCATTCGCTCATTTGCAGATGATTCCCGAGATCAGCAACGGCTTCATGGTGGCAGATCTGATTGCCATCATCGCCAGCATCGATTTCGTTATGGCGGATGTTGACCGATAGGCAGCGTACAAGGATCAGGAAGAGAGCAGGAAATTGAATAACGTCATCGCCAGTAGTGCTAAGAAAGCGCGACAGCTAACGGAAGCTGAAATCGCGGAGATTGAGCACGAAATGACACTGTACCCGGACAACAAGGCTGTCGGGCTGGAAGCACTGAAAATAGTACAGAAGCATCAGGGCTGGGTTTCGGATGAGTCGCTGCTGGCTATTGCAGAATACCTGGACCTGCCGGTAGCAGACCTGGAAGGTGTCGCGACTTTCTTCAATCTGGTATACCGCCAACCGGTAGGCGAGAAGGTCATCCTGTTTTGCAACAGTGTGAGCTGCTGGATCATGGATTGTGAAAGTATCAGGTCGCACATTAAAGACACTTTAGGTGTGGATTTCGGTGAAACAACCGCCGACGGCAAGTTCACATTTATTCCTGTGCCATGTCTTGGTGATTGTGATAGAGCGCCGGTGATGATGGTTGGCGAGGATCTGCATCGCAATCTGACGCCAGAAAAGATTGATGAAATTGTAGCGCAATACCAGGGCGGCAATAGCTGAGAAGGCTAAGCCAAAAGCCCAAATAAAGAGTAAGAGTAGAATTAAGTGGTAGACAACCCGTTAACAAAGAACATTGATATGTCTCGCCCGCCGCTGGAGATAGCCGGCTATGAGGCGAACGATGGTTATCAGTCATTGCAGAAAATTGCAGCAGGGCTGAGCCAGGATGATGTGCTGCAGATCGTTAAGGATTCCGGGCTGAAAGGTCGTGGTGGTGCAGGCTTTCCCACTGGTCTGAAATGGAGTTTCGTGCCCCAGGGCCCCGATTCTCCCCAGCAAAAATATCTGGTGGTGAATGCTGACGAGATGGAGCCGGGTACTTTCAAAGATCGCCTGTTAATGGAAGGGGATCCCCATCTGTTATTGGAAGGCATGATCATCGCTTCCTATACCATCGGTGCCGACAAGGCGTACATCTTCCTGCGCGGGGAGTACACGCGATCGGTAGAAACCCTGTCGAAGGCGATCAAGGAAGCATACGCGAAAGGTTTTCTGGGCAAGAACATTCTCAATACTGGCTTCGACCTGGACATTATTTTGCACACCAGTGCTGGCCGTTACATCTGCGGGGAAGAAACCGCACTGCTCAATGCTTTGGAAGGCAAGCGCGCCAATCCTCGTGCCAAACCGCCATTTCCGCAAGTCAGTGGACTATGGGGTAAGCCCACCATCGTCAACAACGTGGAAACGATCTGTAACCTGCCTGGCATTCTCACTTACGGTGTGGACTGGTACCACGGCCTGACCAAGGGCAAAGACCATGGCACCAAACTGTTCGGTGTTAGCGGTAAGGTGAAAAACCCCGGCTGTTGGGAGATGCCCCTGGGATTGCCGATTCGCGAGTTGCTCGAAGAAAAGGCAGGCGGCATGCGTGATGGCCTGAGCCTGCGCGGATTTCTGCCTGGTGGTGGTTCTACTGACTTCATGCTGCCGGAACATCTCGATCTGCCGTTGGACTACGACGAGATCGCCAAGGTTGGTAGCCGACTCGCTACCGGCACCATGATCATTCTGGATGACAAGACCTGTCCGGTAGGAATGGTTGGTAACCTGATGACTTTTTTCTCCCATGAATCATGTGGATTCTGTACGCCCTGTCGCGATGGGCTGCCATGGGTAGACGCAATATTTAAGGAATTGGAAGCGGGCAAGGGGCAGGCAAAAGACCTGGACATCTTGCGCGAACACGTAGACTACATGGGGCCCGGTCGCACATTTTGTGCCCTGGCGCCTGGAGCCACCGCGCCTTTGGGTAGTGGCCTGAAGTATTTCGAAGAAGATTTTAAAGCGCACGTCGAAAAGAAGTGTTGCCCTTACAAGCACTGATGAGGTTGGGTTGTTAGATGGCCAAAATTGTTATTGACGGGAAGGAGTACGAAGTAAATCCCGATAACAATCTGTTGCAGGAATGCCTGTCCCAGGGTCTGGATTTGCCATATTTTTGTTGGCATCCATGCATGGGTTCGGTGGGCGCCTGTCGTCAGTGCGCGGTAAAACAGTACCGGGATGAAAATGACGAGCAGGGTATGCTTGTCATGTCCTGTATGACTCCTGTTGCCGATGGCATGCGCATCTCAATAAATGATGAGCAGGCTCGTGATATGCGCGAGCGGGTTATCGAAAGCCTGATGATCAGCCACCCCCATGACTGCCCTGTGTGTGAAGAAGGGGGCGAGTGTCACCTTCAGGACATGACGCTCATGTCCGGCCACAACTATCGTCGCTACGACAAGAAGAAGCGTACCCATCGCAATCAGTACCTGGGTCCGTTCATCAATCATGAGATGAACCGTTGTATCGCCTGTTATCGATGTGTGCGCTACTACGATGACTACGCCGGCGGTACTGATCTCTCGGCTCAAGCCTCGCATCATCATGTTTATTTCGGTCGCCACGAGGATGGCGTGCTGGAGAGTGAATTCAGCGGCAACCTGGTGGAAGTTTGTCCCACCGGCGTGTTCACTGACCAGGCTTTCTCCGAGCATTACACACGTAAGTGGGATTTGCAGACCGCGCCAAGTGTTTGTGTTGGTTGTGCGGTTGGCTGCAACACTACACCCGGTGAGCGATATGGAACATTGCGTCGCATCACCAATCGCTACAACAGTGAAGTTAACGGATATTTCCTCTGCGACCGCGGCCGTTTTGGTTTCGATTACGTAAACAGCAGCGAGCGGCTGCGCGCCGCCGTGTCCCAGGCCAACGGTGAGCAGACTGAGCTTGATCAGGGTCAGGTTGCAAGCCTGCTGCAAGACTTGAAAGCAGGGGCCGCGATCGGCATTGGGTCACCTCGCGCCGGCAATGAGGCCAACTATGCCCTGCGCCATATTGTGGGCGAAGAGAATTTCTATGCAGGCATCGCAGATGACGAGCACGCGACTAACCAGTTGATCCTGGGTTTGTCTCGTGACAAGGCATTCCAATCGCCGAGCGCGCGCGAGATCGAAGAGGCCGATGCGGTGCTGATTATTGGCGAAGACGTCACTAACACGGCACCACGCCTCGCACTATCTCTGCGCCAGAGTGTGCGTAACAAAGCCAGGGAACTGGCACAGAGTTGCAACATTCCCCAGTGGCAGGATGCAGCGGTACGCGAACTGGCGCAACACGAGCGCAGTCCTCTGAGCATACTCAGTACCTACGCCACTCGCCTCGATGATGTGGCTTCCGAAGTGATTATCGATACCTATGCCCAACAGGCCAGTATCGCCAATGCGATAGCGAACAAGATATCCGGCAACGCACCAGGCGGAAATGGACTGGATAGTGAGCAACAGGCTCTGGTAGACAGCATTGCCGGCCACCTGATGTCAGCAAAGCGTCCGCTGATTGTCAGTGGCTCCAGCAATGGCCAGGTCGAACTGGTGAAGGCAGCGGCCAATGTGGCGCGTGCATTGCACGAAAAGAATTCAACCAGCACTGATCTGTGTCTGGTCATGCCAGAGGTGAATTCATTCGGCCTGGAAATGCTGGTCCGTGGTGAAAACACCCTCGCTGCGGCACTGGAGAAGATGCGATCTGGCGAGGTCAAGAAAGCTATCGTGCTGGAGAACGATCTCTATCGTCGTGCAGCGGATGCGGACGTGGATGGAGCCCTGCAGAACCTGGATACACTTCTGGTGCTGGACCTGTTGCCTAATCGCACGACGCAACAGGCGACTCATATTCTGCCAAGCACAGCATTTTCCGAACATGAAGCCACTTATGTGAACTACGAAGGCAGGGCGCAGTTGAGCTTCCAGGTTCACCGCTGCATCAATGGCGCGTTGCCAGCGTGGCAATGGCTAAATGGCGATGATGATGCGGATGCGATTGTCAAAGCATGCAGTGAAGAGGCAAAGGGATTCGACAAGCTCGATGATCTGTTGCCGAGACTGGATCAGTTCGTTGCGGGTATGAAGATACCGCGCCAGTCACATCGCTATAGCGGCCGTACCGCGATGATAGCGAATATCAATGTACATGAGCCCAAGCAACCAGTGGATGAGCACTCGGTGCTGGCTTTCTCCATGGAAGGTATGCCGGCTACCAAGGATGCTTCTGTCCTGGGTGCGGCGTGGGCGCCGAGCTGGAACTCCAATCAATCGATCAGCAAGTTCCAGGACGAAATCAACGGTGAGCTGAAGCAGGGTCATACAGGGTTCCATCTCATCGAACGCAGCGAAACTGGCGCTTACTTGCAGCCAGAGATCAGCGAAGTTGACCCTGGAGCAGGAGAACTGATTCTTTCCCGCGCACAACAGATATTTGGCAGTGACGAACTGAGCGCCAGGGCGTCAACGATCCGGCAGCGCCTGACCGATGCGTATCTTGGCCTCGCGCCCGTTGATGCAGACAAGCTGGGCATTGCCCATGGCGATGAAGTGCAGCTCAATGGCGGTGGTGCTACCGCAGTCGCCTGCGTGCGCGCACAAATCAAACCCGGCACAGCAAGCGTCTACGCGGCCGATCAGCTTGATATCTATGCGCTGCCGGCAGCGGTTTCAATAAAGAAAGCTGACACATCGGAGCGCAATAGCAGCATCGATGGCCTGATCATCAGCGATATGTATGGAGAACGATCATGACGCTGGAAGTCGGTTCGGGTCTCACCATAGGATTAATACTCGGCACAGTGATCGTGGTAGCCGCCATGCTGATCTGGGTTGAGCGACGGCTGCTGAGTTTCTGGCAGGAGCGCCTGGGACCCAATCGGGTGGGCTGGTTTGGTTTGCTGCAGGTAGTGGCAGACATGATCAAGATCTTCACCAAGGAAGACTGGGTACCGCCGTTTGCCGATCGATTCAGTTTCGTCGTCGCGCCAGCAATCATCATGACGGTCATTTTGCTGAGCTTCGCGGTCATACCATTCGCGCCAAACATTGGCATTGTGGATTCAAATATTGGTGTGCTGTTCATTCTCGCCATGGCTTCACTGGGCGCCTATAGCGTCATGCTTGGCGGTCTTTCTTCTGACAACAAGTATGCCTTGCTGGGCAGCCTGCGCGCCGCAGCACAGATGGTCAGCTATGAAGTATTCATGGGCATCTCACTGCTGGGCGTGGTCGCACTCTCCGGTAGTTTTAATCTGCGCACCATTGTCGAGGCGCAGGAGGGCATGTGGTTTGTCATTCCGCAATTTGTTGGCTTCGTAATCTTCCTTATAGCCGGGGTCGCGGAAAGTCACCGCCTGCCATTCGATATTCCTGAAGCCGAGCAGGAGATCTGCGCCGGCTACCACACTGAATATTCCGGGATGAAGTTCGGCATGTTCTTTGTGGGTGAGTATCTCGGCCTGGTGCTGGTTTCCTCACTGATTACCGTGTTGTTTTTTGGTGGCTGGATGGGGCCTGCATTCCTGCCGCCGATAGTATGGTTTGGTTTGAAGTCGGGCGTCTTTATCGCCTTCTTTATTTTGCTGCGCGCTGCTATTCCGCGGCCACGCTATGACCAGTTAATGAGTTATGGCTGGCTTTTCCTGTTGCCGCTATCGTTGATCAATCTGCTGGTAACCGGCGCGATTATTCTATTGTAAAGAGTTTGCTGAGAAATTAATCAGGGCAAGAGCTGAAAAATGTTTAAGCTAGTTAAAGACACATTATTGAGCCAGGTAGTCACGCTTTGGGGTGTGTTTATGAAGCTGTTCACCAAGGCCGATACTGTGCAGTATCCCGATGAGCAGCCATACATGTTTCCACGCTGGCGCGGACGCATCATCCTCAGTCGTGATCCCGATGGGGAAGAACGCTGTGTTGCCTGTAATCTCTGTGCTGTTGCCTGCCCTGTTGACTGTATCGCCTTACAGAAAGGTGAGATGGAAGATGGTCGCTGGTATCCGGAATTTTTCCGCATCAATTTCTCTCGCTGCATCATGTGTGGCTTCTGCGAAGAAGCCTGCCCAACCAATGCGATTCAGCTGACGCCGGATTTCGAAATGGCGGAGTATGTTCGTCAGGACATGGTGTGGGAGAAAGAAGACCTGCTAATCGACGGTACGGGCAAGTATCACGATTACAACTTCTACCGTACCTGTGGCATGCAAATAGCAAGCAAGGACAAGGGCGAGGCAAGGAACGAGGCACCACCAGTTGATGTGAGGAGCCTGTTGCCATGATTACACTTTTTTATCTTGCGGGCGCCATCGCGGTGATATCTACGCTGGCAGTAATAGTGCAGACCAATATCGTGCATGCATTGCTGTACCTGATTCTTTCTCTGTTGGCTGTCGCGGTTGTCTTCTATGTGCTGGGTGCTCCATTTGCTGCCGTACTGGAAGCGATTGTCTATGCGGGTGCAATCCTGGTGCTGTTCCTGTTTGTCATCATGATGCTGAATCTGGGGCATAAAACCCGCGATCAGGAAAAAGGCTGGCTATCACTGCGTATGTGGATCGCGCCGGTGATCATGGCTGCGCTGCTGTTAGGGCAATTGCTCAGTGTTATGAGTGGCCTGGATCACGGGATGGAAGTCACCCGGGTGGGAGTGCTGGAAGTGAGTGCCTTGCTCTTTGGTCCGTATGTTTTGGCCGTAGAGCTGGCATCAATACTGTTACTGGCTGGGCTGGTGTCCGCTTATCACCTGGCCAAGAAATAAGCAGGAACTGAATAGAACAAGAAGATGGAAACGATACCAATTGAACACGGCCTGATTCTAGCCGGCATACTTTTTGTGCTGGGCCTGATTGGTGTGCTGACTCGTCGCAACATCGTGTTCGTGCTGATGTCGCTTGAGATCATGCTCAATGCCAGTGGTCTGGCTTTCATTGTCGCGGCCGCACGCTGGGGGCACGCGGAGGGGCAGGTCATGTTCCTGATGATCCTGACCCTGGCCGCCGCGGAAGTTGCCGTAGGGCTTGGTTTGATCCTGCAGATGTATCGGCGATTTCAGACTGTGGACATCAATGTCCTCAGTGAGATGAAAGGTTAAAGGAAGGACTAAGGCAAGATGATCGACCTGATCTGGTTACTACCCACTTTTCCGTTACTGGGCTTTCTCGCCCTGGTACTGAGTGGCGGCAGTATGCCAAGACAAATAGCTGCCGTGATCGGTGCTGGTTCTATCGGCCTGTCATTTGCCGTGGCGGCTCTCATTGCCATGAATTTCCTCGGCTCCGGTGAGGAGCACTTCGTTGTTGAAACATTTACCTGGATGGCAGTAGGCAGTTTTACTCCGGGCTTTACCTTTTACCTGGATGGATTATCGCTGGTCATGATGCTGGTCATCACCGGTGTCGGTTTCCTGATTCATGTCTATGCCACAGGCTACATGTGGGATGACCCAAGTTTCAGTCGCTTCTTTTCCTATATGAATCTCTTTGTCGCCGCCATGCTGATGCTGGTGCTCGGCGACAACCTGGTGCTTCTGTACCTGGGCTGGGAAGGTGTCGGACTGTGTAGTTATCTGCTCATCGGCTTCTGGTACACCAATCCCGACAATGGCTACGCTGCGCGTAAGGCTTTCGTGGTAACAAGGGTAGGTGATACCTCGATGGCGATAGGCCTGTTCCTGTTGTTCGCGCATTTTGGCACCCTGAATATCCAGGACCTTATGCATGCGGCGGAGAGCGAATGGGCGGTGGGATCGACCTTACCGGCACTGGCAGCACTGTTGTTGCTCGGTGGTGCGGTAGGTAAATCGGCACAGCTGCCACTGCAGACCTGGCTGCCGGACGCCATGGCTGGCCCGACACCAATCAGCGCCCTGATCCACGCAGCAACCATGGTGACCGCTGGTGTCTACCTGATTGCGCGTACCCACGTGTTATTCGAACTGGCGCCGGATGTGCAGATACTGGTGGCGTGGATTGGCCTGATCACACTGTTGATGGCTGGCTTCACCGCCATGACCCAGTCAGATATCAAACGTATCCTGGCATTCTCCACGGTCAGCCAGATTGGTTATATGTTCCTGGGGCTCGGTGTTGGTGCCTACTCGGCATCGATCTTTCACCTGATGACCCATGCCTTCTTCAAGGCGCTATTGTTCCTCGGTGCCGGCTCGGTAATCCTGGCCATGCATCATGAGCAAGACATTTTCAAGATGGGTGCCTTGCGTAAAGTCTTGCCATTTTCATTTGCCTGCTTCCTGATTGGCAGCCTGGCACTGACTGCATTTCCATTCACTTCTGGATTCTTCTCCAAAGATGAGATTCTGCTGGGAGCGCTGGAACTCGAAGGAGTGGGTTTCTGGTTGTGGCTCGGCGGTGTTATCGGTGCGTTCTTCACTGGGATCTATACTTTCCGGCTGATGTTTATCGTGTTCTTTGGTGAGAATCGTGGTCACCATTGTGAGGGCGAGTATGGCGGGCTGAACATGACTGTACCGCTGGGCATCCTGATGCTGCTGTCCCTGGTTGGCGGCTTCATACACATTCCCGTGGAGGCCGTGTTCAGTCATGGCGAAGTACACGAAGAACATCATGCCAGCCTGCTTGTTGAAGGCATCATGATCGCTGTGCCGCTGATTGGAATTGGTGTCGCCTATCTGTTCTATGGCTCCAGGCAATTGTCGATCGAAAATTTGATGTCTTCCAACCTTGCCCAGTCACTGCACAAGTTCTGGAATAGTGGCTGGGGTATGGACTGGCTCTACGATCGCCTGTTTGTATTCCCGTTCATGTGGCTGGCACGAATCAATGCCAAAGACATCATTGATCAGTTTTATGGCCTGGTGGTGGAGATTAATCGTACCGCCCACCAGATGATTGCACGTACGCAAACCGGATACCTGCGCTGGTACGCATTGAGTATTGCCGCCGGTCTGGTAGTCATCGTGACCCTGGGAGCATTGTTATGATCCTGGCAGCTTTGATTGCGGTACTTTTTGTCGGTGGTGTTCTGGCCTGGATTTCCGAATCAGTAAATCCTCGCTTTCCCAGGCTGGTTGCATTATTTACTGTGGTTCTGGATCTGATCTTCATGCTCACCTTACTGGGCGGATCAGGAGAGGACTGGATCGCTTCCGTTAACGCTGAGTGGATCCCTCGCTTTGGTATTTCCTTTTACCTGGCAGTTGACGGTTTGAGCCTGTTGCTGGTCCTGCTGACTGCCTTTCTCGGCATTATCGCCATTGGATCGGCCTGGGATGAAATTACCGAGCGGGCAGGGTTCTTCTACTTTAACTTGTTGTGGACACTCGCCGGCGTAATCGGTGTGTTCACCGCACTGGACTTATTCCTGTTTTTCTTCTTCTGGGAAGTGATGCTGATTCCAATGTACTTCATCATCGCGATCTGGGGCCATGAAAACAAAAACTATGCTGCGATGAAGTTTTTCATCTTCACCCAGGTGAGCGGCATGTTGATGCTGGTGTCGATTCTGACCCTTGCCTACTTCCACTATGTTCAGTTTGATGCCTTCAGTTTCAACTATCATGACCTGATGAATGTCAGCATGACCGGTTCCATCGAGATGTGGGTGATGCTGGGATTCTTTATCGGATTCGCTACCAAGCTGCCTAGCGTACCCATGCATTCCTGGTTACCCGATGCACACAGCCAGGCTCCTACTGCCGGTAGTGTGATCCTGGCCGGGGTGCTGCTGAAGACCGGTGCCTATGGCCTGATTCGTTTCGCAGTGCCGCTGTTTCCTGTCGCGGCAATGGATTTTGCGCCGATTGCCATGGCCCTGGCCGCTATTAGCATTCTCTATTGTGCCAAGGTGGCGTTTGCCCAGTCCGATATCAAACGCCTGATTGCCTATACCAGTGTCAGCCACATGGGTTTTGTGACGCTTGGTGTCTATGCCTGGAATGAGCAGGCACTGCAGGGAGCAATAATGACCATGTTGGCACACGGTTTAAGTGCTGCAGCCCTGTTCATGCTGGCAGGCGGTCTTCAGCATCGCATTCATACACGCAACATGTTGGAAATGGGCGGATTCTGGGCCAAGGTCCCTCGCATGGCAGTGGTAGCGTTGTTCTTTTCTGTCGCCGCTCTCGGTATGCCTGGGCTCGGTAACTTCATCGGCGAATTCCTGGCTCTGCTGGGTGCGTTCCAGGCCAATATCCTGTGGACTGTTGTCTCCGCCTTCGGCCTTATCTTCGCTTCTGTTTACTCGCTTTGGGTAATACAGAAGGTTTTCCAGGGTGAGTACAGCAACAGCAAATTTGATGACAGTCATCTCAGTGACCTGAGCAACAGGGAGATGATTTATTTTGCAGCCATGATGCTGGGCCTGATCTGGATGGGCATGTATCCCCAGTCGTTCCTTTCCATGTCTGCGCCGGTGCTGGGTAATTTGCTGTCGGCAACGAGCGGTGCAGTAGCAGCAGTCGCGGGAGTGTCCCTATGACGATGACGCTCTCTGATTTATTGCCATTGATGCCTCTGCTCCTGGTGACTGGCACTGCAGTCATTGCCATGGTTTTGGTAGGCATTCGTCGCAACTATGCGCTAACGGCCGGGG
>CAYTLI010000017.1:0-24589 GCA_964438455.1 uncultured Pseudohongiella sp.
TTCATGACAGGCGTACTCATACAGGGACTCATCCATGCGTGACAGGGGATACTCGCCGTAAAATTCGTCGGAGAATACAGTGGGATCGTTGACCCTGAATCCGTAGATCAGCTTGTTATCACTGTCTCGCCGAAAGGATTCGGTGACTGTCAGGTTGTCGACCGGCAGACCACGGAGTCGGTGCCCGGTATTAAAGTACTTGGTTTCAACCACCAGGGTATCGCCTTCCCAATGACCGATTGAATCGCCCATCCACTTGCGATGATCTGCTGCAGCCGGATTGCGCTCCTCGGTGATTGGAATAATGCGAGCGTCGTGCACCATCTCGGCAATGATCACCACATAACCCGGTGACTGCACGATCTGCAGATTACTGTTGTAGATGATCGGGCTCATCACCGGGCCGGACAGGTTGCCGAAAGCAACCAGGCAACGCTCGCCGAGGCTGCGTCCTTCCGGACCTTCACTACGGCGGCCGCGGGTACCCTGGTCATCTCGTCGCTGTTCTTCCAGTCGATCTGCCAGTTCCGGCTGAATTGCCGGCAGGCGACCGTTGGCTGGTTCGATAATCGCCGATGTGCGGAACTCGCCATCGATTGTGGGAATAAACTGGGCGTCTTCCCGCCAGAACAGATCGTAGTTTCCTATCGGCGGCAGGGAATCTGCCACTTCAGGTGGAGGACGATCGGGATCCAGCGGCTCATTATCCTGATCGAAGCGTTGCTGCTCTGCTCGCTCGATGGCATAAGCCTCTTCTTCGGTATAAGCCCTCTTCTCACCCAGGTCACGGGGACGCTCCATGGGAATGATGGAAGCGTGCTTCCACACGGCACGCAGATCGGGCACGCCCCATTCGGTGTAGGGCACCTGGTATTCCTGGGCCATGACACTGGCACTCAACAGGAGTGTAGCCGGAAGTATGAATATTCGTTTGAGGCTTGATGTGGATCGAATCATGGATTGGGCTCCATTGTGGTTTTCTACCGCCTAGATTACTGCATCTTCCCGCATCTGTCCGATTTCTTGCGCGGAAAAATCCAGGCTTTCCAGGATCTGCCGCGTGTGCTCTCCCAGGTCGGGAACGGCACCGAGGCGAGGATTATAATCGCTGCTTCTACCCGGCGGTTCCAGTGTTTCTATCCTGCCGGCCGGTGAGTCAATCTCAACGAAGCGCTGTAGGGCTCTGAGTTGCGGGTGCTGCCACACAGCCTTCATGTCGTTGGCCCGGGCATAGGCGATATGTGCTGTATCCAGCTTGCTACAGATCGTCGCAGCATCCATGGCAGAGAAGCGCCCCTGAATAAGCTCTCGCAAGACGTCGCGATTCTCTGAGCGTTTCTGATTACTGTCATAGCGCTCATCGACTGCGAGCCGATCGTCATTCATGACCTGAGCACAAAACGCCTGCCACTCTCTTTCGTTCTGCATGCCGAGCAAAATGGATTCACCGCTTGCGGTGGTAAACACACCATAAGGATAGATGCTGGCATGGTCTGCTCCAGACCGTGCTGGTGGTTCCGCACCCTCGTAGGCGTAGTACAGCGGGAAACCCATCCACTCTGTCATGGCTTCCAGCATGGAGATGTCGATACAGCTTCCGCTGCCTGTTTTACTTCGCTGGATCAGCGCGGCGAGAATGGCCGCGTGCGCCTGCATGCCGGCAGCGATATCAGCAATGGAGATGCCGCTCTTCACCAGGGCATCGGGCAAACCAGTCACCGAAAGGAAGCCGGCCTCCGCCTGCACCAACAGGTCGTAGGCCTTCTTGTCCGCATAGGGCCCGTCATTGCCGTAACCGGAGATGTTGCAGACGATGAGTTTCTCGAAGCGTGGATGGAGCGAATCGAAACCGAGACCGAGACGCGAAGCTGCAGAAGGAGCCAGGTTTTGCACCAGGACATCCGCCTGGGTGAGCAACCTTTCAATCACTCGCTGCCCAGCCGGGTTTTTCAGATTAAGCGTCAGGCTCTCCTTGCCCCGATTGGTCCACACAAAATGTGAGGACAGACCCTTTACCCGGTCATCATAATGACGCGCGAAGTCGCCACCGTCTGGCCGCTCGATCTTGATCACCCGCGCACCCAGCTCAGCCAGCTGGCGCGTGCACAAGGGAGCTGCAATCGCCTGCTCTATAGAGACAACGGTGACGCCATCCAGTGGCGGCGGATTCCTTTTCATAACCAGCTGTGGCTACAGTGCTCTAATCGACCAGCGCTCCGTAGACCAGAGCTGATAATTGACCGCGCAAGGCCCCGGTACCGGGTGTCGCCATGTGTTGGGTCATGGCCACCACCACGATATCTTCAACCGGATCGATCCAGAAATTGGTCGCTGCAGCACCCGCCCAGTAGAAGGTTCCTTCGCTCATGGGGAATCCCAACTGGCCCTGATCTTCCACCACGGAGAAACCAAGTCCCCAGGTTGTTGCGCGAGTGAAGCGCTGTTGCTCAGTGAGATGATCATTAGCCATAAAAGAAACAGTGCGCGGACCCAGGATACGCTCGCCGTTTAACTCACCACCATTGAGCATGGACTGGGCAAACTTCCAGTAATCCTCGGCGGTAGAAAGCAGGCCATAGCTGCCACCCTTGAATTCATGCTCGAAGGTGTAACTGTTTACTGACCAGGGTTCTACCAACACACCTCCCCTGGGGTGACCGTATTCTTCATCGATGGGTACCAGTTCACCATCGCGCATCCAGTGCACAGGTCCGAGACGCGATGCCTTGTCAGGTCCGACCCAGTAACCGGTATCTGACATGCCAAGAGGCCCAAACAGGTTTTGCGCCAGGTACTCATCGGCAGGCATGCCGGAGAGAATCTCGACGAGCCGAAGTGCGACATCGGGGCCGACGCTATAACGCCATTGCGAACCCGGTTGATTCATCAATGGAATTTCCGAGAGCAATGTCATCATCTCTTCCAGCGAAGTCTCGGTACTGAAAATTCCGGAACCAGTAAACGCCTCATCATAAGGACTGGTACCCAGGCCATGGGAAAGGCCAGCAGTGTGTCGTAACACATCCTGCACGGTAGGCTCTCTATCCATCTCCACGGTGTCGTTGATACTGCTCTGTGGTGTACGCAAGACTTCCAGATTGGCAAATTCGGGTATGTACCGGGACAGTGGATCGGTAAGCTGGAACGCACCCTGTTCATAGAGCTGCATCAGGGCTGTGGTAGCGATCGCCTTGGTCATGGAGTAGATACGAAAGATGGTATCGGTCTCCATGTCGATACCACGCTGCACGTCCTGGTAACCAACAGCACTGTGATGGGCAATCTTGCCGTGGCGCGCGACCAGGGTAACGATGCCTGCCAGCTCGCCATTTGCTACTTTCTGTTCAAAAAAGGAATCGATACGCGCCAGGCGAGCCGAGTCGAAACCGACTTCCTCAGGCGCAACGATGGGAAGATGATCGTCGGCAAAGGATGAGAAACTGACCAGTGCGAAGCAGATCAGGGCGCTGCGCAGAATTCGATTGAGCAACATGGCAATACTCCTTTTTCTTATATATTCGGTGATTGCTGGCGAATCATCCTACTGGATTATGGTAGCCTCGGCAAAGCAAAGGATTTCACAGGATTTCCTAATGAAAATAACAAGAATCTGCAGCGTCCTCACCGCAATATTCGCCGCATTATTCCTCTGTAGCGTAACCGCTCTGGGGCAGACACCAGCTGGTTCCGCGCCAGTTCAGGCCTTTTCAAATACCCGCCTGGTCCTTGGCAACGGCGACATCATCGAGAGAGGGACCCTGCTGGTCAGGGACGGGGTGATCCTGGCCAGCGGCAGCGCGGGTGCAGTCAGAATTCCACAAGGCACAGAGGTCCATGATCTGGAAGGCAAGACCATAATCCCGGCGCTGGTGAATACCCACGCACACCTGGGTTGGGAGGCCTACGGAGAATGGGGCTCACAATACTTCACCGATGCCAACCTTATCGATCATCTCTACCGTCACGCCTATTACGGGGTGGGGACTATCATCTCGACGGGTAGTGACAAGGAGGACGTGGCGTTAAGGGTTAAAGAAGAACAACTCAAGGGCAACATCGGCGGCGCCCGCTATCACTTATCACCAGGAATGGGTTCGCCAGGGGGTGGTCCCAATCCCCGCTTCACCGACGATCCCGATTACTGGGGTGTAAATCCTGTTGCCGATCCGGAGCAGGCGGTGCGCACGGTAAGAGAACTTGCCAACCGGGGCTACGGCATCGCCAAGATCTGGGTTGATGCCCGGGACGAACGGCGGGGAGCCGGAATCAAACTGGCAGAAGAGATTTACCGTGCCGTACTGAATACCGCTGCCAACTACGACATGCGCATCATCGCCCATGCCACTACCCTGGCCGACCACAAGGCCCTGGTGGAAGCAGGCAATCGACGCTTTATTCACATGCCCTATGACGCACACGTCGATGATGACTACCTGGACCTGGTGCAGGAGAACAATGTCTACATCGTGCCTACCCTGGGCATGATTACCAAGCGGGAGCCCTATTACATCCCCGCTTTCCAGGATGATTTCTTTGCCGACCAGGTACCCTCATCGGTATTGGAGAGCCTGAACGAGAACTACTCACCGCCTCCTGCTACTCGCAGTGCCGAAGCCGAACAACGTTCCACGATGTTGGCGAATAACCTGTCGAAACTGAAAGACCATATCATTCTCGGCACCGACGCTGGTGCGGTGGGTGATTTCTTCGGTTATGCCGATCATGTGGAACTGTCCTTGTTCGTTCGCATGGGTATGACACCCATGGAAGCAATCGTCGCTTCAACATCACGCGCCGCAAGAGCTTTTGGCCTGACAGATGTGGGAGAATTATTGGCAGGCAAGGCGGCAGACTTTGTTATATTGGATGCAAATCCGCTGGATGACATTAACAACACACGTCAGATCGCTGACGTCTACCTGCGCGGACAACGCGTGGAGCGGGAGGAGTTGAGTAGAGCATGGACTCAGGAATAAAAACAGCTAAGACAACATCCTTGGGCATGAAAGCAGTACTCCTCTTTCTTGCAGGCCTTATAGCCTCATCACTCGTTCTCGCCCAACAGGGCAGCCGCAATGGCGAATGGCCCAGCTATGCTGCGGATTCTGGCTCCACCAAGTACACCAGCCTGAGCCAGATTAACGAAAATAATTTCGGTGATCTGGAAATCGCCTGGCGCTGGCAGTCTATAGACGGCGAGCTGGATTTCGAATCCCTGCTCGGACCAGATGCGGATATTGGCTTCGGCCGCCTGCAAGCGACTCCACTAATGGTGGATGGCGTGCTTTATATGCTGACCGCTCTCAACCAGGTTGCCGCTCTCGACGCAGACACAGGAGAAGTGTTGTGGACATTCGATCCTCAGGTTTATCTGTCGGGTCCGTCCAATAGCCCGCTCGGCTTTCATCATCGCGGTGTGGCCTTCTGGAGTGATGGAGAAGGCGAGGATAAACAGAGCCGCATCCTGATGACCACCAACGATGGCTTCATTATCTCCCTCGATGCGGAGACCGGCCAAATGGACCCGGCCTTCGCCGGCGGTCGCATCGACATGACCGGCGGTATTCCGAGGGCAGACAGGGACGTGCTGGATTACACCGGGGCACAACCCCTGGGTGGCGTGTCACCACCGCTAGTTGTCGGTGATGTATTAGTCGTTCAGCACATCACCTCCAATCGCCCTCACTATAAAGAAAGACCACCCACCTGGGTGCGTGGATACAACGTTCGCACCGGGGAAGAGATCTGGACCTTTCACACCATCCCCCAGGCAGGGGAATTCGGTGTCGAAACCTGGCAGGAAGAATCCTGGCGCTACACCGGGAATGGTGGCGTTTGGACCCAGATGAGCGCGGACCTGGAACTGGGTTATGTGTATCTGCCCACCGAGGCGCCGACTAATGACTTTTACGGTGGTCATCGCCCCGGCGACAACCTGTTTACCCAGAGCGTGGTGGCACTGGATGCCAGCACCGGTGAGCGTGTCTGGCATTACCAGATGGTCCATCATGGCATCTGGGACTACGACACACCCGCGGCACCCAACCTTATCAACATCAATGTGGACGGCAGAGAGATTCACGCGCTGGCCCAGGTAACTAAACAGGGATTCACCTACGTATTTGATCGCGCCACCGGCGTTCCGGTATGGCCGATCATCGAACGTGAGGTGCCCCAGAGCACAATTCCTGGCGAACGCACATCGCCGACTCAACCGTTTCCTACCAAGCCACCCGCCTTCGCCGTTCAGGGCCTGACAGAAGATGACCTGATTGATTTCACTCCAGAGCTGCGTGTCCAGGCACTGGATATCGTCGCTGACTACGTCTACGGACCCATCTTCACACCTCCCAGCCTGCCGGTTGAAAATGGGACACGCGGCACTATCGTAGTGCCCAGCGCAGGCGGGGGCGCCAACTGGCCGGGCGCCGGTATCGATCCGGAAGCCAACGTCCTGTTCGTACCAGCTTCCAATGGCGCATTCACACCGTTCATGGGCACCCTGCCGGCAGATGAATCAAACTTTCGTTACTACCGTCTGGCTAACCGCGGCGTGCCCGGCCCTCGCGGCCTGCCACTATTGAAGCCGCCCTATTCAACTATTACAGCTTACGACATGAACAATGGCGAGATCCTGTGGCAGGTCCCTAATGGTGACGGCATGGCGCGAGTAGAAAACGCGCCAGAAGTTGAAGGCGTGGATCTACCGCCGCTTGGTGGCGGCGGGCGTTATCCCGTACTGGTAACAGAAACCCTGCTCATCCACGGACAGAACATGGGCTACGGCCCGAGACTAATTGCCAGGGACAAAGCCACCGGCGAAGAATTGGCGGGTATTGATCTACCGGCAAACCCAGGTGGCGCACCGATGAGTTATGAGGTAGATGGAAGACAGTATATTGCGCTGCCAGTACTAACTACGCCGGTGCCTGAATTGATTAGCCTTGCATTACCGGAATAACACCAGCAAGCAAGTCAGGGCATCCATTGAAAATAGTCAGGGTTTTATTATGAAGTTCACGCACGGCCCCATTCTTTGCTCTACTCTGCTCACGACACTGCTCGCGGCAAGTTCGCTCAGTGCGCAGCAAACGGAACGCCCAAACGTGGTTCTCATTTTGGCAGACGATCTCGGATACACAGATATTTCGCCATTCGGCAGCGAGATAAACACTCCAAATATTGCCAGGCTAGCGGCAGAAGGTGTGTCTTTTTCAAACTACCATACCGCGGGCAGTTGCGCGCCAGCACGGGCCATGTTGCTAACCGGAGTCGACAGTCATCGTAATGGCGTCCCTAATATTCCCGAAGCCCTGCCCCCGGAACAAATGGCCTATGATCACTATCAGGGTGTCCTGAATGACCGGGTGGTCACTCTCGCCAATGTTTTGCAGAGCACCGGTTACCATACCTACATGACTGGCAAGTGGCATCTTGGCCATAGCCCAGAGCTACTTCCCTCGGCGCGCGGATTTGATCGCACTATCGCCTTGGCTGATACGGGTGCGGATAACTGGGAGCAACGCACTTATCTTCCCATCTATGAACAGGCCAACTGGTATGCCGACGGTGCTACTCATACCCTGCCGGATGATTTCTATTCATCTGAATACTTCATCGATAAAACGATTGAATTTATTGATTCAAATATCGACGATGGGCAGCCGTTCTTTGCCTATATCCCGTTTCAGGCCGTGCATATGCCAGTACAGGCACCACGGGAATTCTCCGACAAGTACGCTGGCGTGTACGATGAAGGCTGGACCATCATGCGGGAAAAGAGGCGCCTTGCAGCCATTGAAGCTGGCGTAATCCCACGAGATACGGCGGCAGTGGAGACGCCGGGCACGCTGGACTGGAATAGCCTGAGCGATGAGCAGCGCCTGCATCACGCGCGCCGGATGGAAGTCTATGCCGGGATGGTTGACGCCATGGATACACACATAGGCCGCTTGATGGCGTACCTGGAAAGCATCGACGAGTATGAAAATACACTCTTCATATTCACTTCCGACAATGGTGCCGAAGGATCGAATATGATCTTGCCAGATGGTGGCTCCGTGCTGACTCCCTGGTTTGAGGCAGTAGGTTATAACTCAGATTATGAAACGCTGGGTGAACGCAACTCATGGAACGCCATCGGACCCAGCAATGCCACCATCGCTGCCTCTCCCCTTACCTACTACAAGTTTCACGCCAACGAGGGCGGCCTGCGGGTGCCATTAGTGATGTCTGGCCCCGGAATAACCAGACAGGGACAGATAACTGACGAGTTTGTCTTTGTGACCGATGTCCTGCCCACGATCCTTGGTCTGGTTGGCGCTGATAACCACGGCGGAAGCTGGGCAGGTAAAAACATAGAGCCCATAATCGGCACTGACTTCGGGGCATTTCTCAGCGAAGATGACTCGCGAATACATGACGAGTCAGAAGCGATTGGCTATGAATTGGGTGGTAACTTTGCGCTGTTTAAAGGGGATTACAAAATCGTGATGAACCGTACCGGGCAGAATGACACACAATGGCACCTGTTCAATATAAAAACCGATCCAGGTGAATCGAATGATCTGGCGCAACAACGTCCTGATCAGTTGCAGGAAATGATCACCGACTATGAGAACTATGTTGAGGCGAACGATGTGCTGCCAATGCCGGATGGTTATAACCGGTCTGGCAGGATTCTTGGACCGGCGCTCAGGCAACTCAGGCAAAGTCAGCGCCAATAAACAGATTCAGGAAACTTCCTAGTTATTTAGCTGATCAGCCGAAACAGCACCGAAACCTTCTAACACTTCTCGCGCAGTAGGCCCAACATAGTCTGGCGTTTCCTGCGCCAGGATGCCTACGCCGATTCTGCGCTCGGCTGCGATAGCAAGATCCATGGCGGTCTGCCCGCGGCCATTCAATGCATTCAGCTCTGCACCTCTCTCGGCGAGTTCACGCACCACGGTGGCCAGGTTACGCGCCGCAGCATCATGCAATGCAGTGGAACCTGTGAAATCCGCATGGTTCACATCGACACCGTCGTCCAGCGCCACGATAACCGATGCGAGTGCTTTGCGCTCTTCCCCGACCGGATCGGGATTTGCCTGTACATAGTAACGCTGCCTGGTGCTGTCACCGGTTACCGCCGCCTGTACCGCGCTGGCCAGACCACCTGCTACTTCCGGGTCGGAGGGATTCTCCCTATCGGCCCGTTCGCGCAGTCGGCGATACTGTTCCTTGTTGGTTAACAACGCATCGGCGCCGTTGTCACTCAACAGCTTCATGATCTCTGCTTCACGGAAACTGGCTGCGAGCCAGTAGGAGGTTGCTCCGACTGTTGGCGTCTTCAGAACCCAGTCCTCACTGGCGCGTTGCACCGGTGTCGCCCTCTCAACACGCACATCGGGATCGGCGCCATGGGCAAGCAGCGCATCGACTACTTCTTTGTTGCCGCGAAGTATTGCGGCATGTAATGCGTTGTAGCCGGCACCCATTGCGTTAGGTTCGGCACCCTGCTCCAGCAACATGATCGCCAGATCACCGTGGCCGCTGTGCGCGGCAATGACGAGGGGGCTGGCGCCATTGCCTGCTGCAAGATTGATGTCGGCACCGGCATTGACTAATAAACGAGCAAGATCGGTATGACCATTACGTGCAGCAAACAACAAAGGGGTGAATCCGCCCAGGTTTTCCATCTGGCCCTGATCGAAAGCACCGCCATTGGTTGCATCGACAAACATCAGCATGGGCCGCACTTTCGATTTCGCATCCAGTGCTGCGCCCGCGCCGATCAGTGCCCGCGCCACCTCAACATGGCCCTGGGATGCAGCCCACATCAAGGCAGTTTGTTCTCTGGATGACTCACGCACATTGACGTCGGCGCCCGCCTCGATCAGCAACCGAACTCCCTGCAGCGTGCCGGTGCGGGCAGCAGACATCAGCGCTGTCTCTCCCATCTGCAGTTGCAGGTTGGGATTGGCGCCTGCATCCATTAGCTGTTCAATGAGTTCGGCATGACCACTGCGGGCCGCAATAAAAAGCGGTGACGCACCCAGGCGATTAGTCGCATTCACATTGGCGCCTGCATCGAGCAGGGCAGCGACAATTTCAGTGTTCTCCCGATGTACCGCCCAGTGCAAGGCAGTGGCGCCGTCTGCCTGGGTGAGGTTTGGATCAGACCCGTCCGCCAGCAGTGACCTTACCGCCGCGATGTCCTGCTCCCGGCTTGCCTCGATCAGATCAAGAGCGTTAGCGACGGTGACCGGGCACAGCGCAATCATCAGCGCAGCAATTGCGCTCGCTCTGCGTTTCGTGTCACCGGTAAAGATCATTTGTCTGTGCTCTATACGTTGCTGAGCAGATTTAGCGCTTCGGTGCTGTTGCCGATCTGTTCCAGCGGCATGCCCAGCTTGTCCAGCATGGTCAGGTGCAGGTTACTGATCGGTGTGTTTTCCGGATAGCGCAGGTGGCGACCACCCTTCATGGTGCCTGCTCCGCCACCAAACAACACCAGCGGCAAGCCGCGATGGCTATGCTGGTTGCTGTCGGACATACCGGCACCATACAGCAGGATGATGTTGTCCAGCAGCGAGCCATCGCCATCAGGCGTAGCATCCAGCTTGTCCAGGTAGTAGGCGAACAGGCTGGTGTGGAACTCATTGATCCTGGTGACCTTCTCATAGAGCACCGGATCGTCGCGGTGATGAGAGGTTGGATGATGAGAATCCGGCACGCCAATCTCGGCAAAGGTCCTGCCGCTCAACTCACGACCCATCATAAAGGTAATCACTCGGGTCAGGTCTGTCTGGTAGGCCAGTACCTGCATGTCGAACATCAGCTTGGCATGTTCCTCGTAAGTCTCGGGTACACCGGAGGGCTGTGTGACATTGGGCAATTCGCGACCGCTCTGGGCTTCGGCCATCTGGATACGGCGTTCTACATCACGTACCGCATCGAGATACTGTTCCAGCTTGGCGCGATCTCCCGCACCCACCGCCTTGTTGAGCTCCGCAACTCGATCCGAGACAGAGTCCAGCAGACTCTGGTCTTTCTGGATGCGCTGCAATCGAATTGAGGGGTCAGTTGTCCCTATATCACCGAACAGTCTTTCGAATACCAGTCGTGGATTGGTCTCCATGGGCAATGGCGTAAACTCATCGCGCCATGAGATGGTGCTGGTGTACTGGCAGCTGAAACCGATATCACATGAACCGAAGACATCATTCTCATCCAGGGCCAATTCCAGAGACCCCAGCTGAGTCTCACTACCAAAGCGTTGCGCCATCAACTGGTCGATGGAAACCGAAGCCTGCAGATCTGACTCGGCACGCTTGGGAATCGCACCGGTAAGAAAACGCGTCGATGCACTGGCGTGTACTCCGGCATTGCTCAACGGGCCATTCAAACCGGTGATCACCAGCATGCGATCCCGATACGCTTCCATGGGCTTGAGAATGCGCGTGATCTCAAAGTCAGCGCCTTCGGTGGACGGCGTCCAGGCCTTCATTGCCATGCCGTTAGGCACATAGACCACACCGAGGCGCTTCGTAGGCTGTGCCGCCTGGGCATGAATCGTCGATAGCGCCGGGATCATGCTGTCGAGCAAGGGCAAGGCCAGGCTCGCGCCAATACCGCGCAACATGGTGCGCCGGGACAGTTTCTTCCTGGTGATAATCATAGTTCCGCTCTCCGCATCTGGAAGGGTGCACTTTCAACCACACCAAGAATCACAGACGACCAGCTAGAATCGTCTTCTTTGGCCGCCCGCACAATCTCGCGCACCGTGGGCATATCATAGTATTCGACACCACGCCCGAGGGCGTAAGTGAGTAACTTTTCGGTGACGGTACCGACAAAATCGTCGGGCCGCTCCAGCAATAATCCCTGCAATCCATTGCGACCATCAAAGGCCGCGCCATCCGGCAACAAACCAGAGGCATCCACATCTACACCGGCAAACATGTCGCGCCATTTGCCCACAGCATCGTAATTCTCCAGGGAGAATCCGATCGGATCCATGGCCGCATGACAGACGCGACAGGCTGGGTTTTCCCTGTGCTGGGCCATTGCTTCGCGCATGGTCAGTTCGCGGCCTTCGGAGCTGGTCTCCAGTGCTGGCACATTGGGTGGTGGCTCTGGTGGTGGTGAACCAAGCAGGTTCTCCAATACAAACTTGCCACGTAACACAACAGAAGTCCTGTTGGGATAGGAAGTCACTGTCATCAAGGAACCATGACCTAAAAGACCGCCGCGCTGGTTACCATCGAGGCTAACCTTGCGAAAGTGATTACCATAGATGCCCGGGATGCCATAGTGCTCAGCCAGGCGTTCGTTCAGGTAGGTATAGTCGGCACTGAGTAACTCGAGCAGGCTGTGGTCGGCTCGAATCTGGTCGTCGATAAAGAGCTGGGTCTCCCGCTTCAGGGATTCACGCAGGTTCTCATCGAACTCAGGAAAGGCTGAGGGCAAGGGATACACATTGTCCAGGTTACGCAGGTATAACCACTGGCCGACGAAGTTGTTAATAAAGGCATCGGCTTTCTCATGCGCCATCATTCTTTGCACCTGGGCTGCCAGCACACCGGGTTGGCGCAGCTCCTCGTCTTCTGCCAGTTGCAACAACTCTTCATCGGGACCACTACTCCACAGGAAGAAAGACAGACGGGATGCCAGCTCTACATCGCTGATCTGGTAGATATCGCCGGCTGCGACACCAGCAGGGTCCTGTTGAATGCGAAACAGGAAGTCGGGAGCGACCAGTACCCGCTCGAGAGCGAACTGGATGCCGGTATCGAAACCACCTTCCTGCCGCCCGGCCTCGAAGAACTGGTATAGCTCCGCCACATCACTGTCAGTAACAGGACGACGGTAGGCTTGCCTGGCCAGGCTGCCGAGAATTTCCCTGGCGCAGGCCGGTTCCTCATCTGCGCTTGCAGGCGCGCAGGAAAAAATGCGCTGGCGAGAAGGCGTGTCACCTGGCCCATCCACGGTGAGCGGGCCTTCGATCAGGATGCTGCCCACGCCTGGATTGGCATCAGGCAATTCAGTCACCGCCAGGTGGTAACCAAACAGGCGCGGCTGATTTACGCCCTCGGGTTCCCACATCTCCCGCGGAAAAGTTGCCCCGATGGTGCGAGGGCCTGCCTTCACTGGCAGTTGCATCTGGAAACCCTGTTCGGCAAAAGCCATCATGAATTCTTCCCAGTCATCGCTGCCGCGAATGTTGCCGGCATAACTGTAAGGTGCCGGCGTTCCGGGAGCATCGCCACCGAAGTCCACCACCTGCAGCAATTCACCGTCGAGGCTGATTTCCATCTGATGTGGCTGATCGTAGCCTCGCACAAAGTCCACGTAGTTGGTTTGCAGTTTCACGGTGATTCTGTATTCGCCGTCCACCGGGAACGTGTGTTCAACGGCAGCGCCGCCGCGGGAACCGAAGGGCAATTCATCACTGAGACGATCATCCTGGATCAGGTTCAGTGGCACTTCATAAGTCTTGATCGCCGGGCCGCGAGGTGCAGCTCCGACTGCCAGTTCGGCAATCTTGTGTGCTGCTGACACGTAGCGCTCCATCAGCACCGGTGAAAGTGAGAGCACTTCCGCATTGTTATCGAAGCCATGCTGGTCAGGGGGATCGGCGGGAATCAGTTCGTCCACATCGATATCCAGTTGCAGCAGGTCGCGCACCACGTTGGCGTATTCAGTCTGGTTCAATCGATGGAAGGCTTCGGTGCGGCCGGGATCGAATCGAACTGTCGCCGCTGCATCCAGCTGCTGTTCCAGCCACATACGAAATTCAGTGTAGTCTTCATGCCCGGGGCGGGGATTGTCCGGTGGCGGCATCACACCCACGCGCAACTTGCGTACAACTTTTTCCCACACCTCGGGATTTTCTGACACGTCGTCGACATTTTCCGTATCGAGAGTCAGGCCGAGTCCACGCAACTGGGTGAACAGCAGGCTCTCACCCTCAACCGGCGTGCTATTCACCATTCCCTGGTTGTGACAGGCGATACAGTATTGGTTCAGCAACTGCCGCTGGGGTGACAGCGCCGGCGCTGATTGAGCAACAGCTGGCTCGGTCGCAGGCAATTCAAGTAACAGTAAAGCCGCTGCCACCAATGCTAAAACGCTGAGTCCAAAAACTTTCTGCATATCATCCCACGGTTCGATTAAAGGGGTCAGAGTAAAAATACAGTAGGTTTAAAGCACTACTGCATTTTTACTCTGACCCCGATTTCATCAGGCATTCCTACCAGTTGGATTGTCCACGGTACCGCACTGCTCGCCAAAATATCCCGAGCCACCACAATAACGCCGGTCCTGCAGTTGCAGGAGAATACCATCGGGATCGGTGAAGTAGAGTTCTGGCGTACCTTCCGGTGCGCCACCCCGATCGGCGCCACGCATGGTGACATAAGTTTGCAATGGCCCTTCCGCGCCGCCGGCTTCGCCCAATACCTGAAGGCCATAACCCTCCAATATGGAAAAAATACGATCAACATCGAAGTCATCTACATTCAGGCTGGCGTGGTGGATACGACCAGCCAGTGGCGGCACCTGGGGCATGGCCAGAAATTCTCTTCCTGATCCAACCCGCAGGATTGGCATGGCGCCCTGGTAAGTATCAATGGGCAAACCGAACAAGCGCTGATAAAACGCCTGTGACCTGGCGGCATCGGAAACGAAGCAGGTGAAGTGATTGTATTCGGTGATGTTGATAAGCCCTTCGCTCGGCGCCGGTTCCGGCATCGCCAGGCAGTCTTCACCGAGCAAGCCTTCTCCGCCGCAGTAGGTGCTGTCCTGCAATTGCACCACGATGCCATCGGGATCGCCAAAGTAGAGTTCCGGCGTACCTCCGGGTGCACCGCCAAATTCCGGCCCACGCATGCGCACCCTGGATTCCATGGCCCCGGATGAACCGGTATTGGAGACACCATGCTGTGCCAGGATTTCAATCAGGCGCTCGTCATCGAAGTCATCAACCGCGAGACAGTAATGAGTGATGCGCGGGTTATCGCTCGGGTTACCACCGATTGCCATGAACTGTGGTCCGTCCCCAACCTGCAGCACGATGGTGCCGCCCTGGCGAGCCGCGATGGGCAGGCCAAACAGGCCCTGGTACCACACCAGCGACGCCGCCGGGTCAGAGACTGAAACAGTCATATGATTGATGGATTGCACCGGAATCGGTGGCGATGCTTGCGCAGCCAGCGCTGCCCTGCCGGTCAGGCCCAGACCTGCGGCGAGAGTTGTAGACGCATTAATAAAGGAACGTCGACTCAACTTTCTCTTGTCCATTGCGCTCACCTCAACTCCATCATTTATGTTTAACGAACTTGAACTAGTTTTTCGGCTGCCAGAAAAACACTTCCCATTCGCGCAGCGGTTCCGAACCGGCATAGAGTGGCTCATCCAGCGTTCTGCCAGATTTCTCTGCCCACTGTTGCATCATTGGCAGACGGCGCTCATCGAGAATCTCCACAGCCTCCAACTCGAAAGTTTCATCGCCAACTCGCAACCAGCCATCGCCGCCGCGCTCACGGACGCGCCGTGCCCACAATCCACCATCAGGTCGGGTTGCGGTGATAATACCGTCACGCTCGCCCACCCAGGACAAGTAGTTAACAAACGGAGGAAAGCCAGCCTGCTTCATCAACAGCGGTCCCTGCACCGTGTCATTCAGGTAACGAAAGTCATCGGGCGCTTCAGTCAAGGTGCCACCGATTATGAGTCCGGGTGTGCGACCCAGTCCCTGGTTGCTCAGGTAAGGCGCGGTAAAAATCCATGCCAACATGCCTGCAACAATTGCAACGCCGATTCCTATACTCACTTTCTGTAACATGTTTATTCCTTCTCTTTGCAGTTTAATGTTTATCGAATATTTCAGTTTGCCAGGGGGTCAGGTCTAATTTGAAATTTGACCATCTTGCTGGTCGTGCCTTTACCGCCCTCTGTGTGCCAATTGAAATTGGTGCCGTAGTTTGCCCACACTCCCCTGCCTTTCCAGCCCGCATCGGGATCATCAATGCGACCATCGAGACCACGGGAGTAAAATCCCAGGGGATAAGGTACGCGCATACGCAGGAATTCTTCGCTTTCTGGATCCAGCGCTATCAGCGAATCGGAGCCAGAGCCGGTGGCAATGGGAACATTCTCTCCCAGGCCCAGGGTGTTGAAGTTATCCACCCAGTTGTAATAGTGAAAGTCTGCCCTCCTGTCCGTGCCCTTCATATCCGGGCCTGGTACTTCATGCAGGGTCCAGCCTTGCTGGCAATGCTGGGAATCAATAACCGAAGGGCCATTCATCACATCACACTTGCTGCGATCAAAGCTGGCGATATGACTGCTGCCAGACAGCGCTGTCCAGATGATGCCATTGCGATCCATGTCGATACCGCGCGGGCCAAACCCCAGCGGATTGCCATCGACCACTGGCAGCTCGTAAACCTCGGTGATGCAGGTTTCGGGCGGGTTGTCGCCGATATCGAGACGATAAATGCGACCGGGGAATTCTGTGCCCACGCCCCAGGCCACGCCCTCTTCCCGGGTGTCTGCGATGATGCCGTAGCTGCCAGGACTCATTCGCGTATCCAGTGACAAATCAACATCCACCAGGCGTCCACCGCCGCCACCTTCGTTCTGATCACGCAGGGGACCAACCGGCTGGTTCCAGGGCTTGGTGATACGGCCATCGCCATTGGTATCCACGACCATTGGGCACCAACCCTGGGACAGTTGCTCGTCATGAGTCTGGTCCCAGACGCGGGAGTTGATGAAGCCGATCACGTCACCGCCGCCACTGAAGTAGAGCATGCGTTCCGAACC
The DNA here is from genome assembly GCA_964438455.1 of uncultured Pseudohongiella sp. GTDB lineage: Bacteria > Pseudomonadota > Gammaproteobacteria > Pseudomonadales > Pseudohongiellaceae > UBA9145. Next base: position 16,813 of record CAYTLI010000017.1, read on the forward strand.
CCAACCGAACTGCAAATGGTGAGTTCCGAAGCAGGTATCGATCAGGCCGAATTCTTCGGTCGAGGGATCATAATAGGAAGCCTGTCGCGAGCTGCCCCTGGTCGGGTAGTACTGCACAAACTTGTTGTCGGATCCGGGTTGGCACCACTGGGGTAAATCGTTGCCCCTGACCTTGGTAGTCATCCACACCCGGCCCAGCTCATCGAACATGGGATTGTGGGGATCCGCAGGCCGCTGCCACAGCGCCTCGTTGCCATAATAGGCAGATGGCACTGGAAACTGCTGGGCAAAACGAGAAACCGCCGGGTTGTCAGGATTGTCCTTGACGGCAATGACGATCTCTTGCCACTCATGGGTATAAGGATCAAGCTCGAGCAAGGCTCCGTGTCCGCCATCGACACCATAGACCTTGCCGCCAGCATTCATATAAGCATTACGCTTGTCGGTAGTAATTTCGTCATGAATATAGGAGGACTCGTTACCCCAGTCCCATTGGGTGATGACCACGTTACGTTCCATACCGCTGGGTCGTGGCGGCACAGGAGGTAGTTCGCCTGCCGCTATGCGGTCGGTCCAGTCAGCGTACACTTCCATGCCGCGGGGCCCGAATCGGTTCGCATAGCCCGCCATGAATGGGCCACGAATACCCATTGCAGTTCGGTACTGCCAGGCTTCGACACTGGATTCGAATCCAAGATGGCTCAGGTGATCGAGTGTGCGAGTCGCCTTGTTGCCCAACTGGTGACAGAGCTGGCATCCCTGCTTGGTCATATCCAGCCAGCGATCCTGGCTAAACATGGCTTCGCCGATTCCGTTACCGTCGACACCAGTGCCGGGAAAATCGTTCTCACCAGGCACCTCCATTAATGAGTACCAGTAGTTCGCGGGATACACCTGGGCTGCGAGGGCCGGATCATCTGCCACGAAAGTTCGCAAGGTGACGTCACTGGCACCGTTGCGCAGCTGCTGGGGATCTGAGTCGACCAGGCCATAGCCACGCACCCAGACCTTGAACAATGCATCCGGCAGTTCCGGCAGCAGGAAGCGGCCGTTATCGTCAGTCACCACGATCTTGGCAAAATGGGTGGGCAAATCGTCAGTTTCCGCGATCACCCAGACTCCGGCCTCGGGCCCATGACTGCTGACCACCTGGCCCTGAATTGTCCCGTTATTCGGGTTTTCCTGGGCAAATAAAGGCAGTTCAAGCCAAGAGAGGCAAAACAGCAACAGCAGCAAGTTCTTGCCGGGACGCAGAGACATAGATACAACCCTTTGTTATTTCTAGTTATTTTGTTCCAGAGTCGCATTGTCAGAGGCAATATTTCTGCCTGGACAACGTTTCGGATTGTAAATCAATCGCTCGACATTCTTAAGCTGAATCGCCGCCTTCTGTGGTCTGTCCGGGCTGCCTGAATCGCTCAAATGCATCCAGAGCATCCACTGTAAATTTCCCTCCCGTTCCAACGCTGCTACTATTTCCAGCAACTCACTCAGGCACCTGCAATAAAAACAGCCAATAACAAGAGCAAAGGATCAGTCCCCATGATCAGCCGAATCAGCACCGCACTCCTCCCGCTATTACTTCTTGGTTCCCAGACTTCTCTCGCCCAGGCAAACGACGATGCGGAACTGGCCACTTCTGTAGAAGATGGTTTCACCATTGCCGTGGTTGGCGACCTGATCATCGCTTACCCGCTGGACCACATGATGGCAGACCCTGGCTTCAGGGCTGTGGTGGAATTAACCCAGGGCGCTGATGTCACCACCGGCAATCTGGAAGGCAACATCATCGACGGTCGCCAGTTCGCTGGTTCAGCAGGTGGTGGTTTCGGAGCAGAACCCGGGGCAGCGGAATGGCTGATGGAAATGGGCTTCGATATTGTTTCCCGCCCCAATAATCATGCCGATGATTTTGGCCGCGAAGGTCTGGAGGAAACCAGCCGCCATCTGGATAGAGCGGGTCTGCAGTATGCTGGTTACGGCGACAGTTACTGGTCCGCAAAAGCAGCCCGCTACTACAGCAGCGCGAAGGGTCGCGTTGGCATGGTCGCAGTATCCGACCATCAACCCCAGGCGCAGCCGCCCCGGGGCGAATGGCCGGGCATCGGTGGCTTGAGCCCTCTGCGGGTCACTCGCTATTTCATGGTGCCGGAAGAGTCATGGGACGACCTGCAAACCATTCGCGATCATTTTCCCAATGGCACTGGCTTCTACGCGCGCGGCGCCAATTCTGATACGGCGATCGATTTTCTTGGCAGCCGCTTTCGCAAGGCGCCAAGGGGAACTGACAAGGCCTATTATCACTACGAGATCAACGAGCGCGACCTGACCGATACCCTGGCCGCGGTGCGTGAAGGCAAGATGCGCTCCGACTTGGTCACCGTCGCCATTCATGCGCATCATTTTCTCGATGCCCAGGGCGGTTATCGCGGCGAAGGTATTCCAGAGGGCGAACACCTGGACACCAATCCTTCAATTGCGGATTACTTGCCGGTGTTTGCGCGAGCAGCTATCGACAACGGTGCAGATGTTTTTCAGGGCACCGGCGTGCACGCACTGCGTGGCATAGAGATTTATAACAATCGTCCTATATTCTATGGGCTTGGCGAGTTCATTCGGCAGATGGATGTCATCGGCCTACAGGGCAGAGGAGGTCCAAACCGCAGCATAGGACCGCCGGGATTCGAATTCCCGGTGAAGTTCGAAAGCATTATTGCGATCAGCGAGTTTGAGGGTGGCGATCTGAAAGAGGTGCGCATTCATCCGGTCGAAGCGCGCTACGACGAAGAGAAACTTTCCCTGCGCGGTATACCGCGACTCGCGCCACCGGCAATTGCCCAACGCATCCTGCGACGTTTACAAGCACTCTCGGCGCCGCTTGGCACCGAGATTTCAATCGAAGGCAATATCGGCGTGATTCGTCCCTGACCGCTGGATGCCAGGCTGGGCAATAGACTTGACCAGACAATGCTTCTATATTGCGTCACAAGCACAATCACCTGGGGAAATTCGTGAAATCCGGCAACTGGTTGGCCATTCCAGCCTTCTTATTGATTGCGTCATTCAGCAGCGCACAGACTCAACAGCAGCAGCGCCTGCCAGCCGAGGTATTCGATGTCCTGGCTCCGTCTACCCGCGTCACCGGCAGCCCCGGCGACATGCGCTACACCATGCAAGACTGCCGGGCGATTGATTCCGCAAATTTGCGCCGCCGCATCGTCAATGTTGCCATCCAGGAATGGGCTTATTTTGGCAGCAGCGTACTCGACCTGATTCCCACCCGGGACACCAACCCGGATTATCAGCGCCGACCCTGGCGACGCACCATGATTGATCCACGGGAAGCAGTGCGAGTGGCTGACTCGATCGCGGGATACTGGTCTTCTACGCCAGACAGTGCCTGGATTCTGGAAAGACAGAATAAGTCCTGGGACAGTCGCGGACCCGGATCACGCTGGCGTAACCCCTGGTCAGCAGCCTTCATCTCCTGGGTCATGTGCGAAAGTGGTCTCGGCGACCCCCGCACATTTCGCAGGGCAATCGCACATCATAGCTATATCGACCAGGCCATCATGGCACGCGACGATAACGAGTCGCTGGCAGCTTACGTGGCCTACAATCCTGGTGAAGAGATAATCGAACCGGGTGACATGTTGTGTCGCGGCAGCAGACCCAGCTACGAATCAATCGAAGCTCGCCAAAACCAGCTGGGCGTTGGTGCCCGCACACACTGCGATATCGTGGTTAAACTCGATGAGCCCAACGAACGCATCATGCTGATCGGTGGCAATGTGCGCAGCTGGGTAAGAATGAAACTGCTACCTGCCAGTGTAAATAACAAGGGATACCTGGCACCTGTTCCTTATAATGGACGCAAGATTTTTGCTCATCTTAAACTACAGGCAGATCCCGCAGGCAATGATCTTTTTGAAACCAGCCCAACCATGCTGGCTGGCACCTGCGAAAAACCGGAAACCATTCTCGCGGCACTACCAGGCAACTCAACCGCGTTTTGCTAAACACGAGGACGCGAACATGCGTAATAATAAATACAAGTCCACAGCACTATTTCTTCTCCTCGCACTGGGTTTTAACCCTGGCTCGCTTAGCGCCCAGAGTTACGATCCACCCAGAACGGCGGCGGGCCGACCGGATCTGCAAGGCACCTGGTCAAATGCCTCCATCACCACGCTGGAGCGAAACGCTCGCTATGACAGCCTGGTGTTGTCCGATGACGAAGTCGCCGGGGCCACCATAGAACACCCACAGAATGTGCGCCTGGCAACAGATGACAATCTCGTGCCTGGCGAGCTGCTGGACGGAACCGATCTGCCACGTGGGCGTGGTTACAACGCTTTCTGGATCGATCCGGGCACCGAGTTTGGTGTTATCGACGGCGAAGTTCGAACATCCTGGATTGTAGACCCTGCCGATGGTCGCATCCCTTACAGTGAAGAAGGTAGCAGGCGCCGCGCCGCCCTGCGCCAGAAGAACGCAGGCTTCGAGGGCCCGGAAGCTCGCCCACTGGCGGAACGCTGCATCAGCACCAACATGCGTGTCGGCCCGCCGATGATCAATGGTCTCTATAACAATAACTACGAGTTTGTGCAGACTCCTGAATATGCTGTCATCCGCACGGAAATGATCAGCCATGCCCGCATTGTTCCGATGAACAGCGAACACAAAATGAGCAGCATTGCACCCATGTTTGGCGAGTCAGTCGGTTATTGGGATGGAGATACGCTCGTGGTGGAAACCACAAACTTTAGCGATATGCAGGAAGAAGCCAGCATTAGCCTGACCAATAGCGGCAAGGTGATAGAGCGCTTCACCCGTGTCTCCGACCAGCAGATGAACTATGAGTTCATCGTCGAGGATCCGGTCTATTATTCCCAGCCCTGGCGTGGCGAAGCGCGCTTTCTCAAGACCGAGAGCAAGGTCTACGAATTTGCCTGCCACGAAGGTAACTACGCACTCGGCGCAATCCTGGCTGGTGCGAGACGCGAAGAAGTAGACAACAGCCAGTAACGAACCACCCGACCAGCACCCTCAAGGAGCAGATGATGAAAACCACTGCCTTTAGTCTCTGCCTGCTCATTTCCACACAGGTATTTGCCCAGGCCAGCAATCAACCCTGGTTCGGGCTGCCGTTACCTCCCGGGATGAGTCACGACAGCTCACCTGCTGCTCTCGGTGTACGCGGTCCGGCACCAGCTGTGGTGCCGCCAGGTGAAGAAGATTTTCAGCATCTGCGTGGCGAACGCATTATCCAGGACGTGGATCATATCGTTGGATTTTCCAGGCAGAGCCAGCAGGAGCAGGAACTGGGCGGTGACCAGCTCTGGGGAAGGGTCAGTGGGTTTCCTTCCAGCGACCGAACCATTCGCTGGGCGGCCGAACAATTGCGCTCCGCCGGGATTGCTGACGTAAGAGAACAAGTGTTGCGACAGGAAGCGGACGCGAGCCTGTGGTTACCGGAACAATGGGAACTGCGACTGCACGGCGACGACAGCTTCGGTCCGGGTAGTGGCGACGTGGTCTTCGAGACTGCCATGGCCCTGCCCCCTTCTGAGATTCCCGGCGGCAGCCTGACCGCTCCCCTTGTCTACGTTGGCAAGGCCACGGCAGCAGAGCTCATGCATATAGATGTAGCAGGAAAGATTGCCATCCAGCACGTAACGCCCCAGGCACACCTGGTGTTTGAACGCGCGAGCGCCGTGCCCTCGGCACGCAGATTATTTGAAGCCGGCGCCGTCGCCGTGGTCACCCTGATAGATCAGCCCGGCAATGAGAGAGTTCGTGACTTCAGCAACTGTGGCGGCCCCTGCTTCAATGTCGGCGGCCAGGACAGCTGGTTCCTGCTCAACGTGATGAACGCTGCGGCAGATGCTGGCTACTTTGATGAGCTGCGCCTGACCATGAGCCTGAGCAGTCGTTCCCACCAGGAACTGCAAGCCATCAATGCCATCGGCGTCATTCCAGGACAGAGTAACGAAAGCATTGTGATCAATGCACACGCGGACGCCTGGTTCGATGGTGCCGGTGATAACGCCGATGGCCTCGCCGTGTTATTGGCCCTCGCGCGTCACTACGGCGGCCGCGTCACTCAATTGCAGCGCACTCTGGTATTCGTAGTCTCCGCAGGCCATCACACGTCAGGGCTCAATGGTCCACGCAACGCTGTGCGAATGAATCCGGACCTGTTCGATGAGGCTGTACTAATCTTTAACCTGGAGCATGTTGCCCAGCGTAATATCGCACCAGCTCGTTTTCTGTTTGAGGATGGTTATCGCCAGTACACGGCAGATTCCCATGAGGCTCCAATTGTTGCCGGCATCAATAATGAGTCAGCATACCTGCAGAGCCTTTTCACTCGCGGCGTGGAGCGCTACGGCACCAACTTCATGTCGACTGAATCCACCATGGCCAGTGGCGAAGGTGGTGGCTACCGCATCGCAAACGTCCCCATCGTGACCACTATGCAAGCCCCGCCCCTGTATCACACCAGCGGCGAGGTTGCAGAAATTATATCTGTGCCAGGCCTGGAACGTATGGCGCGCTTCATGGCTTTCTTCATCGAGGAAGTGGATCAGGCTGACCGAGCTCTCATAGGGAGCGCGCCGCAGAACTGAAGTCATGGCTAAACTTTACTTTTACTACTCGTCGATGAATGCGGGTAAGTCCACTTCTCTCCTGCAATCCAGTTATAACTATCGCGAGAGGGGCATGAATACCCTGGTTTTGGCACCCGAACTGGATGATCGTTATGGTGTTGGCAAAGTCACGTCGCGAATAGGACTGGAAACGGAAGCCAGATCGTTCAAGCCCAGTGACGATCTGCTGGAACTGGTCACAGCGCTCAACGCAGAAGAACCTCTACACTGCATCCTGATCGATGAAGCACAGTTCCTCAGCAAAGATCAGGTTTTCCAACTGGGGGAGATTACCGACCGGCTCAATATACCCGTACTCGCCTATGGGCTGCGTACCGATTTCAGGGGTGAGCCGTTCGAAGGCAGCAAGTACCTGTTGGCCTGGTCGGACAACCTGAAAGAGCTGAAGGCAATCTGTCATTGTGGCGCCAAGGCCACCATGGTGTTGCGCCTGGACCAGAACGGCAAGGCAATTCGTGAGGGTTCCCAGGTGGAGATCGGTGGCAACGACCGCTACGTTTCCATGTGTCGACGACACTTCAAGGACAAGATGGCTGCAAGCGAATAACGCCGACTCAGGCGCTGACTTCTTCTATACCTTCCATATCTTCGCCATTGCCTGCAGATGATTCTTTGCTGCGGCCGAAGCGGACCACAAACTCCCGGCGCACCAGGTAGACGCTAAAGCAGGCCTGCAATACCACAGATGCAACAGATACGTACCAGATATGCTCGATGCTGAAATCTGGCTTGCTGCTCACCAACCACGCCAGAGGCACGAAAACGAGAATACGCAGCAGGGAACTGAGCAGCGCAGGACGTGTATTCCCCAATCCCTGAAACACACCCGAAGAAGTAAACACGATGCCCTGGGTGACGAAATTCCATGAAACGATTTGCAAAAACACAGCGGCAACCAATGCCACTTCGACATCATCGGTGAAGAAGTTGGTCAGCAATCCAGGATTCCATTGCAATAACAGTGTGACCATTAACATCACCGCAGAGCTCAACAGGATGCCCTTGTAGTAGGTTTCCTTGACCCGCTCAGGATGGTTTGCGCCGAAGCTCTGTCCAACGATGGGACCGACGGCAAAGGCAATCGCCATGGTCGGCATAAAAAT
>CAYTLI010000018.1:0-24427 GCA_964438455.1 uncultured Pseudohongiella sp.
GTCGAGGCTCCCGCGATTGAAGCTACAGAGGCAGCACTGAGATTCTTGAGAAATTTACGTCGGTCCATGGGAGACCTCCTGTTTTTATTGTGGGGATGGCTTGGCGTCCGCGTTAATCAGTGAACTTTTCAGTGACTTTCGGCGCCCGACAGCACGCTGAGCGGTGGTCCAATGGCCTAGGTTTATCATATTCGGGGCTCAGACTCATCATATTTCCGCTTTTTCCAGTGCTCCTGAAATTCTCTTATACTGCCGACACCAAGGTAATGGAATCGACGCTGGGAGACGAAGCAGGGCATGTATGAACCAAACTGGATGTCGGTAATCCCCCCGCTTTTGGCCATCTTCCTGGCTATCGTTACCCGGCAGGTAATCCTTTCTCTTAGCATCGGCATCTGGATAGGCTTCTGTATCCTGGAATCGGTGAATCCGGTCACAGGTATCGCCCTGGCGATCGATGGGGTGATCAATGTGTTCAGTGATGCCGGAGACACGCGGGTACTGGTTTTTACCCTGGTCATCGGTGGCCTGATAGCCACTATAGAGCGGGTTGGAGGCGTGCGCGGCTTCATCTTGCTGCTGGAATCGAAAAACTGGGTAGACAACGGCCTGCGGGCTAAATGGCTCGCCTATTTCACCGGCGTGGTGGTGTTTATTGAGTCCAATATCACTCTGCTGGTTGCGGGCTCTATCTCCCGGCCTTTATTTGATCGCTACAAGATCGCCCGGGAAAAGCTGGCCTATATCATCGACTCCACATCAGCGCCCATCTGTATCCTGATTCCGCTCAATGCCTGGGGCGCTGTCGTTATTGGCTTGCTCGCCTCGTCCAGTATTGAAGACCCCATTGGCGTGTTCATCTCCGCTATTCCCTTCAACCTCTATCCGATCGTGGTGCTGATTGTTGCCGCAATTGTGATCGCTCGAAATGTGCACATCGGCCCGATGAAGCAGGCCCAGGAGCGAACAGAGAAGGGCCTCGTGCTGTGGCCAAATGCAACGCCGATGGTGGACCCCACCGTGTTGTCCGGAGAAGGAGAGCCAGCAGATCCGGAAAGAGACAAGGCCAGGTTTATGGTCATTCCCATAGCGGTGATGGTCTTTTCGATGCCTCTGAGCCTGTATATCACCGGCGCAGGAGATATCACTGCCGGTTCGGGATCAACATCAGTGCTATGGGCAGTGCTGCTGGCATTACTGGTGCTGTGGTTGATGGTGTTCAGTGGCAAAAGAGCGCGGCTCGACGAGCTGATGAATATTTTTCTGAAGGGGGCGGGGGGATTCCTGCCTGTCGCCATGATTCTGCTGTTTGCACTGGCGCTGGGTGATGTTGCTGGATTGCTCGGGACTGGCGTCTACGTCGCCCAGATTGCCCAGGAGACGATTCCTGTTGTCCTGTTATTGCCTTTGCTGTTCCTGGTATCCAGTTTTATTGCATTCTCAATCGGGTCTAGCTGGGGAACTTTCGCCATTATGATCCCACTCGCCATGCAGATCGTGTTATCGCTGGAGATGCCGCCAGCACTGTTTCTTGCGGCTGTGTTGTCAGGCTCTGTGTTTGGAGACCATGCATCGCCAATCAGCGATACCACGGTAGTGTCTTCAATGGCGGCCGCGACGGATCACATTGATCACGTGCGCACACAACTGCCGTATGCGTTGATAAGTGCTGGCCTTGCCGCTATTGGTTTCTTGCTGGTGGGTTTGTTCCTGCTCTGAATTTTGCGTAGCGAGCAGGACAGCTACGTCGTAGGGCGGAAGTGCCATCTAGATTTTCCCTTCTTCATAATCACGCAGCTCCGTGATCGGTAGATTTTGTACCGAGCGGAATTTCTTGCCGTGATGATCTTCATTGATCAGGCTGCCGAGACTGGCATAAGTATCGGCGACGAACACTGAATCACCATGCTGTGTCTTGCGCGAGATACCAAATACGATGTTCCTGCGCAGTTCAGCAGGAATCTGGTTAAGCATGGATTTGGTAGTCCAGATGGTCCCGTTATGAGCGAATTCACTCACCCTCGAGGCGTTGTTGATGGTCTCCCCAAGCACCGTGAACTCAACGTGACCACTGGCATGAAAACTACCGAACCATTCCTGGCCGCCATTGATTCCAATATTTAACTGCAGGTCGCTGAACCAGCCTTTGCGTATCTGCCATCGCTGGGTGATGCCCTTCATCATCTGCTGTAATTCAAGGGAACAGCGAATCGCATTCAACTTGTAGTCGCAGTCGGGCTGTGGGAAGAAGTAGTACACCATGCCGTCGCCAGCGTGTTTGCCATAAGTACCGTAGTAACGGCGGAATATTGGCTCGCTCTGCTGCCAGATATCGTTAATCAGTTCGAAGTATTCTTCTGCCGGCAACTCTGAACAGATACGTGTCGAATCCTGCAGATCGGCAACCATCACTGCGACATTGGTCAGGTAAGGTTTGCGCTTACGCAAGAGTTCGTTGATCACGTGGTTTCGCTTGCCAAGGAACTCCAGCAGATAATCGTCCGCCAACAACACGGGGCTATAGGTGAACAGGATGCCTTCGCGATAGAAACAAACATAGAGATCGAACATTTCCGGTTCGCTGTGTTCGGCTGGAAGTAGCGCAGGGAAGTGGATGACCGCCTCTTTGCCGATAGCTTCAACCTCTTCATAGAGCTCTTTCAGGACTGCCAGTTTGTCTGGATTGACTGCCGAATAGACCTTGATAAGTGACTGTTGCGACAGGCGCTTCTTGGCGGCTGCCATGTGGGGGCGGAGAATGTCCTTGAGGTCATCTTCGGACTCCGCGGGCTGGGCTTCGAAAAGCAACTTCAGCAGGTTTCTGGACTCCAGATCTCCAGGCAGCCCATTGTTGCTGCCAAAGAATGAGGATCCTGCCTTCTCGTTCCACCAGATCAGTTCGAAATTGTTATTCACCATGTAGGCAGGACCAGGAAAGCTATCGATGGTCTCGTCTACGGTCAAAGAAGAAAGGGAGGTGAGCGATCCCTGCTCACCAGCCGAGGAAAACTGTTTGTTCGTGGCTGCGGTGTGGGCAGGGGAGTGGCCACCCAGTTTCTGAGCGATCTGGGCCATGGAGAAGCCGTCCTTCTTCAGGGCCTGTACCTGTCTTATACAGTCTATCGCGTCATCTTCGAAATAGCCCAGCCGAGTGGCTCTGCCGCCTTCTTCGACCGGGGTTTTCACCACGGGATTGGGGAGGATGCCCAGCGCCACATAGTTGTTCAGTGTGGCGCGTGAAATACCTGTCAATTCAATAAGTTGCTTACTATTTAGCATGTCTTTTCGGGGCTGCAAATACAATGGATAAGCAGTATATTTAGACAGTATAGTTATTGTCAATCTGTCTAAATATACAGTCTAAGGAAATTACCAGTAGCGAAGATTGGCAGAATAGAGCCGTACCTTTGTCTGAGTATTTGGTAAGGTGCTGGCCCGATGGTTGTAGACGCGAGAATCAAGCGATGAGCTTCAGGCGAATTTCAGTTAACGAAGCACAAGAAATGATCAATGACGATGGATCCCGGATCCAGATCGTTGATATTCGCGATGATGAGTCCTATGAAGCTGGTCACATTGAGGGAGCGGTGCATCTGCACAACAGCAACTTGCATGACTTTCTGCAGTCGGCAGACCCTGAGATTCCAGTACTGGTGTGCTGCTACCACGGCCACATGAGCCAGGGAGCTGCAGCCTTCTTTATTGAGCAGGGATTCGAACAGGCACTGAGCCTCGATGGGGGTTATGAGGCCTGGTCGGAAGTTGAATCCTCAGACTGAGCCGCTTTTTCCTCGTCGGCTTTATCCATCTGACGCTTGTAGGTCATCACTGCCACCATGTAGATCATGTTAAGCATGGCCCAGCTGAATACTTCGAAAGGCCAGAGCCTATGGCTGTTCGGATCTGCCAGCCTGGATACCCCGATAATTGCCAGCCACAGACCCAATACGACTAACGGAGCCATTGCCGTATAGCGCCAGCGCCCGGGCCACTGTTTCAGGGCAGCCAGGGGTAGCGCCGCACTGGCCAGGGTCGCCGCCAACACGATGATGGCAATGATGAAATTCCAGAATACTGCGTTGCTCGATTGCGCTGCTTCCGCGGCACTGGCTGCCATGGATAAACCAGTCGTGAGCATGACGAAACAGCAGGCTGTCGAAAAATGGGCTGGGGATGTCTTCATAGGCGAGTCCATGCGGGCACCCGGCGATTAAAGCAGACACAGAATGCAACATAAAGCACGCTGACCCGGCTGTTTATCAGAGTACAATGACTGGCAGAACAATTCTTGAGCAGTGGAGGAATACATGTTGATGCGCATCTTGATTATGAGCTTTCTTGCAATGGTTCTGGCAGCCTGTGCGACAGGCCCTGGTGGCGGTATGCCCGATGTGATCGTCGCGGAGCGAGGCGGTTTTATTCCTGAGGGAATTGAATACGACAACAACAGTCGGCGCCTGCTCACTGGCTCTCTGTCAGAAGGAAATATTTACGCGATTTCCAATAGCGGGCAGATGACAACTGTTATCCAGGATGCAGAGCTGACTTCCTCAGTTGGAATCGAAGTAGATGAAGCGGGTAATCGATTGCTGGCTGCTGCCAACACTGCCCAGGGAATGCCAATGCTGGCTGTGTATGACCTGGGTTCAGGTGAACAACTGGCCATGGTTGATCTGGCAGCCGCCATTGAAAACCGGGCTGCCGATTCGAGTCATTTTGCCAATGACGTTGCAATCACCAGCAGTGGTACGGCATTCGTGACCGATACCAGCACCAATATCATCTACAGGGTCGATCGTTACTACAATGCCGAAGTTTTCCTCGACCTGGGTGCCGATGCTGGTTTGAGCCTCAATGGTATCGACTATCACCCCAGCGGTTATCTTATCGTTGCGGCTATGGCCACAGGCGAACTATTACGTGTACCGATCAACCGTCCTAACAACTGGAGTCTGGTTGATCTGGATTTTCCTGCTAGCGGAGGAGATGGGTTGGTCTGGACACCGGATGGTGGTCTGGTTGTTACTTCAAACAATACCAGTCGTGTACTTAAATACATGAGCAGTGACAACTGGCGTAGCGCGCAATTGTCTGGCATGGCCCGGTTCGAAGGTCAGGGCACAACTGCAGCAACAGTAGGCACTGAAGTTTATGTGGTGCAACCACAGTTCTCAGGTGACGCGCCTCCTGTAATTCTGCGTGCAGCATTCTGATCAGGTCTTGGTCTCATGGTTGACAATGGAATTGCACAGGACACCTATGAAAGGGAAGTTGAGCTCAAGTACCAGCTCTACAATAGCCTGTTTCTTACTCTTCCGCTCGATGCGGTAGAGCAGACGGGGCTGCTCCTGCCTCTGCTTGAAGAGGCGTGTAACAATGGATTGGATGCTGACAAGAGTCCGCAGCAGATAATAGAAGAATTTTTTGCTGCACACAGACCTAACTTTAGCGAAGAGCAACGGGTCCAGTTTCTATTCAAGGTGATTCAGTACGTCGAACGACAAGTGGTGTTGATCGATGCGCTGGAGGATTCTGCCTATGAAGCAATTCATCATACCAACGAGAACAACCGACTACGCCAACTGACCGAGCAGGTGTCCGTTGAAGGCCTGGAACAGGAGTTCGCCGAATTACTTAAACGCTTTGGTGTACGAGTTGTGCTCACTGCCCATCCAACGCAGTTCTATCCCGGTCAGGTGCTGGCCATCATTACCGATCTCACCCAGGCGATTACTGATAATGATGTCGATCGCGTGCGCGATATATTGCAGCAACTCGGCAACACCCCTTTCTTCAAGCAACAAAAGCCATCCCCCTATGAAGAAGCGGTAGAACTGAGCTGGTACCTGGGAAATATCTTCTATAACACTTTCAGCAATATCGTCGAACGCCTTGGCCAGGCGAAGTCGCTAACAGACAAGAGCCATCAACTCCTGAACATCGGCTTCTGGCCTGGTGGAGATCGTGATGGCAACCCCTTTGTTACCTGCAAAGAGACTCGACTGGTCGCTGAGAAACTGCGCTTCATTATCCTGGAGTGTTATCGCAATGACCTGCGTCGGCTCAAGCGAAGGCTGAGTTTCAAGGGAGTATATGAAGCTCTCGAGGCGCTGGAACACAAGATCCAGAACGAACTTACCGGAGAAAGCAAGGAAGCCTTTCAATCGCTTGCTGAATTCCAGCATGCGCTGCAGGAAATAGCCGATGTGGTAAGCAATTCCTATCAGGGGCTTTATCTTAACCAGCTGGAATCGTTTCAGTCGCGCGTAGCAATGTTTGGCTTTTACTTCGCCAGTCTGGATATACGCCAGGATTCAAGAGTTATTCAGGCAACCCTGGACAGTATCTTCGCTGCACATCCTGAGTTGCTTCCAAAGAACTTTGATGAAGAATCAGAGCATGAGCAATTGAAGAAACTGCTGGCAATCGACTCGGTAGTAGATTCGGAATGCCTGCAGGATCCTGTTCAGCGCGACACGCTGGAATCACTGGCTCTTATTAAAGACATTCAAACCCGCAATGGTGAGTGGGGATGTCATCGCTATGTGATCAGTAATTGTAGAGGTCCTAAAGACGTGGTGAACGTCATGCTGCTTAGCAGGTTGGCAGGCTGGGACAGGGAAGCATTGAGTCTCGACATCGTGCCGCTATTTGAAACTATCGAAGATTTACATGGTGCTGAAGACAGCATGACTGAACTCTATGGCATTGATGACTATCGCGAGCACCTGAATCGCAGGGACAATCAACAAACAGTCATGCTGGGATTTTCTGATGGCACCAAGGATGGTGGATACCTGATGGCAAACTGGGCGATCTACCAGGCCAAGGAAACCATAACCAAAGTATCGCGACGAGAGCAGATTGAGGTCATCTTCTTTGACGGCCGTGGCGGCCCCCCGGCAAGAGGTGGAGGCAGTACTTATAAATTCTACGCGGCCCTCGGCAAGACTATTGAGAGCAATCAGATTCAACTTACTGTCCAGGGACAAACCATCAGTTCCTATTACGGAACGGAAGTCGCTGCCATGCACAACCTTAACCAACTGCTCGCCGCTGGACTGGAAAGCAACTTGTTTGACCGCGGGGATCGCGATTTCAGTAAGCCCCAGCGAGCCCTGATCAACCAGCTGGCAGACCTGGCTTACAAGAAATATCTGGATTTTAAAAGTCACCCTCTGTTCCTGCCATATCTTGAGCAGATGAGCACACTGCATTACTACGCACAATCCAATATTGGTTCCCGTCCTGCCAAGCGAGGCGCAAGCAGTCAGTTACGATTCGAGGATTTACGCGCTATTCCATTCGTTGGCGCCTGGGCACAGCTGAAGCAAAACGTGCCCGGATACTATGGGCTAGGTTCTGCGCTCAAGGCATTGGAAGATGAAGGGCGCCTGGGTGAGTGCCAGGCTCTTTACAAGGAGTCCAGGTTCTTTGAGGCATTGATCAGCAATAGCATGCAGAGCATGAGCAAGAGCATATTCAAGCTCACTTCTTATATGAAAGAGGATCCAGAGTTCGGTGAGTTCTGGGAATCACTCCACCAGGAATATCAGCTTAGCAAAGAAATGGTATTAAAGGTGTCAGGTCAAACGGCTATGCTGCAGGATCACCCGACTAACCAATGTAGTATCAAGTTGCGCATGCAGATCGTGCTGCCTTTGTTGGTGATTCAGCAGTACGCGCTGATGAAGGTGCGCGAAGAATCCGAAACAAGCGCCGATGATAGCCCTTCTGTATATGAAAAGATGATCGTGCGTAGCCTGTTCGGCAATATCAACGCATCCAGAAACTCCGCCTGATATTCAGCCTATATTCTATTGCAAACTGAACTCCACTGGCGCGGCTGGTCCCAGCGGTATGCCAATCGCAACCCACAGCATGGTAATCAGTATTCCTGATATCAGTAGCAATATGGAATAGGGCAGCATGGTTGCCGCC
This sequence comes from uncultured Pseudohongiella sp., assembly GCA_964438455.1. Classification (GTDB taxonomy): domain Bacteria; phylum Pseudomonadota; class Gammaproteobacteria; order Pseudomonadales; family Pseudohongiellaceae; genus UBA9145. The sequence continues at coordinate 7,942 of CAYTLI010000018.1, forward strand.
AGGCTTCCGATACCAAACTCTTTCTGCCAGCGCTGGCAGAAAACCAGGATAAGAGGAAAGTAGGGCATCAATGGTGTGATGATATTGGTTGCGCCATCGCCAACACGATAAGCTGCAGTACTCATCTCCGGGCTCAATCCGATCAGCATCAACATTGGCACCAGAACCGGAGCCAGCAATGCCCACTTGGCGCTGGCCGAACCAACAAACAGGTTAATGAAAGAACCGAAGAGAATTATAAATGCGAGCAATATTGCGTCGGGAAGATTTGATCCTTCAAGAACCGCTGCACCATTAATCGCGAATATCAGGCCCAGGTTCGACCAGTTAAACATGGCGACAAAATGCGCGGCAGCGAAGGCAAGCACAAGATAGTAAGCCAGGTCGCCCATGGCTTCGCTCATCATCTTCACCACATCGCGATGATTGTTAATAGACCCTGAAGCTGAACCATATGCCCAGCCGGCGGCAAGAAAGAGGATAAAGAAACCTGCAACCAGAGACTGGAATAATGGGTTAAACCTGGCTTCCGGATTCGCGTCTTCATTTATCAGCGGAGTGCCAGGTCCCACAGTAAGGAATATCCATAGGGCAACGATGCCGAGGCAGGCGAGTCCTGCTCGCTTCAACCCTTTTACTTCTGCTTCACTTAGCTTTGAATCAGGGTCCTTGATGATTCCGGCGGTACTACTTTCCACTTGCCCTGGAATAATCGGCGCCAGTCGTGGTTCGATGATCTTGTCGGTGACATACCAGATAACAGGGAGGAATACGAAGGTCATGGCAATGATGAAATAGGCATTGCCGGCAATATTAGCGTCCCAACTGGGCAATATGCTTTCTGCGGCCGCCTCGGTAATGCCGAACAACAGGGCATCGAGCTGGCCCGGTAACAGGTTAGCGGAAAAGCCACCGGATACACCCGCAAAAGCCGCTGCAATTCCCGCAATGGGATGTCTTCCTGCCGCAGCAAATATAACCCCTGCGAGTGGAATCAGAACAACATAGGCAGCATCGGCGGCCAGGTTTCCCATCATGCCAATGAAGGCTACAGCCGGTGTTAAAAGGATACGTGGTGCTTTCGAGACTGCGCCGCTCATGGCAGACGCAAACAAACCCGAACGCTCCGCGACTCCGGCGCCGAGCATGACAACCAATACGTAACCAAGAGGATGGAAACCTGCGAAGGTGGCTGGCATTTCCACCAACAGGCGTTGAATATTAGCTGCCGAAAGCAGACTCTCCGCCTGCACGATAACGGGATTGCCGGCTGCGTCGACCAAAGTAGGGTGTGGAGCAGATACGCCCGCCATGGCAGATATCACGCTGATCACGATTACTGCCGCAATACACCAGACGAAAATAAAGACAGGGTCAGGCAGTTTGTTGCCGGATTTCTCTATCCAGGCGAGCACGCCTTTCATTTCATTTACTTGTGTTTGGCTGATGTCTGTCATGGCTAACTTGTGTCCTGTTGTTTTTTTGCCGCCGTATCAACGCAGCAGGCGATAAAATGCACGCACGTCTTCCAGGTAGAGTTCTGGCTTCTCCAGTGCTGCAAAGTGCCCACCTTCGGGCATCATGGTCCAGTGCCGCAGATCATAGGCTGCTTCCACCCAGGTTCTCGGTGCCAGATAGATTTCTGCCGGGAAGACAGCAACACCGGTTGGTACGTCGATGTATGTCATTGGTTTGATCGCCGGAGTGTTTCGATTCTCATAGTAGATGCGGGTGGATGCGGTGATGGTATTGGTAAACCAATAGATAGCAATGTTGGTCAGTATCTCATCCTTGCTGAAGTGATTGTCCAGATCGCCGTCGGCACCCTGTGGCATGTCACTCCAGCCGTGGAATTTTTCCGCGATCCAGGCGGCGACCCCGGCAGGTGAATCGGCCAGCCCATAGCCCAGGGTTTGTGGCTTGCTACCCTGAATCTGCTGGTAACCCACTTCGTTAGCCATATAGGCTCGCCGGGATTCCATGAGGGCGAGCTCACCCGCGTCGGCTGCATCACGCTGCGCTTCATCGGCAGGCGGACCGGCGATAATCATATTTGAATGCAGGCCAATGAGTCTCTGAGGATAATGATTGGCAATGTGGCGATTGATAATCGCTCCCCAATCACCCCCGGCGAGCGCATACTGGTCATAGCCGAGCTGTTCCATCAATTGCGCCAATACCAGGGCAATTCGCTCTGGACTGTATCCAGAATCTATGGGGATTCCAGAAAAACCAAAACCAGGCAATGACGGTGCTATGACGTGAAAGCTGTCTGCTTCATTACCTCCATGGGCGGCCGGATCCGTTAGCGGACCAATGATCTTGGTGAATTCGCTGATTGAGCCGGGCCAACCATGCACCAGAAGCAGGGGAATGGCATCGGGGTCACTGGAGCGCTGGTGAATGAAATGCATAGGCAAATCGTCCACTCGTGTGGTGAAGTGATCGAACTGATTCAGCCTGGTTTCCTGTGCACGCCAGTCGAATTCGTGCTGCCAATAACTGACCAGTTCGCGAAGGTACTGGATATCGGTTCCGTATTCCCAACTTGTATTCTGCAGTTGGTCTGGCCAGCGTGTGTTAGCCAGACGGCGTTGAAGATCGTCGAGATCCGCATCACTGATATTGATCGTATAAGATTCTATTGGCGGGTTATTGGCCATCTTGCCATCCTCAAATCCATTCGCAGGCATAACATTTGTCTCTGGGCCCTGGTTGTTTATCTGCGCGTAATCAAATGGATAGAGTGAATTTTTTACCTGGGCACTTAGCTGCATGCTGAAGCTTGCCAACAGCAGGAGCGAGGATAGCCAGAGCCAATTATTTGAAGCAACAGAGATAGTGGAGATCGTTTTAACCATAAGCTGAAACCGGAAGCCTGATGAAGTGGTCTGTACGGGGCTGCTTTGCAGTACAATTCTTGTTCTTGTGCGACGCTGGCAGCGTTTGTCCTGTTGCTATCGATCATGCCCCAATCAGAAAATGCAGGCAACCTGACAGATAAACTGTAAGAAAGAAGATATGTTATTTAACCTTGGTAAGAAATCGCTCGAACTTCCATCGGCAGAACAGGCGTTGCCCCACAGGAAAGATGCTGTGCAATTCAATGGCAAGCACTTCGTCAACGGTAACCCCATTGTGGATCCGGTTCCTGCGCACCTGCAGAAAGCAGTGTTCGGCCTTGGATGCTTCTGGGGCGCAGAGAGATTGTTCTGGGAACTTCCGGGCGTGTTCAGCACCGCGGTAGGTTACGCCGGTGGCATTACCCGAAACCCAAGTTACCAGGATGTTTGCACCGGCAAGACTGGGCACACAGAGGTGGTATTGGTGTATTTCGATCCCACGCTGATCAGTTTTGAGACACTGCTGACGGCATTCTGGGAAGCTCACGATCCCACCCAGGGCATGCGCCAGGGTAACGATATCGGTACCCAGTATCGCTCGGCGATCTACACACTCAATGATGCGCAATTGGCACGGGCGGAATCGAGCCTGAGTACATTCCAGGCCGCACTGGGTGATATAGGCAAGGGGTCGATAACAACTGAAATCAAACCTTTACAGGAGTTTTATTACGCCGAGGATTATCACCAGCAGTATTTGGCCAAGAATCCTGACGGGTATTGTGGTCTGGCCGGGACCGGGGCTTGTTACAGGCCGCAGCAAAACGCCGCTAAGCAGAGCTAGGCACCTAGTCGAAAGAATTCCCTGATGGCGGTTTCCTGCTCCATGGCATCTTCGTAGCCCAGCTTCATCAGGGCATTACAAAATCCCTGTTCGAACAGGATCAGGCTCAGCACCGTCCCAGAGCCACTCGGCTTGATATAGCGAGAAAGTGGTTTGGGTAAGTCCTCGTAATGTTCTATCGCTAATAAATTCAATTCTTTAGACGGTGAAATTTCCAGCAATTCTACCTCGTACATATGATGGCTGAGTTTGTCCTGGTGGCGCCGGGGTACGTAGGGAATGACCTCATTCATATGCCGCAGAAAGATCAGGTCGTTCTCCAGGGTATCGACAAACGCGCTGTTCAAAATATGACCAACCATTTGCCACAGCGTGGGCGGTTCCAGCATATCTTCTGCAAGTGGATCCTTTGTCCTGTTGCCACTCACCCCTATAGCCAGCAGACGTCGTGCGCCCAGGTGCAGGGCTGTGCTGGTTGGCGCCAATTGCCTGATCGCGCCATCACCGTAGAACTGGCTGCCGATTCTGGTTGGCGGAAAAATAAGAGGAATTGCCGACGAGGCCATGAGGTGTTCCAAGCCCAGCGCGGTTCTCCGGCCTATACGATGCGGTCCAGACCAGTCTTCAAATCCTTGCATGGCCTGGTAAAAAGACACGGACTCTCCGCTGCCATAGGCGGAAGCGGTAACGCTGAGTGCGTCCAGCAGACCGATGTCGATGTTGTGCTGGATACGGTCGAAGCGAATCACCCGGGATAGCAGCAACGCGAGCGGCGCGTTATCGAACAGCGCCAGCGGTTTCTCCTTGTCACGGGTGCCCCGCAGTGCAGACAACACTATGCTGGAAGCGCTGGTTAACAAGTTGCCGGATTGAGTGTCATAGATTTGTTCGCTGGTGAGATTACCCCAGATAGTTTCCAGGCTCCTGACTGCAGTGCGAAATCGCCAGGCATGGGAGGCGAGTGAGGCCGCATTCAGGGCGCCGGCCGAAGTCCCTGAAATGACGTGGAAAGGATTGGGGCTATCTTTAGGAAGTAGTTGAGCAACCGCTCGTAACACCCCGATTTGATACGCAGCTCGCGAACCACCCCCGGAGAGTATGAGTCCAGTTCTGGGTTCATCGCTGGTCGGCAAGATAGGCCTGGTCATGTAATTCCTGTGTTGTGGCTGCGTGAAACGCGCTTAGCTGTAGTAGCATTACTACTATAGAGCTATTTGTCCGATTACATAAATACGTATTTCTGAATTATAAATAGGTATTGCAAGAGAAACCTAAAGTGGCATCGAAAGATAAACAGGCAAGCATAGACCAACTGGTGATCGCGATCTCTTCGCGCGCGCTATTTGACCTGGCAGAAAGCCATGAGGTCTATGAACGGGAAGGACTCGATGCCTATCAAAAATATCAGATAGCACGCGAAGAAGAGCCGTTGAAAGAAGGCGTCGCATTTCCACTGGTGCAGAAACTGTTGCGACTCAATGAACAGCTGGAAGAGTCGCCAGTCGAAGTCATTCTGTTGTCTCGCAACAGTGCCGATACAGGTTTGCGCATCTTCAACTCAATCAAACACTATCAACTCAATATCACCCGAGCTGCTTTCTGCGGCGGCGACAGTCCCTATCGCTATATCTCGGCGTTTAGCAGCCATCTGTTTCTTTCTACCGATGGCGCCGATGTTCGCCAGGCCCTGGAATCAGGGGTGGCTGCGGCTACCATCCTGCCCTCGAAGAAGTCCGCAGCAGACCCCAAGATGCTGAAAATAGCCTTCGATGGTGATGCCGTGATCTTCTCTGATGACTCAGAAAAGATATTCAAAGACAAAGGCCTGGAAGCTTTTACTAAGAATGAACAGGAAGCTGCAAATGAACCACTGGCAGGCGGACCATTCAAGCCTTTCCTGCATGGCTTGCAGCAAATCCAGCGGGCGTTCGCACCGGGCGAAGCGCCCATAAGAACATGTCTGGTTACTGCCCGGGCTGCTCCTGCCCATGAGCGAGTGGTCAAGACCCTCCGCGCCTGGAATATCCGCATCGATGAGTCGCTGTTCCTTGGTGGCCTGGATAAAGGGGAGTTCTTGCAGGCCTTCGATGCCGATGTGTTCTTCGACGATCAACAGGGACACTGCGAGTCGGCGCGCAATCACGTGGCAACCGGTCACGTTCCCCACGGCGTTGCCAACCTGGAAAAATCCAGCTAAGTCATTGCCCTAAGATCGTTAGCTAAGACCATAGTACAAACCCAATGATAAAAGGATCAGGGTCAGCAGACGCTGCAGCAGTCGTTCGGGCACCTGGTTGCTGATGCGCGACCCAAGGCTGATCGCCGGTAGCGAGCCTATCAACAGGCTCACCAAAAGGGTCAGATCCACAAAACCGGCGAACAGATAACCCAGGCCTGCAATAAACGTAAGCGGCACGGCATGTGCGATGTCTGTGCCAATAATCCTCGCTGCTGGGGTGGTTGAGTAGATGATGAGTAAGATTGCTGCGCCGAAAGCCCCTGCGCCTACTGAAGAAAGTGTAACGCAGGTACCGAGCAGCAATCCCATCAACCAGGTCACCAGGCGACGATTGTGATGAATTGCCCGCATCAACGCGCGAGGCTTTTCTTCAATTGCATTCTTTCTTAGCTTTTCACGAAAAATCAGTATGGTAGCCGTAACTACTAACATGATGCCTAAACTTTTGGTGAGGACCGCCTCGAACTCATCTGTTTCCTGGAAATGGCTATCAAGTAGTAACCAGTGGAGCAGGATGGACACTGGAATGCTGCCTGCTGCAAGCCAGGCCACGATGGGCCAGCTTACATTTTGGCGGCGATGGTGGGACAGGGCGCCTCCGGCCTTGGTAATGGCCGCATAGAGCAGGTCTGTACCAATCGCTACCGGCGGTGAGTAGCCAAAGACCAGGAGTAGAGGGGTCATCAGCGATCCACCGCCGACCCCGGTCAATCCAATGGCGAAACCCACAGTGGCACCCGCCAGAATGTGTAGCAGCAGTTCCATATAGCCTGTTGATTCCTTTCAGTTAGCAGATTGGCGAGGCTACTTTAAGGGAGGTTATTTATTCTTAGAAGTAATAATTTGGAATATTTTAATAACTGTTTAGAATAACCACCTTTCATTCCCATGGATGAGCTTGCCCCATGAAACTCCAGCAACTGCGCTACATCAGCGAAGTGGCGAGGCATGATCTGAATGTTTCGCAAACTGCCCGCAGTATCTACACCTCGCAACCCGGAATCAGTAAGCAGATTCGACTGCTCGAAGACGAGTTGGGCATTGAAATCTTCGCCCGCAGTGGCAAGCACCTTACCCACGTCACCGAGCCAGGTCGGGAGATAGTCGATGCAGCAAATGAAGTCCTGCGCCGCGTGGCGAGCATCGAATCGATTGCCCGGGAGTATGTGGACGAGTCTTCCGGTAGCCTTGCTATCGCCACCACCCACACCCAGTGCCGCTATGTGCTACCCCCGGTAATCTCTCAGTTTATTGAGCAATTTCCGCAGGTTGCACTGCATATGCATCAAGGGACTCCGATGCAGATATCCGAACTCGCCGCCAACGGCACCGCGGATTTCGCCATCGCCACAGAGGCGCTGGAATTATTCAATGATCTGGTAATGATGCCTTGCTACCGATGGAATCGAACGGTTTTGGTACCTAAATCTCACGCATTAGCGCAAGAAAGTCGGCTAACTATCGATAATTTAGCGAAATATCCAATCGTTACCTACACCTTTGGGTTCACCGGCCGGTCAAAGTTGGATGAAGCCTTCGCGGCAAAATCGCTGAAACCGCGCGTGGTGTTTACCGCGGCAGACGCTGATGTGATCAAGACCTACGTGCGCCTGGGACTGGGCGTGGGCATTGTAGCCAGGATGGCCCATGATACTGCCCATGATCAGGACCTGGTGGCACTGGATGTTTCACACCTGTTTGAGCCCAGCGTGACCCGGATAGGGTTTAGAAAAGACAGCTTCTTACGCAGCTATATGTTTGATTTTATTCAGATGTTTGCACCACATCTCAACAGAGAACTGGTGCTGGAGGCAAGCCAGATCCCCGATCAGGGTGCCCGGGAAGCCTTGTTTGCCGACCTGGATATACCCGACGACACAGAACTCAGCCTGCCGGCCTAGTCCTGGGGGTCCAGATTGCCTCGATGCAGGCCGCATTCCTTGATGGTCGCTTCTTCCCACCACCAGCGTCCCTCCCGCTCGTGTTGTCCCGGACCTATGGCCCGGGTGCAGGGCTCACAACCAATACTGACGAAGCCGCGATCGTGCAGAGGGTTATAGGGAATTTCCAGAAGCCTGATTTGCTGCCATACCTGCGCTGATGACTGTTTAGCCAGGGGATTGATCTTCAACACCTGGTGTTCGGAGGTAGAGAAACTGTTATCAACCTCGATAACAGGTATCTCTCGCCGGGTCGGGCTCTGATCCTGTCGCTGACCAGTAATCCAGGCATCGTAGTGAGTAAGATAACGACGCAGGGGAGCAACTTTCCTGATCGCGCAACACTCCTCATGTCCATTCTCATAAAAGCTGTTTAAGCCTCTATTTTTAATGAATTCTTCAAGCTCCTTTTCGTCTGGCTGGAGGAGGGTGACTGGATATTTGTAGCGGTCCTGGAGACGATCGATATAGCGCATTGTTTCACCGTGCAGACGACCAGTGTCGATGGAGAAACACTCGGGGCGCTCGGGCAGCTTGCTGGCGAGATGGTACAGCAGCACGTCCTCAGCACCACTAAACGCCAGTGCCACCCTGGGCAGACGGGTTATCAGCTCAACGATGACCTGTTTCGGTGATGAAGTGGCAAGCTGGCGATTGAGATCGTCAACTTCACTTGGATCGAGCATCGCACAGCTTCCTTATCTGGCTCGGTTTGGGAAAGGGGGTAAAGCGCCGGATCCACGATAAATCGGGCGGCGCCATTGTCAATGATCTGCCTCACGAGGTAAAGCGCGACCACTATCCACTGTGTCAATGTTCCACGGTGACACAGGCAATGTTCCACGTGAAAAAACTGTATGAAAATTAAGTAGTTAGACAGTCTAAATGGAATTCTGTTCAGAAATATTGAAGGCACTTGTGAGGACCCGAAATTACGACCAGGGAATGGTTCGGAAGCCTAGCAACGGCGCTGTCTTGGGATGGCTAATTCTGCTACATTTCCGGTTGTCTAAATGCCGTCATGGAGTCTTTGCCAATGGAACTTGCCTGCCTGGATCTGGAAGGAGTACTGATACCTGAAATCTGGATTGGCTTCGCCGAGAAAACCGGCATAGACGCCCTGAGAGCCACCACGCGAGATATTCCTGACTATGATGTGCTGATGAAGCAGCGCCTGGGAATACTGGCGGAGCACAAGCTGGGGCTGCCAGATATCCAGGAAGTGATTGCTACCATGGCGCCTTTGGAGGGTGCTAAAGACTTCGTTGCCTGGTTGAAGGAGCGTTTCCAGGTGATTATTTTATCGGACACTTTCTACGAGTTCTCCCAGCCCCTGATGCGTCAGCTGGATTTCCCAACCCTGTTCTGTCATCGCCTGGTCGCGGACGAAACAGGTGCCATTGTCGACTACAAGCTGCGTCAGGCGGATCCCAAGCGACAGTCTGTGAAGGCATTTCACAGCCTTAACTACCGGGTAATCGCCGCTGGTGACTCCTACAATGACACCACCATGCTGGCAGAGGCTGACGCCGGAATTCTGTTCAAGGCGCCCCAGAACGTGATCGAAGAGTTTCCCCAGTTTCCTGCTGTGGATACGTACGAACAACTACGCGAGCAATTCATCAAGGCCAGCGAACGGGATCTTTCTCCGTAAGCACTCGCAAGGAGCTAGTCGGGCAGGTAGAGGCAGCCGCGGTTGATCAGCTCCAGCAGTAGGTCCAGCCACTCTTTTTGCTGCTGGTAGCTAGATATATCCCATATATTCTCGATAGTTAAATCGCATAGTGAAATGATGGCCTGAAGGTTGGCCCTGGGCTGGTCGTGAGCTTCACCATCTGCAAATAGCTGAATCCCGTCCCCGTCCGTTGCTGCGCTATGGGTCCAGGCGAAGCGGGAAGTTGGATTGCGCAGCAATTGCTCGGCTGCATCCCTGGCGGCGGCAAGAGATTCCAGACTAACTGGCTCTGTTGGTGGCTGGGTCAGCTCGGGGTAGCGGGGCTGGGTAACCAGTTGCCCGAAGCCCTGCTGGAACAGATCAAACCGCTGCAGTGCGGGCTGCAGACTCTCCCAGGCGCGTTGCAAGCCCGCCCCCGAGATTTCACCTGGCGTCACTGGCGTATCTATCGGAATATCCTGGTAGCGCTGGAAATCGTCTTGCTGGTCGATAGCCAGATCACTCATAGCCTCAATCATCTCGGCGTAAGAGGGCGCGCGGAAGCCAATGCTGTAGCAAAGACCCGGTTCCAGGGCAGTACCCCAGTGGCCATACCCGGGCGGGATATAGAGAACGTCTCCGCAATTAAGGGTAAGCTCCTGATCTGTTTCAAATTCCTTTAGCAGCTTCAGACCGCCTTCAGTGATCTCCAGAGCATCTTTCTTGCCTGGCCCGGAGAGTTTCCACAAGCGACTGCCAGCTCCCTGCAGCAGGAATACATCATATTGGTCCAGGTGAGGCCCCACACCACCTCCCGGGACTGCCGCTGAGATCATCACATCATCGACGCGCCAGCTGGGCAGGAAGTCAAAAGCCAGCCTGATTGTAGCCACTTCCGGCATTACCTGATCCACGGCCTGCACCAGCAGGGTCCAGTGGCTTTCAGGCAATTCGAGAAAATCAGCTTCGGTGAAAGGCCCGTGGCGCAGGGAGTAGTCCTGGTCGGTATTGACTTTGACCAGTCGCGATTCGATGCCATCTTCCAATGCCAGGCCGGCAAGCTCTTCCGCACTGAGCGGGTCGGAAAAATTACTAAAGAAATCTCTTATAACTAACGGTTTTTTCTGCCAATAGTTAGCAAGGAAATCCGCAACATCGAAGTCAGGATTGCGTTGTAGGCCGGTCAAATGTCCAGTGCCTGCTCGATCGCATTGCCCAGGTAGCTGCGCGGTGTGAGCTGCATCAGGGATTCCTTTGCTGCAGGGGGGATGTCCAGGGTCTGGATGAAAGCCTGTAGGGTCTCCTGATCTATGCCTTTGCCCCTGGTGAGTTCTTTGAGCTTTTCATAAGGCTGCTCAATGCGGTAGCGCCGCATCACCGTTTGCACTGGCTCTGCGAGGACTTCCCAGCAATTGTCGATGTCTGCATCAATGGCTCCTGCATTGAGTTCCAGTTTGCCGATGCCCTTGAGCAGGGAGTGGTAGGCGATCTGGCTCTGAGCCAGCCCGCTGCCCAGGTTTCGCAATACGGTTGAGTCTGTCAGGTCCCGCTGCCAGCGGGATATGGGGAGCTTGGCAGCCAGGTGCTGCATGGTGGCATTGGCCATGCCCAGGTTGCCCTCAGCATTCTCGAAATCAATGGGATTGACCTTGTGGGGCATGGTGGAGGAGCCAACTTCGCCTGCAATGGTCTTCTGGCGAAAGTAATTCAGTGAAATGTAAGCCCAAATATCCCTACTAAAATCAATAAGTACTGTATTAAACCTGCATAAGCAGTCGAAGAACTCCGCAAGATAATCATGGGGCTCGATCTGCGTCGTGTAGGGATTCCACTCCAGCCCCAGGTCCGCGACAAACTGTCGTGCCAGTGCCGCCCAGTCTACGTCCGGATAAGCGGCAAGGTGGGCATTGTAATTGCCGACAGCGCCATTGATTTTGCCAAGGATCGGGCTTGCCGCAAGGGTATTACGCTGGCGCCGGAGCCTGTACGCCACATTGGCCATTTCCTTGCCTACGGTGGTAGGTGATGCTGGTTGTCCATGGGTCCTGGATAGCAGCGGCTGGCTTGCGTGAGCCTTGGCCAGGTCTTCTATGGCGGCGATGATCTGCTCGGTCATGGGCAACAACACAGCGGATCTGGCGCCTTGCAGCATCAGCGCATAGGAGAGGTTGTTGATGTCTTCCGAGGTACAGGCGAAATGAACGAATTCAAGGTGTTCCCTGAGATCTTCCGAATCCTCAAGTTTTTCTTTAATAAAGTATTCTACTGCTTTGACATCATGGTTAGTTTTAGCCTCAATCTCTTTGATTCTTTCGCCGTCTGCGAGGCTGAAATCAAGGTAAAGTGCATCAAGCCTCTGGCACTGGTCAGTGGATAGCGACTCGAGTTCTGGAATATCAGCAGCGCTGGCCAGGGCCTGCAGCCATTTCACCTCTACCTGCACACGATGGCGCATGAGGCCGAATTCACTGAAGTAGGGCGCCAGATCCTCGCACTTGCCGCGATAGCGGCCATCCAATGGGGAGATGGCCATTAACGGGCTAAAACTGTCGTCGGTCATGGTGACTAATCCTGCACCGGCGCGATGAGTTTGCGCCGAATCTCTGCTGCGGTGGCACTGATGCGTTTACGGTACACCACGAGGCGCCAGCGGCGTCCTCCGAGCTGATACCACAATACTGCGGAGCGAATGCCGGCCAATAGAAGCGCTCGGATGCTATTGGCAATGGTTTCGTCCTTCAAATTCTCAATCTTTCCCTGTACCTGTATGCGGAAGGAGAGTGTGCTTATTGTATCCTGATAAAGGTTCGCAAGCTGCTGCAATATGCGCTCCTGGTGGGCCATCTGCGCCGATTTGGCTTCTTCATCGTCATCGAAACCTGTGGGCAGGGGATCCAGGTATTGAATCCGCCGGCGCAACGTATCCTGCATCTCATCATCTTCCATCAGCCGGGTTCGCAACAGCATGATGCCGTGGGTATAGCGAATAACTTCACCAAGGCTCTGCACCCGATCACTGCCAAACATGTCTTTTATCGTTTGAAAACCGCGTGTTAGAGCAGAAAGTTCAGTGTAGACCTCATCAAAAGACTGAGGATTCAGCTGAATCAGTGGATTGATGCAGGCAGCCAGCTGCTCCTGTGGAACCTGGCCATCGTGGGCCAGATCCCGCACCAGCATGGCGCTCTGGACCATAGCGGCAAAGGCTACCTGCTGTTGCTCCCATTTTGTAAGCTTAGCCGCCGTAAGCATCTATGATGGCGCCTCCCAGACAGCGTTGATCCTGATAAAACACCACATACTGGCCAGGTGTCACGGCACGTTGGGGGGCATCGAACTGCACCCTCACAGCGCCTGATTCATCTGCTGGTAGCACCGTGCAGGCCTGATCCTGCTGTCGATAGCGAATCTTGGCGGTGCAGCGCAGGGGTAGCTGCGGCGTCTCCGCGTTAATCCAGGCAGGTTGATCAGCCAGTAGCTCTGTAGAATATAATTCTTTGTTTTCATTACCTTGCGAAACAATGAGGATATTCTGCTTCAAGTCTTTGCCGACAACGTACCAGGGTGCTTCCGGGCGGTCCTTGATACCGCCAATACCGAGCCCCTGGCGTTGCCCAAGGGTATAGAACATAAGGCCGGCATGGCGGCCCAACTTCTCGCCCTCAGCAGTCTCGATGTCCCCTGGCTGAGCTGGCAGGTAGGTTTCCAGGAAATCCTTGAATTTGCGCTCGCCGATGAAGCAGATGCCGGTGCTGTCCTTCTTGTCATGGGTGCTAAGCCCCAGTTCAGCGGCGACTCTGCGCACTTCTGACTTGTTCAATGCCCCCACCGGAAACAGGCTCTGGCGCAAGCAAGTCTCGCTCACTTCGCAGAGGAAGTAGCTCTGGTCTTTGCCGCTGTCCTTGCCTTTGCACAACCAGGTGCTGCCATCCAGGTCCCTACGCTGGACGTAGTGACCAGTAGCTATCAGATCTGCACCGAGATTCCTGGCATACTCGAGGAAGGCCTTGAATTTGATTTCCCGATTGCACAGTACGTCGGGATTGGGTGTTCTTCCGGCCTGGTACTCGGCAAGGAAGTGCTCGAAAACATTGTCCCAGTATTCAGCTGAGAAATTAGCTGTATGTAATTGAATGCCAAGCTTTTCGCATACTGACTGAGCATCTGCCAGATCTTCCTTGGCGGTGCAGTATTCGGTGCCGTCATCCTCTTCCCAGTTCTTCATGAACAGGCCTTCCACCTGAAAACCCTGTTGTTGCAGCAGATAAGCGGCTACGGACGAGTCAACACCACCGGACATACCGACGATGACCCGAGTCGAACCCGGATCCAGGTCTGCAAATTTCGCTTCAGGGTGATTCATGGTCTGAACAAGGAAAGGGGGAAATGCTCTGCATGCAAGTAGTCATCGATAGCGCGCAGCACCATAGGGCTTCGTAGCTCGTCTTGCAAGCCCATGACCTGTTGGCGAGTAAGCCAGACTGCGGATTCGATGTCCTGATCAGGGGGAGAATCGCTGACCTGACTCAGGGGAAGCGCGATAAAGCAATGCCGCACGTAATGAGTGTCGTTACCTGGAGCGTGATACTGGTAAGTACCCAGATATCCGGTGAGCTCCACCTCCCAGCCGGTTTCTTCCAGGGTCTCGCGCAAAGCAGCCGCCAGGATAGTTTCACCGGGCTCAACGTGCCCGGCTGGCTGGTTATAAACCGTGTGCTCGCCGTCCTGTTCCCTGACCAGGAGGAATCTGTCTTTATCAAAGACTACGGTTGCGACCGTAACGTGAGGTAAGTCTGTCATCTTAATAGCTTAGTGATCAGTATGATAAAAAAGACTGCTCACTCATTTTCTATCCAGCGTGCTTTAGCTGTAACCGGGAAAAGGTGATAATACGAACTTCACCAGCACAGGCAATGGCTATGGCAGATAAACTGACCCACCTGGACCAGCAAGGCAACGCCAATATGGTTGATGTCGGAGACAAGGACATTACCGAACGTGTCGCTACCGCGTCTGGCTCCGTATCCATGGCGGCAGGGACACTGACGCTGATTGCCGAAGGTGGGCACAAGAAAGGGGATGTTCTCAGTATCGCCCGTATCGCTGGCATTCAGGCAGCGAAGCAGTGTTCCAACCTGATACCACTTTGTCATCCATTGATGCTGAACTCAGTCAAGGTTGATCTGCAGTTGGACAAAAACGGCGGCAAAGTCTTGATCAGCGCTACCTGCAAAGTGAACGGCAAGACCGGTGTCGAGATGGAAGCACTCACTGCAGTTTCTGTGGCAGCACTTACTATCTATGACATGTGCAAGGCTGTAGATAAGGATATGGTCATAGGTGGTATCAGCTTGCAGGAAAAATCCGGCGGCCGCAGTGGTCACTATCGACGTGTCGAGACTGGTTGAGATACCGTGTTAAGCATTCACTACTTTGCTTCTGTCAGGGAGGCCCTGGGTCAGGCCGAGCAACGGATCGAGCGGCCGAAGGACGTTATTACAGTTGCTGATTTACAGGCATACCTTGCCGGACAAAACAGCGCATTCAAGACACTGATGGATTCCAGTGCGCAACTGATGGTTGCGGTAAATCAAACAGTTGTAGATGGTACTTATCAGTTAACTGAAGATGATGAAGTGGCGTTCTTTCCACCCATGACCGGGGGGTAATGAAGAGATGAATTCAGATCAGCTCAGTATCCAGAATGAAGACTTCAGTATTGCTGAGGAATACCGGCAACTGCGTGCGCAGGCAGGAGACGCGGGAGCGGTTGTTACTTTTACCGGTCTGGTGCGCGAGATGTATCAGGCCGAAGACCAGGGCAGCAAGATTGACTCCCTGTTTCTGGAACATTATCGGGGCATGACAGAGAAATGCCTGTTGGAGATCATTCAGCAGGCAGAAACACAGTGGCCTCTGCTTGCGGTACGCGTCATTCACCGGATCGGCGAGTTGAAACCGGGCGAGCAGATTGTCATGGTGGCGACTGCGAGCGCTCATCGCCATGCTGCCTTCGACGCCGCGCAATACATCATGGACTTCCTGAAGAGCAAGGCACCGTTCTGGAAGCGACAGAGCTCTGGTGAAGACAGTCATTGGGTCGAAAGTCGTGAGAGTGATGCCGAAGCCATCGAGCGTTGGCAGTAGCTCAGGAATCCAGCTTAAGTTGAAGCCAGTGCCCGGGCTCCAGATCGTCCAGCGACCAGCGATCTATCCGCGTTCTGACCAGGCGCAGGGTAGGCAAGCCGACCGCGGCAGTCATCCGCCTGACCTGGCGGTTTTTCCCCTCCCGAATTGAGATCTCCAGCCAGCTCGTAGGTACTTGTTTGCGAAACCTGATCGGTGGGTTTCGTGGCCACAGTTCTGGTTCAGGAATAGCTTTAACTTTTGCGGGTAAGGTCAAGCCATCTTTCAGCTCAACGCCAGCAGTGAGCCCGGCCAGAGCCTGCTCGCTTGCCTGGCCTTCCACCTGCGCGAGGTAAGTCTTGAACTTCCTGTAGCGTGGGTTGCTGATTGCCTGCTGCAATTTGCCGTCATCGGTGAGTATCAACAGCCCCTCCGAATCCTTGTCCAGTCTGCCTGCGGGATAGAAACCCGGAGCATCAATGAAGTCCGCAAGTGTCGCTATCGAACCATCACCGGAAAATTGTGAAAGCACCCCGAAGGGTTTGTTGAATAATATAACTGACGACATAGTCGAACGATTCTGCAGATTTCCTTGCAAGCAAACTATAAGGGAAGGAAAGCCGGCAACAGTGTGCCGCTCACGCTAGCGCATGAGTGGAGAAAAGGTTGCTTGGCGCGAGATTTACTCTGCTGCTGCGGCGCTTACTTCCACAGGGGCGTCAGCCTCGGCTGCACTACCGTCCGCTTCAGCTTTGTCAGAGATAGGTTTGATATTGGCTGCGTGAAGCCCCTTCGGGCCTTCGACAGTGTCGAAGGAAACCAGCTGGCCCGCCTTCAGCG